>NZ_JACHMZ010000001.1:1455833-1821666 GCF_014205165.1 Micromonospora carbonacea | reverse complement strand
ACCTGGTCGAGCACCGACCTGGCGTCGGTGCCGGCGGCCGAGGTGTGGTTGTAGACGACGTCCATGACGACCCGCAGGCCCGCGCCGTTGATCCCGGCGACCATCCGGCGGAACTCGGCGGTGCGCGCCGCCCCGGCCGGGTCGACGGCGTAGCCGCCCTCCGGCACGGTGTAGTGCAGCGGGTCGTACCCCCAGTTGTAGCCGTCGGTGTCGGCGACGGCCGCGACGCAGCGCTGCTGCTCGTCGGAGTCGGCCGGCAGCGTGGCCAGGTCGCACGCCGGCTGCTGCTGGTCGGCCCGCCGCTCGGGGATGGTGGCGAAGTCGAACGCGGGCAGCAGGTGCAGGTAGTCGACGCCGGCGTCGGCGAGCGACCGCAGGTGCTTCATGCCGGTCGTGCCCGGGTCGGTGAAGGCCAGGTAGGTGCCGCGCCGCTCGGCCGGCACGCTTGCGTCGGCGACGGAGAAGTCCCGCACGGAGACCTCCTGGATCTGCGCCTTCGCCGGGGGCACGGCGGCCGGCTTGCGCAGGCCCGCCCAGCCGGCCGGGGCCAGGGCCGGGTCGGCCAGGTCGACGAGCTGGCTGTGCGTGGAGTCCGGCGCGAGGGCCACCGAGTACGGGTCGGTCACCGACGCGGTGACGACCCGCTGCGCGGCCGGCTGCCACGCGGACACCCGGTACCGGTAGTACTTGCCGGTCCAGCCCGGCTCGCCGCGCACCGACCACACGCCGGTGCGGTCGTCGCGGCGCATCGCCACGACCCGTGGCGCGGCGGTCGGGGCGTCGGAGAGCTCCAGCGCCACCGACCGGGCGGTGGGCGCCCAGACCGACAGCGTGGGCACCCGGCCGGCGAAGGTGGGGCCGAGCCTGGCGGCGGTCGCGGCGGCGTACACGTCGTCGAGCACGCCCGGGACCTGCACGCCGGTCGCGCCGAGCAGCTTCCCCTCGGCGTCCCGCTCGGTCACCACGAGCTGCCCGCGCAGCGCCGCCGGCACCTTCGCCAGGTCGCCCCGGTCGAGGGTGAAGGCGCGGTGCGCCCACAGGTGCGGGAACCGCGCGCGCTGGGCCTCGGTGAGCCCGTCGCGCTGCGCCCGCAGCGGCAGCGAGGTGTACGTCCCGGACAGCTCTCCGTCGACGACGCTCACCCCGCTGGAAGGGGCGGTGACCAGGGCGTACGTCCGGCCGTCGGTGTCGGGAGTCTGCCAGGCGACGGTGGACCGGTCGATCCACTGCGCCCGCTGCTTGGTGATGTCCACGTCCCTGGATACCCCGGAGGAGGTCGTCGGCAGTAGCCGGCCCGGCGTGGCGGCGAGCAGCCACACCTCCCGGCCGGCGGTGGCGAAGTCGAGCCGCTGGTCGTCCGGCAGGTCCTTGGTGTCGCCGTTGTGGACGATGTAGCTCAGGCCGGTCGCCCCGGCGGCCAGCGGCACCCGGAAGACCGCGCCGAAGGGGTCGACCTTCTCCGGCTTCAGCGGGCTGGCCCAATCGGTGGGGTTGGCCGCGCCGTCCCACAGGTGCAGGCCCCAGCCGTCGTAGTCGTTGTCGGCGCGGCGGTAGTGGATCAGCGCGGTGTCCTCGGCGACGGGCGGGTCGGGCTCGCCGGTGGCGGCCTGCCTGCTCGGATAGAGCGCGGCGTCGCCCTGCTTCACCCACACCTCGCCGGTCTGCGTCACGTCGACGGTGCGGTCGGTGGCGACGTCCTTGTTGCCGGCGGAGTCCACCACGAGGAACCCGACGGACTCCGCGCCGGGCTTCAGCTTCACCCAGGCGAACCGGCCGTACGAGTCCTCGCCCGCGAACGGCTGCCCCTTGGGCCACTCGGTGACATACGCGGGGTCGATGTCGCCCCACGCGTACAGGCCCCAGTCGGCGTAGCCGCCGGCCGGGCGCTGGTAGTGCACGACCAGCCAGTCCCGCGACGCGCTCTGGGCGGGGGTGCCGACGGTCGCGGTGGAGCGGGTGGCGGCGACGCGGCCCCGGCCGTCGCGGACGACCGCCTTGTACTCGACCTTCGTGCCGCCGGCCAGGCCGGTCAGGTCGTGGTGCACGGTGTACGGGGCGGTGTGCGCGCTGCCCAGCAGGGTCCACCGGCCGCCGGCGACCCGGGCAGCGACGGTGATGGTGGCGAGGGGATCGCCGGTGACCTTGGCGGTGACGGCGGCCCGGGTGGCGACGGGCGTGCCCGGGGCGGGGGCGGTGACGGCGATCGTCGGCTTCGCGGCGGCCTGCGGGATGGCCCTGGCGGCCCGGTGGACCACGGCGGACATCGCCGGCACGGTGACGGTGAGCTTGCCGTCCGCCCCGGCGGTCGAGGTGCCGGTGCCGCCGTGGATGCCCGCGAACGCGGTGCCGGGCGACCAGGTGTCCACGGTGACGGTCTGCGCGGTGTCGGCGTTGTTGACGGCGACGACGTACTCGACGCGCTGGCGGGGGTCGACGCGGGAGAACGCGAAGACGCCGGGACCGTCGGCGGCGTACCGGGTGACCTGCACGCCGTCGCGCAGCGCCGGGTGGGCCTGGCGCAGCGCGCCCAGCCCGGCGATCGTGCGGTAGAGCGGGTGCGTCGCGTCGTACTGGTCGGCGGCGTGGGTGCGGTCGGTGCCGATCAGGTCGTCGTCGAGGTAGTCGGCCGTCTTCGAGGCGAACATGTCCTGCCGGGCGTCCTTGTCGCCGCCGGGGCCGGTGAAGCCCTGCTCGTCGCCGGAGTAGACCACCGGCTGTCCCCGGGTGAGGAACATCAGCTCGTGGGCGAGGGTGGCGCGGCGCAGCTGCGCGGCGTCGTCCCCGCCGGCCGCGGCGACGAACGAGCCGATCCGGCCCATGTCGTGGTTGCCGAGGAAGGTCGTCAGCCGGTTGGCGTCGGTGTCGCGGGCGGCGTACAGGTCGTCGCGGGCGTACACGTCGGCGAGGGCCTTCGCGGAACCACCGGCGGCGGTGTAGCCGCGCGCGGCCTCCTGGAACGCGAAGTCGAGGGTGGCGGGCAGGCCGCCGCGCCGCACGTACGTGGAGGTGATCTCCGGGTCGGCGCTGTAGACCTCGCCGAACATGAAGAAGTCCTTCTTGCCGGCCTTCTCGGCGGCCCGCTCGATGCCCCGGCTGAACTGCGGCCAGAACTCCAGGTTGGCGTGCTTGACGGTGTCGAGCCGGAACCCGTCGACGCCGGTCGCGCCGATCCAGTCGCCGTAGACCTTGGTGAGGCCGGCGACGACCTCGGGGCGCTCGGTCCACAGGTCGTCCAGGCCGAAGAAGTCGCCGTACTCGCTGTTCTCGCCGGCGAAGGTCGAGTCGCCCCGGTTGTGGTACATGGTGGCGTCGTTGAGCCACGCCGGGACCTTGACCTTCGCGTCGGCCGGGCTGTCGAAGGTCGGGGTGTACGGAAACGAGTCGGCGTCCACCTTGGGGAAGCCCCGGGTGCCGTCGGCGTAGTTGCGGTCCTCGAAGGCGCGCCCCTGCGCGTCGGTGTAGGGCGCGGTCAACTTGTCGATGTAGGCGTACTTGTCCTCGGCGTACTTGATGACGTCGGCGGTGTGGTTGACGATGACGTCGAGGTAGACCTTGATGCCCCGCCGGTGCGAGAGCTGCACCAGCTTCTTCAGCTCCTCGTTGGTGCCGAAGTGCGGGTCGACCTGGGTGAAGTCGGTGATCCAGTAGCCGTGGTAGCCGGCGGAGACGTCGTCGCCGGCGCCCTGCACGGGCCGGTTCTTGAAGACCGGGGCGAGCCAGATGGCCGTCGTGCCGAGCCCCTGGATGTAGTCGAGCTTGTCGATGACGCCCTTGAGGTCTCCGCCGTGGTAGAAGCCCTTGTCGGTGGGGTCGAGGCCGGTGGTCAGCCGGTCGCCGGTGAGGCCGCCGGCGTCGTTGCGCGGGTCGCCGTTGGCGAACCGGTCGGGCAGGACGAAGTAGAACTGCTCGGCCCGGGCATCGGCGGAGCCGGCCGCGAGCAGGGCATCGGCGGAGGGTTCGGCGCGCCACTGCGTCGCGCCGGCGGCGGCGAGGGGGTCGGTGCGGGTGCCACCGTCGGCGTCGCCGCCGAGCTGGCGCACGGCGACGGGGGTGCCGACGAGGGCGAGGGTGAGGGTGGAGACCAAGGCGAGCATCGCCTTACGGGACATCGGCGGGGGTGTCATCGACGGCCTTCCTCTGGTCGTGATTGGCCCGCACGCTAGCCCTTGCCGAAACGTTCTGCAATACCTTGCAAACGGAGTCGCAACAAAGCAGTCATCTTGCAAGCGCCTGCGGACGACGGCGTGCCCGCCCGCCCCCGGGGACGGCAGACGCGTGCCTACGGCGCAGGAAGGAGCCGGCCACGGCCGGTGGCGACGGAGCGGGCCGTCAGCGCAGGCCGGAGCAGCCGGCCCCGTCGACGGTGCAGGTCGTCGGCCGGGTGGCCCGCGTCTGGTCGAAGTGGAACCGCAGCGGCACCGACGCGCCCGCACCCAGGTCGACGCCGCTGGTGAAGGTCCAGGTGTCGCCCGAGCGGCTGATCCGGCCCTGCGGCGCGCCCTCGATCCACGCGGTCACCAGGTGGGCGCCGGGGAAGGTCATCCGGACCGTCCAGTCCTGCGCGGACCGGGACGCGTTGCGCACCAGGACCTCGCCGATGAACGCCCCGTCGTAGGAGTTCATCACCCGGTACGCGCCGCTGACCGACGGCGACGCGGGCGGCCTGGCCGGGGTGGTCGGGGCCGGCGGCTCGGGTTCGGGCGCGGGCGGGGCGGCCGGCGGCGCGGCCGGCTCCGCCGGCAACGGCGCGACGCCGCCCCCGCCGACCGGGGTGGTCGCCACGGCGTGCCCGGCGGGCTGCGCCCCGCTGGGCGACAGGGTCGAGCGCGGGGAGAGGCCCGGCACCACCGGCGCGGGCGGCTCGGTCACCGACCGGCTCACCGTCGGCGGCAGCGTCGGCAGCGGCATCGTCCACTCGGGAGCCGGGAACGCCTCACCGACGGGACCCCGGCTGCGGTACGTGCCGAGCGCCACGAACAGCAGCACCACCATCACCACCACCCCGACCGAGACCACGATCCAGGGCGAACTGGCGATGGCGGCGTTGGTCCCGGGGGTGGGTTGCGCGCGACGTGTGCCCGACATGTCCCTCCCTCATCGGTCCCGCCGGGAGAGCGTAGCGATCATCGGCAATGTCGGAAAGGGCCGGAGCCCACTGAACCGTCCTAACAGTCCAGTGAGCCCGGTTCCGGCGATGCCGCGGGCCCCCGAAGGTCGCCGCGACGCGGTCAGGCGGTGCGGATCACCGTACAGATGGCCGGGCCGTCGTCGGTACTCCGCAGCAGGTAACGGTACCGCTCGCCCGGAACGCGCCGGCCCCGGCCGTCCAGGAACTCCCACTCGACGGCGACCTCGGTCAGCAGCGCCGACACCGGCTGCACGTCCCCGATCACGGCGTGCGCCGCCACCAGCTCACGCTCCCGGTAGTCCGGGGCCGCGCCGACGAACGACAGCGCCACCGCCGCCGGGGACGCGAACGAGAAACTGTAGGTGTCGGCGACGACCAGTCCCGGCAGGGCGTAGCAGGCGGCCACGGCCGCCACGTCGCCGGTGGTCAGGGCCACGCCGTACCGGTTGAAGAAGTCGGTCAGCGCGTCGAGATCGGTGGATGCTGTCACGAGGACTCTCAGTTGCCGGGCGTCCGCCCCGACAAACCCCGTCGGCGGCGGCACCCCGCAGCGCGCCGCCCCGACCGCTCACCGTGGCGGGATCCGCACCTCGATCTCGGCACCGAGCTGCGCCCCACCGGTCAGCCCCAGGTCGTCGCCGCTCCAGAACCGGCCCGGGTCGTACCAGTTCGGCCGGCGGCCCGCCGGCAGCAGGCCCATCGCCTCGTACGTCACCGCGACGACCTCGGCGCAGTATGCCGTCTCCAGCGCCCGGTCCCGCACCGCGACCCCGCCCGCCCGCTCCGCCTGCGCGGCTCCCCGGTCCGGCTGGTCGACTGCCCGCTGCGCCTGGTCGGCTCCCCGCTGCTCCGACAGGTCGGCCGCCCGGTCGCGCCGGCCGGGCAGCGGCAGCGGCAGCCGCACCTGCGGCACCCGGCCCCGCGCCCACCGCCAGGCGAGCTGGGCGGTCGACGGGAACGGCGTGCCGTCGAGGCGGGCGACGGTGCGCAGCACCGCCTGCTCCATCGTCGCGTCGGCCGGCGGTTCGAGCTGGCGCAGCCAGGCCCGCTGGCCGTACCGGTTGGCCCAGACGCAGACCGCGTCCCGCAGGTCGTGCAACTGCACGCCGCGATGGTGGGTGCCGGTCCACATGTCCCGCAGCGACCGGCCCAGCTCGGCGTGCCACATCAGCGGCGGCAGGTCGTCCAGGACCACCGCCATGCCCACGTGGTTGACCGGGCTGTTGGTGGTGAGCTGGATGGCGCGGTCGGGCACGCTGCGACCCCGGAACACCCACACGTCACCGGTGCGGGTCAGCTCCACGGCCTCGTCCAGGCCGATGCTCATGCCGTCACCCCGTCGCCGCCGACGATCTGCTCGCTCATGGAGGTCTACCCTAGGCGCATGCGGCAACGGATGCAGTGGTGGAAGTGGCTCGGGCTGGCCGGTCTCGCGGGTGTCGCCGCGACCGGCGTGGTCGTGGCCCGCGCCGAGCGGCGGCGGCGGGCGTACACCCCGGAGGAGATCCGGGCCCGGCTGCGCGACCGGCACGCGGAGGCCACGGCCACCGGCGCGGTCGGCACCCCGCCACCCGACAGCCCGGCCTGACCGACAGCCCGGCCTGACCGGCGGGCCGGCCTGACCGGCGGGCCGGCCTGACCGGCGGGCCCGCAGGCCGGCGGAACAAGGTCACGCTCGATCAGGGAAAGAGTGGCAACGCCCGGAATGGGAGGCCACTGGATCCACGATCGAGCACGACCTTGGCCGGGCCGTCCCGGCTTGCATCCCGAGGTCGCCGGTGATCAGCCCATCGACCCCGCGATGGGATAGCGACGCCGCCTACGGCAACAAGCCGATGGACGCCAACGACTACTTCGTAACCGTGACCACGCAACGACGTGAACTGCGTGTTTCCCGCACCCCTCGCGGTCCTCAGGAGCACACTGGGCTGAGGTTCGCCACGTCGGCGGGCCCAGCCCTCGTGTCGAGAGGTGATCATGAACAGCCGCTCGGACGCGGGCCGTTGGGACGACGTGCCGCTGTCACCCACGCCCCTTACAGGCGACGAGTACGTCGAACTAACGGAGAACGGCTGGGGGGCCCTGATCGGCTGGTACGCGGGCCCAGCCAGGCTCATCCGCGTCCCCGATCAGGTTGAGGCGCACACCACGCGCGTGTCCTGCAGCAGCCCGGCCGGCGATAAGCAGTACAGCCGCCCGCGCACCCATGAGGAGCAGGTCGACATCGACGCCGACATCAACGACTACCTGCACGACTGCGGCGCTCCAGCCCGGCCGGCGGGGTACCGATGGTTCCTGCGCCTGCCCGGCGGGTACGGCCAGGACCGGTTGTGGGCCGACCTGAACGCAGCCCTACCCTCATCAGCGATTCACCCGGCCGACATCGCCCCCCGAATCAGCGAAGTCGTGCAGGGGATCTACACCGACAGCGGGCGTTAGCGGCGCTCCTGCAATCCGATCGGTCTCCCGGTAGCGGTGCGCCCACGGCCCATGTCACGCCCGTCTCACCGCATCGAGCAGGGTGACCGTACGGGGGCGTACCGTTGCAGAAGGTGGGCCGCCGGTGTTAGCGGTGGGCAGCCCGCCGCCCAGACCGCTACCTGGGAGCCCCGATGCCTGCTCGCATTCGTACCGTCGTAGACCCTCGCTTCCCCGCCGAGCTGGGCCGCCTGCGCCGCGCTCATGGCATGTCGCTGCGGGACCTGGCCCGGCGCGCCTTCTACGGCAAGAGCTACCTGCACGACCTCGAATCGGGGCGCACCCGTCCCACCCTCGACGTCGCCCACCAGCTCGACGAACTTCTGCACGCTGGCGGCTCCCTCGCCGCCATGGTTACCGCCCTGCCGACCGTCACCACACCCGACGACGACGAGCGACTCGCGTACGTGAGCGCGGAACCGACCAGGCTCGACGGCACCAGCGTGCGACTGCTCGCCGATGTGCTGGCCGCGCAGCGGCGTCTCGACGACGTGCTGCCGGCCCCGGTGACGCTGCCCGCAGTCCTCGCGCACTGGCACACCGCGCAACAGCTCGCCCGACATGCCGCCGGGTCGCACGCCACCGAACTGCACTACGTGGTTGCCGAGTGGACGCAGTTCGTCGGGTGGCTGTATGCCGAGGCGCGCAACGACGCCGAGGCCGTGCGGGTCCTGACCGAGGCCGCTGCCCAGGCCGACGCGGTCGACAGCGGGCCGCTCGCAGCCCAGGTCGAGAACTTCCGCGGCTACCTGGAGCGCCAGCGCGGCAACGCGCGGGGCATCGTGCGGCACTTCATCGCCGCCTACCACACCCCGGGCGCGACAGCCCTGCAGCGCGTCGGCGACGCGGTGCAGGCCGCCCACGGGTACGCCCTGCTCGGCGACCGGACCGCCGCCGGGCGGCTACTCGCCGAGGCGAGCGACCTGACCACGGTTGCGGAGTCGCAGCAGGCACCGGCCCTCGCGTACTGGCTGACGCCGACGTTCTCCCGGATGGGCCTTGGGCTGGCCTACCTCGCGCTCGGCGACGTCGTGGCGGGTGCGGACAACCTGCGTGCGGGCCTGGCTGGCCTGCCCGCCGACCAGGCACGCGCGGAGTGGACGCAGGAGTACCGGCAGGCGCTGGCGGTCGCCACTGGCTGACGTGTCCGCCATCCGTTCCGGACGTGTCGCGGACACCTGCCGTCGCCACGGATGCGCTCTGTCACCGCAGGATTCTCCTGGGTGGCGGCGGCCCTTCCCGTATCCCGCACAATGTATACGAACCGCCGTCGCCGCCCATCCCACTCCGCGAGCAGAGGGAGGCGACGTGGCAGCCTGGTCCAGGGTCTGCACCGAAGTCCGGGCCATCACCAGGTGGGCGCTGCGGCGGCCCGAGCCGCCCCCGCCGCCCGGCACCGGGCAGGCAATCCAGGTGGCCGAGCAGGCGGCTGCCCGTCGGCAGATCCTCGCCGACGCCCAGGCGGCGCGCGCCACCCCGCAGCACTGCCAACCGACCGAGATCCTCCCGACCGTAGCTCTCGATCCCGAGGCCACCCACGGCAGGGCCGACCGGTGAGTCAGGCTGTCAGCGACCGGGAAGCGACGTGGTGGCAGCGGGACCTGGACGCCCACCGGCAGCGCGACGGCCGGTGCCCGGTCTGCCGTACCCCGAAACGGTGCTGGCCATGGGCGAACGCCAACTCGGCGCGCATCGTGGCTCGGCTGGTGCAGGGTGGGTGAGCTGCCGGTGGGTCGCCGGGTGGCGTACTGGCGGAGGCGGCGGAACATGTCGCAGCAGGTGTTCGCCGACCGGCTGGGCAGGTCGAAGTCGTGGGTGGACAAGGTCGAGCGGGGCGTCCGCGCCCTGGACAAGGTGTCGACCCTGCGGGAGGTCGCCGCTGTGCTGCGTATCGACCCGGACGTGCTGATCGCCCGCGACGAGGCCGTCGGGCCCGAGCGTGAGCCGGCCGCCGACGGCATCGAGGTGGTCCGGGCCGCGCTCACCCGCCATCCCGGCCTGCTGAGCGCGCCGGCCGCCCCGACCGATCCGGTCGTCTACCGGACCCGGGTGGCGCACGCCGGTGCCACCTATGGACACGGCCGGTACGCCGATCTGCTGCGGCTGGCCCCCGCGCTGCTCGTCGACGGCCACCGGCTCCCGGGCGGGCAGGGTGAGCAGCTCGTCTGGGCGTACCGGCTCGTCGCATTCGTGCTGGTGAAGTTCGACGCTGCGGAGCTGGCGTGGTTGGCTGCCGACCGGGCGCTGGCCGCCGCGGGCGACGATCCGGTGCTGGCGGCGGTCGCCGTCGTGCCGCTCGGTCAGGCCCTGCGGGCCAGCGGTCGGCCGCAGGCCGCGTTCGAGCTGGCCGTGGTCGCTGCCCATCAGGTCGCCCCGCTGGAGCCGGGCGGGGGCACGGCCGCCGAACGGGCGGCGTGCGCGGCGGCGCTGCTCCAGGCCGCGCTGGCCGCCGCCGGGGCGGGTGACCGGTCGACGGTGGAGGAGATGCTCGACGACGCCACGGCGGTCACCGAGCCGGACGGGCCGGAGCGGGCGGCGGTCGACGCCGCCCGGGTCGCCGCCGCCGTTCTGCTCGGGGACGGCCGGCGCGCGGTCGACCTCCACGAGGCGTTCGTCGGTGGCCCGGCGTGGGGGCGGCTGCCCATCGAGCATCGGGCCGCGCACCTGGTCGACGTGGCCGGCGCGTACGTGCGGGCGGGCGACGCGGCCGGGGCGGGCGCGGCGCTGCTGCACGCGGACCGCCTGGTGTCCGCCGAGGTTCGGATCAGGCCCGCCGGGCGGACCGCGCTGGCCGACGTGCTGGCCGGGGCACAGCGGCCGGATCCGCACCTGCTCGCGCTGGCGGAGGCGACCGGGGTGGCACGGTGACCGAGCACGCGGACGTGCGGACCGGGCGGTCGCACCGCATGTCTGTTGTGGTCCTGGCGTGATCCGCGGTGGAGTCAGTGGCAGGTGCCGGCGCCGCTCTCGGTGAAGGTCTGGTTCGCCACCGGCAGGAAACGCCACTGGTAGATCCCGGGGACCAGGGTCAGCTTGAGCACCCCGTAGGTGGTGCCGTTGCGGACCTCGCTGTTCGGCACGATGGTCCCGAAGTCCGGTTGGAGGGAACGGCCGCCGGTGCCGACCACGAAGTTCCGGATGCCCTGCGTGGGATCGTCCACCCGGTTCGGGGTCTGCGGGGCGAACCGCTCGTACTGGTGGGCGTGGCCGCTGAGGAGGATCTCGACGTCCGCCTCGTAGAGCGCCCGGAAGAGCGGGAGCAGTTCCGGGCGTTCCCGGTCACCGGAGCTGAAGATCGGGTGGTGCCAGTACGCCAGGGTGCACCGGGCCGGGTTGGCGGCCAGGTCGGCGCGGAGCCAGCGTTCCTGGGGCGAACCGACCTGACATCCGCCGACCTTGCTGCAGTTGGAGTTCAGCACGATGATGTGCCAGCCGCCCGCCGGCATGTCGTAGGAGTACCAACCCTGGCTCGGCGGGCCGGCCTGGGGGCCGAAGTATCCGAAGTAGCCGGCCGCGTTGGCGGTGAGGTACTCGTGGTTGCCGACGGCGGGTCTGGTGCGTGCCTTGTGCCGCCCCCACGTCGGCCCGTAGCAGTTGGTGAACTCGGCCGGGGTGCCCGTCTCGTAGACCAGGTCACCGAGGGCCGCCACCGTGCCGGGTTCCCGGTCGAGGATCCGCGCGGTCTGCTCGTCGTTGTCCCGGTCGCAGGAGGCGATGTCGCCGGCCGCCAGCAGCACGTTCTCGCCGGTGCCCGGAATACCGGTCTCCACGAGTAGCTGCGGTGCGGTGGTCGAGCCGCTCTCCCGGGTGTCGTAGTAGGCGCCGTTGGCGTCGGCGGAGCTGATCCCGAAGCTGACGATCCCGTTGACCACCGCCGCGGTGACCTCGACGTCGTACCAGGTGTTGGCGGCCACCTGACCGTAGGTGCCGAGCGGCGCGCCGGTCAGGGCGGGACGGTTTGCGTAGGTCAGGGTCGTCTCCAGCCAGCTGGTCCCGGACCGATAGACGGTGCCGCCGGTGCGGCTGCCGGCGTCGGGGATGGCCGACACGTGGATGCGCAGCCGGGCGTGGATGACGGGATCGAGGAGACCGGTGACCGCGAACTTCAGGTAGGAGATCCGGGTCGGGTTGGCGGCCACCGCCAGCACCGACTGGTTGTCGAAGTTGCTGTTCGGCGAACCCGCACTCACGTAGCTGTCGTTGGTGGGAAAGAAGACGAAGTTTCCGTTGGCCCGCGCCGCAGGGGCGAAGGTGAGGGTTCCAGCCAGGACTACGAGAGCCAGCACCGCAGCGTATCGGGATCTAGGCACCTGTCGTCACCTCTTCAAGCGAGTTGTGCAGCCAGTCCACTCCTCTCCCCGTCACAACCGGGGCACGAGGTGACCCCGCCGGTTGACGGCGGATTGACGATCGGGGCGGCCGACCGGTGGAGCCCCTTGAATGCCTGCGGTGGCCCCTGGCCAGAAGCGACGGCGCCTCGGCCTGCGCCGCTTGCCGGTGGCCGGTGCCCGCTGGCAGGCTGCCTCGGTGACCGAACGGGGAACGGGATCTACCGCAAGTGACAGCGCGCCCGGGGGCGAGCGGCCGGGGCGGGGCCGGCGGTGGCGACGTCGGCTCGAGGTCGCGCTGGCCGTCGTGCTGCTCGCCGCCGCCGGCCTGTACGTCGGCAACAGCTCCACACTGGCCGGGACGCCACCGGGCGGGCCGTTCCTGCTGGCGCACCGGGGGCTGGCCCAGACGTACGACCTGGCTGGCGTCACCAACGACACCTGCACCGCCGAGCGCATCCACCCGCCGCAGCATCCGTACCTGGAGAACACGCTCGCGTCGATGCGGGCGGCGTTCGCGGCGGACGCCGACCTGGTGGAGTTCGACGTGCAGGTCACCCGCGACGGCCGCCTGGCGGTCTTCCACGACGCGACGTTGCAGTGCCGCACCGACGGCACGGGGACGGTGCGCGAGCACACCCTCGCCGAGCTGCGCGGGCTCGACCTCGGCTACGGCTACACCAGCGACGGCGGACGGACGTTCCCGTTCCGGGGCATGGGGGTCGGGCTGCTCCCGACGGTCGAGGAGGTGCTGGCCGAGTTTCCCGACCGGGAGCTGTTGATCCACCTGAAGGTCGAGGGGGCCGCCGAGGGCGAGGCGCTGGCCGATCTCCTGGCGACCCTGCCGCAGCAGCGGCGCGACACCCTCACCGTGTACGGGGGCGACGTGGCGGTGGCCGCGTTCGCCGCCCGGCTGCCCGACGTCCGGGTCACCTCGAAGAAGATCATGAAGGACTGCATGGTGGCGTACCTGGCGGTCGGCTGGACGGGGCACGTCCCGGACGCCTGCCGCCACCGGCAGTTGCACCTGCCGCAGCGTTACGGGCGGCTGATGTGGGGCTGGCCGAACCGGTTCGTGGCCCGGATGCGGGAGGCGGACACGCGGGTGATCGTGGTGAACGGGTCGGGCGAGTTCTCGGAGGGCTTCGACGACCCGGGCGACGTCGACGCGATCCCGACTGGCTGGACGGGCGGGGTGTGGACCAACCGGATCGACGTGGTCGCGCCGCTGCTGCGCCGGTGAGGCGTGGCCGCGCCCCTGCTGGGCAGGTGACCGGCCACCGCCGGGTCAGCGGTCGCCGGCGGTCGCGCCGACGGGCTCGGCCTCGCCGGACGTGTCCGCCTGCTCCAGGCGGCGGGCCCGCCGCCGCAGCCACCAGGTGCTGCCCAGGCCGGCGAGGACGGCGAGGACCAGCCCGGCCCAGGAGATGTCCTTGAGCCAGTGCTCGGCGGCCCGGCCGACGCTGTAGAGCAGGTAGGTGGTGCCGAAGGCCCAGACCAGGCCGCCGGCCGCGTTGGCCAGCAGGAACCGCCGGTACGGCACGTGCAGCGCGCCGGCCAGGGGGCCGGCGAGGATGCGCAGCAGCGCCACGAACCGGCCGAAGAAGACGGCCCACACGCCGTGCCGGGCGAAGCTCTGCTCGGCGCGGGCGAGCTGGGCGGGGCCGAGGTGTTTCGGGAAGCGCCGGCCCAGCCGGGCGAGCAGGGGCCGCCCGCCCCGGCGGCCGACCGCGTACCCGATGGAGTCGCCGACGATCGCGCCGAACGCCGCGGCGGCGGCCACCCACTCGGGTTGCACGACGCCGGTGGCGGCGAGCAGGGCGGAGCTGACCAGGACGATCTCGCCGGGCAGCGGGACGCCCATGCTCTCCACGCCGATCACCCCGGCGACGATCAGATAGACCGCGACCGGGGGCAGCGCGGTCAGCCAGTGCTGTACGTCGACCACGGAGCATCCCTTCAGGTCCGGCCTCGAACCCTACCCGGGCCGCCGGGACGGGGCGGCCCCTCGCCGCCGGGCCACCCGGGCGGGCGCTCGCGGGCCCGTCCCGAAGCCTGGCGTCAGGTTGCGCGACTAGCAAGACGGACGTACGGTTTTGTTGAAACGGGAATCGCGGTAAGTGTCACCTAACCGGGGCGTCGCCCCGGCCGGTGCGACAGACTGCTCAGGACTACTCACGGTCGCTGGTGTGAAGGAGTACGACGTGGCGAGCCTCGACACCTTCGGTGCGAAGACCCAGCTACGCGTCGGAGACGCGAGCTACGAGATTTTCAAGATCAGCAAGGTGGAGGGGCACGAACGGCTCCCCTACAGCCTGAAGATCCTGCTGGAGAACCTGCTGCGGACCGAGGACGGCGCGAACATCACCGCCGACCACATCCGCCAGCTCGGCGGCTGGGACGCGACCGCCGACCCGAGCGTGGAGATCCAGTTCACCCCGGCGCGGGTGCTGATGCAGGACTTCACGGGCGTACCCTGCGTGGTCGACCTGGCCACCATGCGCGAGGCGGTCCGCGAACTCGGCGGCGACGCCACCAAGGTCAACCCCCTCGCGCCCGCCGAGCTGGTCATCGACCACTCCGTCATCGCCGACCTGTTCGGCCGTGCGGACGCCTTCGAGCGCAACGTCGAGCTGGAGTACGAGCGCAACAAGGAGCGCTACCAGTTCCTGCGCTGGGGCCAGACCGCGTTCAACGAGTTCAAGGTCGTCCCGCCGGGCACCGGCATCGTGCACCAGGTCAACATCGAGTACCTGGCCCGCACGATCATGGAGCGCGGCGGCCAGGCGTACCCGGACACCGTGGTCGGCACCGACTCGCACACCACGATGGTCAACGGCCTGGGCGTGCTGGGCTGGGGCGTCGGCGGCATCGAGGCCGAGGCCGCGATGCTCGGCCAGCCGGTCAGCATGCTGATCCCCCGGGTCGTCGGCTTCAAGCTGCACGGCGAGATGCCCGCCGGCACCACCGCCACCGACCTGGTGCTCACCATCACCGAGATGCTGCGCAAGCACGGCGTCGTCGGCAAGTTCGTCGAGTTCTACGGCCCCGGCGTGAGCGCCGTGCCGCTGGCCAACCGGGCCACCATCGGCAACATGTCGCCGGAGTACGGCTCCACCGTGGCGATCTTCCCGATCGACGCCGAGACCGTCCGCTACCTGGAGCTGACCGGGCGCGACCCGCAGCAGGTGGCGCTCGTCGAGGCGTACGCCAAGGAGCAGGGCCTCTGGCACGACCCGGCCGCCGAGCCGGACTACTCGGAGCGCCTGGAGCTGGACCTGGGCACCATCGAGCCGTCCCTGGCCGGGCCGAAGCGCCCGCAGGACCGGGTGCCGCTGGGCAGCGCCAAGACGCTGTTCCGCTCGGCGCTGACCGACTACGTGGCCGCCGATGCCACCGGCGGCGACGCCGGCCGCACGCCCGGCGTGCCGCAGCAGGAGAAGCCGCTCGGCGTCGCCGGCCCGGCCGACGAGGCGTCCGCCGAGTCCTTCCCGGCCAGCGACGCCCCGGCCAACGGGGTCAACGACTCGGCCGACGCGCCGCGCGACCTGGTCACCGCCGCCGTGGGCGCGGGCGGCCGGGCCAGCAACCCGGTGCGCGTCACCGGCGCCGACGGCGTGGAGTACGAGCTGGACCACGGCGCCGTGGTGATCGCCGCGATCACCTCCTGCACCAACACCTCCAACCCGCAGGTGATGATCGGGGCGGCGCTGCTGGCCCGCAACGCCGTCGACAAGGGCCTGGCCCGCAAGCCGTGGGTGAAGACCACCCTCGCGCCGGGCTCGAAGGTCGTCATGGACTACTACGACCGCGCCGGCCTCACGCCCTACCTGGAGAAGCTCGGCTTCAACCTGGTCGGCTACGGCTGCACCACCTGCATCGGCAACTCCGGCCCGCTGCCGGAGGAGGTCTCCGCCGCCGTGAACGAGGGCGACCTCGCCGTCGTCTCGGTGCTCTCCGGCAACCGCAACTTCGAGGGCCGGATCAATCCGGACGTGAAGATGAACTACCTGGCGTCCCCGCCGCTGGTGGTGGCGTACGCGCTGGCCGGCACGATGGACATCGACCTGGCCAACGAGCCGATCGGCGAGGACGGCGCGGGCGAGCCCGTCTACCTGCGCGACATCTGGCCCAACAGCGCCGAGATCCAGGACGTCATCGCCCAGGCGATCGGCGCGACCGGCTTCAGCGCCGCGTACGCCGACGTGTTCGCCGGTGACGAGCGGTGGCAGTCGCTGCCGACCCCGACGGGCGACACGTTCGCCTGGGAGGGCGAGAGCACCTACGTCCGCAAGCCCCCGTACTTCGAGGGCATGCAGCAGGAGCCCGCCCCGGTGCAGGACATCGCCGGCGCGCGGGTGCTGGCCAAGCTGGGCGACTCGGTCACCACCGACCACATCTCCCCGGCCGGCTCGATCAAGGCCGACTCCCCCGCCGGGAAATACCTGGCCGAGCACGGCGTGCCGCGCCACGAGTTCAACTCGTACGGCTCGCGCCGGGGCAACCACGAGGTGATGATCCGGGGCACCTTCGCCAACATCCGGCTGCGCAACCAGCTCGTGCCGGGCGTGGAGGGCGGCTTCACGGTCAACCACCTGACCGGCGAGCAGACCACCATCTACGACGCCTCCACCGCCTACCAGGAGGCGGGCGTCCCGCTGGTCATCCTGGCCGGCAAGGAATACGGTTCGGGCTCGTCGCGGGACTGGGCGGCCAAGGGCACCATGCTGCTCGGCGTGAAGGCGGTCGTCGCCGAGTCGTACGAGCGGATCCACCGGTCGAACCTGATCGGCATGGGCGTCCTGCCGCTGCAGTTCCCGGTGGACACCACCGCCGAGTCGCTGGGCCTGACCGGCACGGAGACGTTCTCGATCAGCGGGGTGACCGCGCTGAACGACGGCGAGACCCCGCGCACGGTGAAGGTCACCACCGACACCGGCGTCGAGTTCGACGCGGTGGTCCGCATCGACACCCCCGGCGAGGCGGACTACTACCGCCACGGCGGCATCCTCCAGTACGTCCTGCGCCGCATGATCGCCAGCTGAGCGCAAGGAAGGGCCCCTTGTTAACAGGCGTCTGTTAACAAGGGGCCCTTCCTTGCGTGCGGTCAGTTGCCGGCGGCGCGGCGGCGGGACTCCCGGATCTTCAGCGCGTGCTCCATCAGCGTGATGAGCACCTCCTTGCTCGACTCCCGCTGCCGCGCGTCGCAGAGCAGCACCGGCACCCCCGGGTCGAGGTTGAGCGCGGCCTGCACCTCGTCGAGCCGGTAGCGACGGGCGCCCTCGAAGCAGTTCACCGCGACCACGAACGGGGTGCCGCGCCCCTCGAAGTAGTCGATCGACGGGAAGCAGTCGGCCAGCCGCCGGGTGTCGGCGAGCACCACCGCGCCGAGCGCGCCGAGCGCCAGCTCGTCCCAGACGAACCAGAACCGGTCCTGCCCCGGGGTGCCGAACAGGTAGAGCACCAGGTCGTCGCTGATCGTGATCCGGCCGAAGTCCATCGCGACGGTGGTGGTCGTCTTGCCCTCCACCCCGGACAGGTCGTCGATGCCGACCCCGGTCTCCGTCAGCACCTCCTCCGTCCGCAACGGCCGGGTCTCGCTGACCGCACCGACCATCGTGGTCTTGCCGACGCCGAAGCCGCCCGCGACCAGGATCTTGATCGCGGTGGGCAGCGGCACGGCTCCCGCCGGCCGCTCAGAGGGCCCGTAGTCCATTGATAACCGCCTCGAAGATGCTGTCGTCGGGAAGGCCCGCAGTCGTCCGCGGCTCGCGTACCTGCACGAGGTCGCGCGCCATCAGGTCGCCGAGCAGAACCCGGATCGTACCCACCGGCAGGTCCAGGTGGGCGGCGACCTCCGCCACGGACTGGATCCGCTGGCAGAGCGCGACGATGGCCAGGTGTTCCGGGCCCAGCCCGACCTCCGGCGACACCTCCGAGCGGGTGGCCGTCACCAGGGAGATCAGGTCGAACGTGCCGGTGACCGGGCGCGCCCGGCCACCGGTCACCGCGTACGGTCGGACCACCGGCCCGGCATGGTCGTCGACCCACCGTTCCTCCGTGGACTCCCCCGGGACCGTCATCGCGGCTACTTCTCGCCGACCGGCTGCTCGGGAAGCCGGGTCGGGGAGGCCACGTACTTGCCGACCCGGGTCACCAGCATGGCCATCTCGTACGCGATGAGGCCGACGTCGGCGTCCTCGGAGGCCAGCACCGCGAGGCACGCGTTGCGGCCGGCGGCGGTGACGAACAGGAACGACGACTGCATCTCGATGATCGTCTGCTGCACCTGGCCGCCGCCGAACCGCTTGCCCGCGCCCCGGGCCAGGCTCTGGATGCCGGCCGCCATCGCGGCGAGGTGCTCCCCGTCGTCCCGGCTCAGGCCCTGTGACGAGGCCATGAGCAGGCCGTCTGTGGAGAGCGCGACCGCGTGCTCGGCCTGCTTCACCCGGCCGACCAGATCGTCCAGCAACCACGTCAGATCGGCGCTCGAAGCCGTCTTCTGCCCCACTCGTCGTCCTCTTCTCCCCCGGCTGGTGTCGCCGTTTGTCGTCTGGGACCTGCCGTCCCGCCACGGGCGCGGGTCGTCCGCGCCGCTCTCAGGTCGTCGCGCCGTCCTCAGGTCGCCTCGTGCTCGTCCTCAGGTCGCGGGTGCCCGTCGCCGGCGTCGCCGGCGGGCTCCGCGCCGCCGGCCCCACCGAGCAGGCGGGCCGCGTCGGTGCGGCCCCGTCGGGTGCCGCGCTGGTAGGAACTCATCATCTTGAGGACCTGCTCCGGCACCCGGACCGTGTCCTCCTCGTCGTCGGGCTGCGCGGCCGGATCCTCGCGCAGCTCCGGCACGATGTTGGCCTGGCGCACGCGCACCGGCAGCCCGGAGCCGGTCCGCTGCACCGGCGCGGACGCCGGGGCGGGGGCCGGGGCCTCGGGCGCGGACTCGCCGTCGGCGGTGGTCCCGTCGGGCCGGCCGGCCGGCTCCGCCCGCTCCACGGTGGAGCCCGGTGCCGCGCCACCGCTCGCGGGCCGGGGCGCGGTGATCGGCAGGCCGGTCGGCACGGTCGGCGCGTCCAGCGCCGACAGCCCGGCGGGACGCCGGGGGCGTACCGGCAGCTCGGTCTCCCCGCCCGGGGCGGCCGGTGCCGGCGGGACGGTGCGGGGCCGCGCGCGGGTGGGCAGGCCCTGCGTGCCGTCGTCCTCGACGGGCGGCTCGGCGGGCGGGGCCGTCGGGGCCTCCGCCAGGGCCACCGGCGTGGCCGGGCGGGCCGCCGGCCGGTCGCCCGACGGGCCCGGCCGGGCCGGCACGACCGGCGTGCTCGGGTCGGTCCGGCCGGTGCGCCCGGGGCCGCCGTCCCCGTCGGAGCCGGTCACCAGCTCCGCCGGGATCAGCACGACCGCGGTGGTGCCCCCGTACGCCGACTCCTTCAGCCGCACCCGCACGCCGTGCCGGTCGGTGAGGCGGCTGACCACGTACAGGCCGAGTCGGGCGGCGTTGGCCAGGTTGAGCTCGGAGCGGTCCACGATGCGGTGGTTCGCGGCGGCGAGGTCCTCCTCGCTCATGCCGAGGCCCCGGTCCTCGATCTCAATGACGAACCCGTTGGCCACCGCCTGACCGCGCACCTCCACCGTGGTGTGCGGCGGCGAGAACGACAGGCCGTTCTCGATCAGCTCGGCCAGCAGGTGGATGATGTCGCCGACCGCCCGGCCCGCCAGCGAGACGTTGCCCAGCGGCAACACGTTGACCCGGGTGTAGTCCTCCACCTCGGCGACCGCGCCACGGACCACGTCGACCATCGGGACGTTGCGCCGCCAGGCCCGGCCCGGCGTGGAGCCGGAGAGCACGATCAGGTTCTCGGCGTTGCGCCGCATCCGGGTGGCCAGGTGGTCGACCCGGAACAGGTCCTCCAGCTCCTCGGCGTCCTGCTCGCGGCGCTCCATCGCGTCGAGCAGGGTGAGCTGGCGGTGCACCAGCGCCTGCGTGCGCCGGGCCAGGCTGAGGAAGACCTCGCGGACGTTGCGGCGCAGCTCCGCCTGCTCGACGGCGGTGCGCAGCGCGGTCTCCTGGACCGCGTTGAACGCCTTGCCCACCTGGCCGACCTCGTCGTCGCCGAACTCCAGCGGCGGGGCCTCCCGGGCGACGTCGACGTCCTCGCCGTGACCGAGCCGCTCCACCACGCTGGGCAGGCGGTCGTTGGCCAGGGTGAACGCCGCGTCGCGCAGCCGCTCCAGCTGCCGCAGCAGCGCCCGGGCGGTGGTGATCGACACGATGATCGACGCGACGACGGCGAGCAGGCCCAGGCCCGTGGCGAGCACCAGGCGGATGATCACCGTGACGGCGACCGGGGTGGCCCGCTCGACCACGTCGTCGCCGCCGGCGATCACGACCTCGCTCCACTGGGCCAGCGCGGGCGCCACCGCCGCGTCCCAGTCGGCGGCCTCGAAGCCCAGCCGGGGGTCGACGCCCCGGCCCTCCAGGATGCCGTCCTCCAGGTCGCGCAGGTTCTCGAACGCCTCGCTGCCGACCATCGCGTCGTAGCGTTCCCGGTCGGCGGCGGGCAGCCGGCTCACCGCCAGGTCGGCCGCGAACCGCTGCGCGCCGATGAGCTGGGCGAGCTGGGACCGCTCCACCGTGGTCATCCGCCCCGCCGAGAGCGCGCCGGTGAGCATGGCGTCCTCCTGGGACAGCAGCTCACGGGCGCGGTTGAGCTCGATCAGGGCGGTGGTGTCCTCGCCGACCTGCTGGTCGTCGAGGAGGCCGAGGGCCGAGTAGACGTCGAAGATGGACCGGACCACCTGCCCGTACGCGGCGAGGGTCGACGACCGGTCGACGCTGCGGGCGTCCACCCCGGAGCGGGTCTCGCCCAGCCGGGACAACTGCCCGTACGCCGCGTCGAGGCGCTGCTCCAGCGTGTCGCTGGCGGCGACGGTGGCGCGCCAGCTGGTGGACGACTCGCGGAACGTCGACGCCAGCTCGTCCGTGCGCCGCCGTTCCGCCCCGAGCGCCTCCCGACGCGGCTCGTCCGGCCGCCCCAGGTAGGCCAGCGACAGTTTCCGTTCCCGCTGGAGCTGGAGCACCAGCGCCTCACTCGGCTCGGACACCGACTCGTTGAGCGCCTGCACCCCGAGCAGGTTGGCGCCGTCCCGCATGGTCACCCATGCCGCGAAGGCCCAGAGCGCGACGAGCGACACCAGCAGAGCGACGATTTTCGTACGGAGATTCGTACTGCGGGAACGCATCACACCGTCCTGGCCGGCTGTTCGGGGGGCTGCCGGAGCGCGTGTGGCCGGTACACCGTCGACCACGCGCGCACGCTAGCAGTGTCGGTTTGTTCACTCAAGCGGCACTGATCAGGGGGGCCCTGCCGTACCCGGGCCCGGTGAAGGCGTCACCGGAGGCCCCGGCGCGGAGGAGATGACGGGCCGCGGCGACGGTGGCGCGGACGATCAGGACGGGCCGGTAGAGGTCCTTGTCGTGCCAGAGCGCGGGCGCGCCGTCGCGGCCCTCCATGGTGGACAGGTAACGTCGCGCCCGCCCCAACGCCGCCTCGACGCCGGCCGGCGCGGCGGACCGGGCGGCGCGCAGGACCTGCACCGCGTAGGCGGTCTCCTCGACGGTGCCGCCCCACCGTCCCCAGGAGCCGTCGGCGCGCTGCCCGGCGAGCACCCAGTCGGCGGCCCGGCTCACCGCACCCACGGCCGCCGCGCCCCGGCCGTGGCCGGCGAGGGCGAGCACCACGCAGCTCGTGGCGTAGAACGGCGAGGCGTGCCAGCGGTCGGTCCACGCCCCGTCGGACGACTGCCGGTCGGCGAGCCAGCGGGTGAGCCGCCGCGTCACGGCGGTGAGCCGGGCGTCGGCCGGCGCGCGGTGGGCCAGGTGCCAGCCGAACGCGTCGAGCACGTGGGCGTTGGTGGTGACCGACGCGCCGTCCTCCCCCGGCCAGGTGCAGAAGTGCTCGCCCGTGTCGTACCCCCAGAGGCTCGCCGGGTCGACCGGGCGGCCGAGGCGGGCCAGCGCGTAGAGGGTCACCGCCGTGGTGTCGGCGTCGGCGGGCAGGCCGGGCGCGGTGGCGGTGCCGGCGGGGCCGACGGTGGCCGCGAGCCCGGCGAGCAGCCGGGGCGGCACGGGCGGCGTCAGGCCCGCCCGGCTCAGGGTGCTCAGCGACCAGGCCCGTTCGAAGACGGTGATCCCGGTCGCGCACGGCACCGGGCCGCCCTGCTGGCGGGCGACGTCCTCCAGGTAGGACATTGCGGCGGCGTCGGGCCCCGGACCGGGCCCGCCGAGCCAGGCGGCCGTCGCCGCCGGGGACGCGCCCACGGTGCCGGGCCCCACCGGGGTCACCCCGGCGGCCCGCCGGGCCGCCGGCCCGGCCACCTCCAGGGCGTGCAGCAGCTTCACCGGCAGCGGGCCACCGGAGGCGACCAGCGCGCGGACCCGGCCGAGCCGGGTGCCGTCCAGCCCCGACGGCAGGGGCAGCGGGCCGGCGTCGCGCCAGGCGGCGAGGCCGGGCGGCGGGTCGGCGCGCACCGCGTCGAGGTGCGCGCCGACCGCGCCGACCAGCGACGGGACCGTCAGGTCGGCGGCCGGCAGGTCGGGCGCGGAGAACGGGGCCGGGCCGGCGAGCCACCGGTAGAGGATGCGCAGCCCGCCGTCGACGGCCCGGCCCAGCCGCTCGGCGGCCCGGGCGTCCGCGAGCACGTCGGCGTCGCCCCGGCGCAGCGCGGTCAGCAGCGCCTCGGTGGCGCTCAGCGTCGGCACCAGGGCGTACCCCTGCGGGCCGCCCCACGCGCCGTCGGGGCGCTGGCCCGCGAGCAGGTACGCGACCCGCTCGGCGTGGTGCGTCAGCCACGGCGCGAGGCTGACCAGGCGCGCCGTCTCGTAGACCGAGGCGGAGGACTGCCCGCCCGGGGTGAGGGTCATCGCGGCGACCAGCTCGCGGGCGTCCGCGGCGGACTCCGGGTCACGGGTCGGCCGGTCGGCCCGGCCGCAGGCGGCCGTCCGCTGCCGGACGAGCGTCACCGCCGCCCCCAGCAGATCGTCACCGCGGCCCCCAGAAGTCGGCGGAGCGGTAGAAGCCGCTGCTGAACCCGATCTGCCGGGCCAGGTACGCCGCCTGGAGCGGGCAGCCGCCCGACAGCGGGGCCAGCAGCTCGGTGCACCGCTCGACCAGCTCCACGATCCGCTGGTCGACCTCGGCGCGGTCGTCGACCAGCAGCAGCGCGTTCAGGTCGCCCCATTCGAGGTCCCGCTCGTAGGTGGCGAGGTCGTTGACGAGCCGGAGCACCCGCTGCACCTCGTCGCTGACGGTCACCAGCCGGTCCAGCCGCCGGTGGGTCTCCGCGTCGCCCGTGGAGATCCAGTGCGCGACGTTGACCACCGTGCAGGCGAGGTTGTCGGCGTTGGCGAGGTATTCGGTGAAGCCGGGCAGCGGCGCGCCGTCGCGGTCCCGGGCGGTCTTCCAGTCCCACTCCCGGGCCATCGCCGTCACGGTGCGGCGCACCGCCGCGCGCCAGGCGTCGCCCAACTCGGCGAAGGCGGGGACCTCCGCGAGGTCGTCGCGGAGCCCGGCGAGCAGGCGGCCGAGCGGGTCGCCGGCGTCGGGGCTGGCCCCCTCGGCGACCGCGAGGGCCCCGGCGACCACCCGGTCGACGTCCGCCCGGGACGTCGCCAGATAGTCGATCCGCCAGTCGAGGGCGAAGCCCCAGAGCACCATCCGGTTGGTCACCCGCAGCTGCTCGGCCGTGCACCAGGGCGCGCCGAAGGCGATGGCCAGGGCGATGCTGCTGAACAGCGTGGCGTCGAAGGCCCGGCCGGCGAAGAGGTCCGGGTAGCGGTCCGCGTGCCGTTGCAGGTCGCGCTGCCCCTGTGCGGCGAGCGCGCAGATGCGGCCCTGCTCGGCGGCGACGGAGAGCTGGTCGGGCAGCACCGTGGACGGTGGCGTGACGACGTTCACGCGACGACCCCGGCGTGGGCGGGGAGCACGTCCAGCTCCACGCGGTCGCGCGGGCGCAGCGCGGCGGCGAGCTGCACGGCGGGCAGCCGGGGGCTGCGCACCCGCAGCCGGTAGCGGGCCAACAGGTTCGCCACGATGAGCTGCGCCTCCAGATAGAACAGGTGCATCCCCAGGCACTGGTGCGGGCCGCCGCCGAAGGGGAAGTACGCGTAGCGGTGCCGGGCCCGGACCCGCTCCGGGGTGAACCGGTCCGGGTCGAAGGCGTCGGGGTCGTCCCAGTGGCGGGCCAGCCGCTGGGTGACCAGCGGGCTGACCAGCAGCGTCGCCCCGGCCGGCAGGCGCACGCCGCCGAGCGTCGTCGGCCGCAGCACCTGCCGGGGCGCCAGCCAGCCCACCGGGTAGAGCCGGACCAGCTCGTCGAGCACCATCCGGGTGTAGCGCAGCCGCGGCAGGTGCTCGGGGCCGACCGGGTGGCCGCCCGCCACCGAGTCGATCTCCTCCTGCAACCGGGCCGCGACCCGGGGCGAACGTGCCAGGTGCGGCCAGAGCCAGGTCAGCACGTTGACGGTGGTCTCGGTGGTCACGGCGACCATGGCGACGGTGTCGTTGCGGACCTGCCGCTCGTCCAGCGGCCGGCCGTCGGCGGTGCTGCCCCGCCACAGCGTCGCGATGACGTCGTCGCCGTCGCTGCCCCGTGCCGCCCGGACGGCCGGCGTCAGCACCTCGTCGATGCGCCGGGCGGCGTCGCGGAACGCCCGGTCGCCGGGCATCGGCAGCGCGAGCGGGGCGAACGGCACCAGCACCCGGGGGATCACCGAGGTGGCGATCGCGTCCTGGGCCTGGATGACGCGCAGCGCGTCGGTGGCCGAGATCCGGTCGCCGAAGAACGTCTCCATGACGGCCCGGCACACGATCCGGGCCTGCTCGGCACCGATGTCGACGGGCCGGCCGGCGCGGGCCGGCGCGTCCAGCTCGGCGACCGCGTCGACGATCGTGGCGGCCATCCGGGGCAGCACCGACTCGACCCGCCGGGCGGTGAACAGCGGCTGGAGGATGCGCCGGCTGTCCGACCACACGGGACCGTCGCCGAGGATGCCGTCGCCGAACAGCCGGCGCAGCGGACCCCAGAACGCGCCGTCGCCGGCCCGGCCGAAGTTGTCGGCGCGGTCGCCCAGCACCTGCTGCACGTGGTCGGGATCGGTCACCAGGTAGGGCCGGAACGCGCCGACGTTGAGCCGGACCACCTCGCCGCCGGCCCGCTCGCCGAACCCGACGAGGGCGCGGACGGGGTCGCGGAGCAGGCCGGGCGCGACGTGCCGCAGCGGAACGGATCTCGCCCGCCGAGCACGGGTGGGGGCCGGGTGTGGGGTTACCACGTGTGGTGCACTCCCCTGGTCAACTGTGCGTCGCGGAACGACCGTGGAAAGTAACGGTCCCGCCCGAGCATGCCATTGAGCAGGTCAACTTCTCCAGGGGAGAGAGGAATAATTTTCGCGGGCGAAATTCCCCGCGCCCACAAGGGACCCGCCGCGGGCCTGCTAGCTGGGCAGATCCCGCCGGTAGCGCCACTGTGCCGCAACCGGCCGGTAACCGAGCGTCTCGTTGAGGCCGAGCATCGCCGCGTTGCCGGCGTCGTTCACGGTCACCGAGTGCCGGAACCCGGCCGCCGCCGCCCGCCGCAGGGCGGCCTGCTTGACCAGTCGGGCCAGGCCCCGCCGGCGATGCGGCCGACGGGTGCCGGTCATCCCGCACCGGTGGTCGTGGCGGCTGTCGGTCAGCCCCACCGTGAACGCGACCACCTCGCCGTCCGCCACGGCCACCGTGGTCAGCTCCCGGTCCAGGTCCGGGCGGTGCCAGTACGCCGCCAGCCAGTCCGCGTACGCGATCTCGTCCATGCTGACCTCGCCCGGCTCGTCGCGCGAGACGTCCAGGTCGGCCGCGTAGAGCGCGCGGGGGTCGGGCAGGTCGGCGGCGGCGAGCAGCCGCACTCCGGGCCCGGGGGCCGGGGGCGGCGGCGGCACGGACAGGTCGCACCGCAGCAGCAGGGACCGCCGGCCCCGCCGGTAGCCGTGCCGCTCGGCGAAGGCCAGGTCCGCCGGGGTGTCGTCGACCATCGCGTACGCCGTGGTCACGCCGAGCCCCACGAGCCGCCGTTCGGCGGCGGCGAGCAGGGCCGAACCCGCGCCCCGGCCGCGTCGGTCCGGCCGCACCGTCAGGTTGACGAAGCCCCGCCCCGGCTCCGCGCTCTCGTGCAGCAGCCCGGTGCGGGCCACCCCGACCGGCACCCCGTCGACCTCGGCCACCAGCGCGCCGAACCGCTCGGGGGTCTGCGCCCGGGCGACCTGCCAGCGCAGCAGCTCCGGCGTGGCCAGCAGGTGCGGCAGCCCCGCCCGCAACACCCCGGACACGGCGTCGGCATCGGCGTCGGCGAACGGCCGCACGGTCGGCGTCATCGCGTGGCAACCTACCGCAGCGCTCCGGCCTCCGCGACCCCGTCCGCCGGACCCGACGCGCGGGAGAAGCGGGCGCGACCCGACCCGCTGTGCCAGGCTCAGGGGCATGGACGACAAGACCATCCTGAACCGGATCTCCGAACTGGTGGACGAGGAGCACCGGCTCCGCGCGGCCGCGCAGACGAAGGAGTCCGGCACCGCCGACGAGCAGGACCGGCTGCGCGCGTTGGAGGAGTCCCTGGACCAGTGCTGGGACCTGCTGCGCCGGCGGCGGGCCGCCCGCCAGGCCCATGGCGACCCCGAGGCCCAGGGCGTACGCCCGGTCCCGGAGGTGGAGCGCTACCTCCAGTGACGGCGGGGGCGGCCGGCTGTCGCCGACCGCCCCGACCCCAGGCTCCCGCCCCCGCGTGGGTGCCCGGCCCGGCACCCACGCGGGTGGCTCAGCGGATGCCGGCCTCGCGCAGCAGCAGCGCGGTCAGCGCCGCCGGGTCGGTGTCGCCGGCCGGCAGGCCGCGCGAGGTGAACCAGGCCCCCACCACCCGCACGTCGCGGGCCAGGAACTCGGGGCCCTGCGGGTTGGCCACCACGTCGACCACCTGCGGCAGGTCGATCATGACCAGCCGCCCCGCGTGCACCAGCAGGTTGTACGGCGACAGGTCGCCGTGGGCGAAGCCGGCCCGGGCCAGCACCACCAGGGCGTCGACCAGTTGCTCCCACAGCGAGCGCAGCTCGGCCGGCTCGGGCCGGCACTGGGCCAGCCGCGGCGCGGCCAGCCCCTCGTCGGGGTCGCCGACGAACTCCAGCATCAGCTCGGTGCCGAGCAGCTGCACGGGGTACGGCACGGCGATCCGGCCGTGCTCGGCGCCGATCTCCCAGAGCCGGGAGAGGGCGGCGAACTCGGCGGCGGCCCACTGCCCGGCGATCATCTGCCGGCCGAAGGCGGTGCGCCCGGCCATCGCCCGGTTCTCCCGGGACCGGCGCACCCGACGGCCCTCCAGGTAGCCGGCGTCGCGGTGGAACAGCCGGTGCTGGGCGTCGCGGTAGCGCTTGACCGCCAGCAGGCAGGACCGGTCGGTGTCCGGCACGGCCCGGCGGAGCAGGTGGACGTCCGCCTCCTTGCCGGTCTTGAGCACCCCGAGGTCGGTGTCCCGGGCGGCCAGCTCGGTGACCAGCCAGCCGGGGTGTGGCTCGGGGCCGTGCACGGCCTGGTCCCAGGTGGACCAGGCGTCGCCGGCGGGGGCGTCGTCGTCCGGGCCCGCCTCCGGGTCCGGGTCGGTCAGGACCGGCTCGGCGGGCCGGCCACGCTTCAGGAAGTGGGGTTCGTCGTCGTCGAAGCGGCTCTTGCCGCGGCCACGGCGCCCGCGCGCCGGGAAGTCGTCGTCACGCACTGTGCTGGTGATCCCTTGATCGAGGCTGGTGTAGGCAGGTGGAAGATCCCTGCGAAGACGGCCATGACCGACCTCCCCTCCTCGACCGGGACCACCCGGCTACGCCCGATGCGCGGCACCATGCTGAACCACACCCCCAGCCCCCGGCAACCGATTAACCCCCGCTCCCACCCCGCCCGTGTCCCGCGCCGGGGGCAGGGGGATCCGGTTGGGGGCGGGGTCAGGCGGCGAGGACGGTGGCTATGGCGGCGATGAGGCCGTCGACCGTGAAGGTGGGGGCGAAGCGGGTGTCCGTCCAGGGGCGGCCCCGGTGCAGCCAGACGCTGGGCAGGCCCACGGCGGCCGCCCCGCCGATGTCGGCCTCCGGGCTGTCCCCCACCACCCACGCGCCGCGCAGCGGCATCCGGACCCGCCGGGCCGCCAGCGCGAAGATCCTCGGGTTGGGCTTGCTGACCCCGGCCTCCTCGGAGATGACCCAGTCGGCCACGTACCGGTCGAGGCCGGTGCGGCGGATCTTCGCGTCCTGCTGGCGGACGCTGCCGTTGCTCACCACCACCGGCACCCAACCGGCGTCGTCGGCGATCCGCAGGGCGCAGGCCACCAGCGGGTCGAGCCGGGTGTTGGCCACCACCCCGTCGTGCAGCTCCTCCACCAGGTCCAGCGAGGAGATGAGCAGCCCGTACCGGTCGCGGATCGCGTCCGCCACGTCCCACCGGTCGGTCAGTCCGTCGGCGTCGATCGACACCAGCCAGTCGATGTCGGTGACCGGCGCGCCGATGCCGTCCAGGAAGCGCTCACCCCAGGCACGGAACGACCCGGCCCGGTCGAGCAGGGTGTTGTCCAGATCCAGCAGGAGCAGCGGCACTCGGGCACCTTAAGGGAGACGGGCCGCCCGCCGACAGGGCCGGCAGGCACGGCGTCACCGGGCGATGGTAGCCGGCCACCCGTCGGCCGATCACCCATCGGGGCCCCGCCGACACCGCCCGTGGCCAGGGCCGGGTCGGAGTTCGCGGCCCGGGGGCGGGGCACGTTGCCGGCACGTTACAAGCCGTACGTACGGTTTGCGTGGCGGCGGGCCACCTGACACGATCGTGCCGTGCCCAGAGTAAGTCAGGACCAGCTCGACGCCCGCCGGCAGGAGATCCTCGCCGCGGCGCGGGCCTGTTTCGCCCGGCACGGCTACGAGGGCGCCACGGTGCGGCGGCTGGAGGAGGCCACCGGGCTGTCCCGGGGCGCGATCTTCCACCACTTCCGGGACAAGGACTCGCTGTTCCTCGCCGTCGCCGAGGACGACGCGGCGGCCATGGTGGAGACGGTCGCCCGCAACGGCCTGGTCCAGGTGATGCGGGACCTGCTCGCCCGGGCCGTCTCCCCCGACACGACCGGCTGGCTGGGCAGCCAACTGGAGGTCTCGCGGCGGCTGCGCACCGACCCGGCGTTCGCGCGCCGCTGGGCGGAACGCTCCGCCGCCATCGCCGAGGCCACCCGGGACCGGCTGGCCCGGCAGCGGGACGCCGGGGTGCTCCGCGAGGACGTACCCATCGACGTGCTGGCCCGGTTCCTCGAACTCGCCTACGACGGCCTGGTGCTGCACCTGGCGATGGGCCGCCCGGCCGGCGACCTCGGCCCGGTGCTCGACCTGGTCGAGGAGGCCGTGCGCCGCCGCTGACGGCCGCGTGGCGGGCCTGCCCCACAATGGGCCCGCGACCCCCTCGCGCGACAGGAGCAGCAGCATGAGAGTCCTCGCGGCGCCCGGTGACACCTGGGGCATCCCCGGGCCCACCTTCCTCGGTTTCTACCTGTTGGCCGGCCTCGTCGTCGTGATCGGCGCGATCGTCCACCGGCGGCGGGTCCTCGCCGGCCCGTCGTCCGTCGGCGGCGGCCAGCTCGGCCCCCAGCAGGTGGCCTACCTCAACGGCGGCAACCAGCTCGCGATCTGGACCGCGCTGGGTGGGCTGCGCGGCACCGGCGTCGTCGGCGTACGCACCGACCGGCGGCTCGCCGTCGGCGGCTCCCTGCCGGCGGGGGCGACCCCGCTGGACCGGGCGGTCCACCACGCCGCCAACCAGGGCCTGTACGCCCGCGAGCTGGGCCGCGACCGCTGGGTGCAGCAGGCCCTCGACCAGCTGCGCCAGGGCCTCGAACAGCAGGGCCTCGCGCTGAGCGCGGCCCGGCGCCACTCCGCCCAGCGCGGGTCCTTCCCGGTGTTCCTCCTCGTCCTGCTCGGCGGGTTCCGGATCTTCGCGGGGCTGTCCAACGGCCGGCCGGTCGCCTTCCTGGTGCTCGCCGTGATCCCCCTCGCCATCGCCTCCGCGCTGCTGGCCCGGGTGCCGTGGCGGACCAGGGCGGCCGACCGGGCCCTGCGCGAGCTGCGCCGCACCAACGTGCACCTCGCTCCCGCCGCCGGCCCGGCGTACGCGACCTACGGGGCGGCCGGCGCGGCGATGGGCGTGGCCCTGTTCGGCACCGCCACCCTGTGGGCCATGGACCCGGGCTTCGCCGAGCAGGCCGAGATCCAGCGGCAGGCCCTCTCCGGCACCGGCAGCACCTCGACCGGCGGGTGCAGCAGCGGCTCGTCGGACAGCGGCAGCTCGTGCAGCGGCGGCAGCTCCTGCGGCGGGGGCGGTGGCTGCGGCGGCGGGGGCTGCGGCGGATGACCGGCGCGGGTCCCACCGGCGTCGGCATCGGCTGGCGGCCCGAGATCGCCGGGTTCGTGGCCGAGCTGCCGGGGCTGCGGTTCGTCGAGGTGGTGGCCGAGGCCGTCGCCCCGCACGGGCCGCCGCCGCCCGGCCTCGCCACGCTGGTCGAGCGCGGCGTCACCGTCGTACCGCACGGGGTGCGGCTCTCCCTCGGCGGCGCGGAGCCGGTCGACCCGGCCCGGGTGGCCCACCTCGCGCGGGTGGCCGAGCTGGTCGGCGCGCCGCTGGTCAGCGAGCACATCGCGTTCGTGCGGGCCGGCGGCCTGGAGGCCGGGCACCTGCTGCCGCTGCCGCGCAGCCGGGAGGCCGTGGCCGCGGTGGTGGCCAACGTGCGCCGCGCCCAGGCCGACCTGCCGGTGCCGCTGGCCCTGGAGCCCATCGCGGCGCTGTTCGACTGGCCCGACGACGAGCTGGACGAGGCGGACTTCCTCACCGAGATCCTCGACGCGACCGGCGCGACGCTGCTGCTGGACGTCGCCAACGTGCACGCCAACGCCCGCAACCGGGGCACCGACCCGCTCGCCCTGCTGGACCGGCTGCCGCTGGACCGGGTGGCCTACGTGCACGTCGCCGGGGGCGCCGAGCAGGGCGGCTTCTACCACGACACGCACACCGACCCGGTGCCGCCGGCCGTGCTCGACCTGATCGGCGAGCTGTGCGCCCGGCACCGCCCGCCCGCGCTGCTGCTGGAACGCGACGGCCGCTGGCCGCCCGCGCCGGCGCTGCGGGCCGAGCTGGACGCGATCGCCGCCGCGTCCGGACACCCGGCGGTGACGTGAGCGCGCCCGGGGCCGGTGGTGAGGCGGGCACGCCCGACCCCGGCGGTGACATGAGCACGCCCGGGGGCGGCGGCGACCTGGCCGCCCGCCAGTCGGAGCTGGTGGCGGCGCTGGTCGCGGGCGGGCCGCTGCCGCCCGGGTTCGCCCCGGCCCCCGTCGACGCCGCCCGGCGCGCCCTGCTGCGCAAGCGGGCCGGCGACGTGGCCCGGCACTGGCCGCTGCTCGCCGCCGGCCTCGGCGACGCGTGGCCGGCGACGTTCGCCGGCTGGGCCGACGGCCGCCCCACCAACGGCTCGCTGCGCGACGGCTGGGACCTGGCCCGCGAGCTGCACCGCCGGGGCGAGCTGCCGCCGCTGGGCGCAGAGGAGCTGGCGGTGCGGGAGGCGGCCAGCCGCTACGACGGCGCGACGCCGCCGCGACCGCGCCGCCTGCCGGCCCTGGCCCGTGCCGGCGGCGCCGTCGCGGTGCGGCTCGCCGGCCGGGTACGCCTGCTGCGCCCGGCCCGCCGGTAGCCGCCCGGCCCGCCGGTGGCCGCTGGCCCGGGCGTACGGCAGGATCGGCGCATGGATCTGGGACTCACCGACCGGGTGTACGTGCTGACCGGGGCCTCCCGGGGGTTGGGCTTCGCCACCGCCGAGTGCCTCGTCGCCGACGGGGCGCGGGTGGTCGTCTCCGCCCGGGCCCCCGAGCAGGTGGCCGAGGCGGTGCGGCGGCTCGGCGGCCCCGAGCGGGCGATCGGGCTGGCCGGCGACCTCAGCGACCCGGCCACCCCGCAGCGGCTGGTCGCCGCCGCCCGGGAGCAGTTCGGCCGGCTCGACGGCGCGCTGGTCTCCGTCGGCGGGCCGCCGCCGGGCACCGCGGCGGGGACGACCGACGCGCAGTGGCGGGAGTCCTTCGAGACCGTCTTCCTCGGCACCGTCCGCACCGCCCGCACGGTCGCCGAGGCGCTGACCGACGGCGGCGCGATCGGGCTGGTCCTGTCCACCTCGGCCCGCAGCCCGCTGGCCGGGCTGGGCATCTCCAACGGGCTGCGCCCCGGCCTGGCCGGGGTGGCCAAGGACATGGCCGACGAGTACGGCCCGCGCGGCGTGCGGGTGCTCGGGCTGCTCCCCGGCCGGATCATGACCGACCGCAACCGGCAGCTCCTGGCCGCCTCCGGCGACCCCGAGCGGGCCCGGGCCGAGGCCGAGGCGGGCATCCCGCTGCGGCGCATCGGCGAGCCCGCCGAGTTCGGCCGGGTCGCCGCGTTCGTCCTCTCCCCCGCCGCCGGCTACCTGACCGGGATCACCCTCCCGGTCGACGGCGGCGCGCTGCGCGGCCTGTGATGGCCGTCCCGGCGGATGGTTCCCGCGCGACGGACCGCACCCGCGCGCCGGCCGGGCGGACCGCCGTGCCGGTCGGTGGGCCGGAGCGCCGCCGGCCGACACGCGAGGAGCTGGCCGCGGCGGCGGAGCGGACCCTCCCGGACGTCATCGGGCCGGGGCTGACCGTGCTCTTCGTCGGGATCAACCCGGGGCTGTGGTCGGCGGCCACCGGCTGGCACTTCGCCCGGCCGGGCAACCGGTTCTGGCCGGCCCTGCACCGGGGCGGCTTCACCCCCCGCCAGCTGCACCCGAGCGAGCAGGACGCGCTGCCCGGGTACGGGCTGGGCATCACCAACATGGTGGCGCGGGCCAGCGCCCGCGCCGACGAGCTGACCGCAGCGGAGCTGGTCGAGGGCGCGCGGATCCTGACGGCGAAGGTGCGCCGGCACCGGCCGGCGTGGGTGGCGGTGGTCGGGGTGACCGCGTACCGGATCGGGTTCGGCCGGCCGAAGGCGGCCTTCGGGCCGCAGCCGGAGCTGCTCGGCGACGCCCGGCTGTGGGTGCTGCCCAACCCGAGCGGGCTCAACGCCCACTTCACCGCCGAGACGCTGGGCGCGGCGTTCGGCGAGCTGCGCGCCGCCACCGCCGCCAGGTAGCTTCCCGCCTCACCTAAGAACAGCCCCAGCACAGTAATCACGAGAAAACGCACCGTGTTCACTTCTGTCATAATCACGGCCATGCGTTGGTGGGTCTGGATCGGCCGGGTCGGTTTTGTACTCGTCATCGGGGCCACCGCATGGTGGTGCTGGCACCTCACTCGGCTCGACCAGACGGAACAGGCCACCGCCATCACCACCCAGCAGGCGGTGGTGGCCGCCGTTGGGACAATAGGCGCGATTGCCAGCCTGTTTCCCAAGCTATTCGCTCGGGCCGTGTTGCCGCCGCTGGAGACCCGGGCCGACAACTTGGCCAACGCACTGCTCCCACAGTGGCGCAGAGCCATTGAGGAACGGAATTTGAACGCGCCTCTGCCGATCCGCTGGCGCCGGGCCACCCGTCCGGTCGCCGCGCCGGTGACAGATCCCGCCACCGCTGGGTTCCCGCCACTTCCCGGCGCGGTCAGCGTGGCTGCGCACGAACTGAAGACAGGTACCCAGGACGACCTGTTTGCGCTCTACGCGGGGCTACCCTCCGGCCGGCTCATCATCACCGGCAGCGCCGGGGCAGGCAAGAGCGCGGCGGCCGTTCTGCTAATGAGGGACGCGCTGGAGATCAGACAGGGAGCTAGTCCCGAGGATCGGGCAAGCATGCCGGTGCCCATCCTGGTCAACCCACACGGCTGGGACCCGAGAACCACGTCGGTGGAGTCCTGGCTCACCGGCCAGGTGGCCGAGATCTCCGGCTCCCGCAGGGGCTCGGCGGAACTCGTCACGCAGCGCAAGATTGCGGTGTTCCTCGACGGGCTGGACGAGGTCGGCAAAGACCTGCGGCCCGAGCTCTTGCGGGCGCTGAGCCACAAGACCGGCTTCCGGCTGGTGCTGCTCAGCCGCGACGACGAACTGGTGCACACCGCACAGCGGCATGTGCTGCTCGGCGCGACGGCGGTCGCACTCCGGCCCGTAGACGGGGGCGAGGCGGCCGACTACCTGCTGAGCCGGCTGGTGTCCCCGGCGCCCCCCGCCTGGCAGAAGCTAAGCGACCAGCTCCGAAAAGGCGGCCGCAGTCCGCTCGCCGACGTGCTCCGGACACCATTTATGCTCACCTTGCTGCGGGACGCCTACGACGCGACCGGGCCGGTCGACGAGCTCCTAAACCATCGCCGCTTCCGCAAGGCCGCACATATCGAACATCATCTGCTCGATCGGGCGCTGGAGGCGGCCTACACTCCCGGACCGGATCGGCCACCACAGCGCTATTCCCTGGCCACGGCGCAACGGACCCTCGACTTCCTCGCCCACTACCTGAGCCACAAGGACGGCGGCGATCTCAAATGGTGGAAGTTCGCCCGGTTGACCGTGCCCTCCGCCGTCGCGATGACACTGCTCACCTGGGCCGCCTGGGCAGCCGTCGCGATACCGTACAAGCTCCTTGCCGGGCTGCCCTACCGGCTGGCGGACGGACTCCTCGCCATACTGCCGGTCGGGCTGAACTTGGGAGCCGTGTCTGCCTACCTCGCCGCCAAGAACTGGGCGCCGCCGCCGAGGCGGGTTCCGCGATTCTGGTGGCGTGTGCCATTCACCGGCAGCAGCTTGCTGTTCGCCCTGCCTCTCGGACTCGGCATGGCCCTGGTATTCAAGCTGTTTGGCACGACTCTCCCCGGCCTGGCCGGCTGGCTCGTCACTGGGCTGGCTCTGTGGCTCACGGCCGCGTTCGGTGGAATGCTCATCGCAACGACGCAGGACGACGACTACGCGTTCGATCCGCCGCAATCCTGGCGTGATGACGCCGTAGCAAGCCTGATCCTGGCGATCGCCTCAGCGCTCGGAGGTTTCGTGATGGGGACCGGCTTCGGCATGCAGTTCCGGGTGAGCCTGGTCAACGTGTTGGCGATCGGCGCGATCGGAGGGCTCACCGCTACGCTCTGGGTCTGGCCCTTGAGCAGCACCGGCCGGTTGCTCTGCCATCAGGTCGAGCTGAGACTGCGCTACCGGACTCCGCTGCGATTGATGCGGTTCCTGGAAGACGCACGGCAGCGACAGGTCCTGCGAACCGCCGGACCGGTCTACCAGTTCCGGCACGCGAAGCTCCAGGAACGCCTCAACGAGAGGTGGCTGGAGTCCCGCCGGTCGGTGCCGGGAAACAACTAGTTCGCGGCGGCCGGGGGCAGCGCCTCGTCGGCGACGTAGGGTGCCATCGGCATGGTGATCACGGTCTCGGGGCCGGTCGCGTCCACGTACGGGGTGGGCGAGTCGGCCACCGCGAACTGGGTGCGGTACAGCTCGGCGTAGAGGCCGCCGACGGCGACCAGCTCCTCGTGCCGGCCCCGCTCGACGATCCGCCCCTCGTCGAGGACGAGGATCTGGTCGGCCTCGCGGACGGTGGAGAGCCGGTGCGCGATGACCAGCGCCGTACGCCCCGTCAGCGCCACCGCCAGGGCCCGCTGCACCGCCGCCTCGCTCTCCGAGTCCAGGTGCGCGGTCGCCTCGTCGAGGATCACGATGGAGGGGGCCTTGAGCAGCAGCCGGGCGATCGCGATGCGCTGCTTCTCGCCGCCGGAGAAGCGGTAGCCCCGCTCGCCGACGGTCGTGTCGAGCCCGTCGGGCAGCGACCGCACCAGATCGGCGACCTGCGCGCCCGCGAGGGCCGCCCAGATCTCGTCGTCGGTGGCGTCCGGCTTGGCGTAGCGCAGGTTCTCGGCGATCGTCTCGTGGAACAGGTGGGAGTCCTGGGTGACCACGCCGATCTCGTCGCGCAGGGAGGCGAGCGTGGCGTCGCGCACGTCGACGCCGCCGACGAGCACCTGGCCGTCGGTGACGTCGTAGACCCGGGGGATCAGCATGGACAGGGTGGACTTGCCCGCGCCGGACGGGCCGACCAGGGCGATCATCTGCCCCGGCTCGACGGCGAACGAGACGCCCCGCAGCACGGGCTCGGTGACGGTGCGGTCGAGGGTGGTGACCTCCTCCAGCGAGGCGAGGGACACCTCGGCGGCGGCAGGGTAGCGGAACCGCACGTCGCGGAACTCCACCCGGCCGTTGCCGCGCGGCACGGCAACGGCGTCCGGCTTCTCGGCGATGCCGGGGCGCAGGTCGAGCACCTCGAAGACCCGGTCGAAGGAGACCAGCGCGCTCATCACGTCCACCCGGACGTTGGACAGCGCGGTCAGCGGGCCGTAGAGCCGGGTGAGCAGCAGGGCGAGGGTGACCACGGTGCCGGCGCTGACGCTGCCGGTGACCGCGAGCCAGCCGCCGAGGCCGTAGGTCAGCGCCTGGGCCAGGGACGCGACCAGCAGCATCGCCACGAAGAACGTCCGCGAGTACATCGCGGACTGGATGCCGATGTCGCGGACCCGCTCGGCCCGGCCGGCGAACCGGCGCGCCTCCACCTCGGGCGCGCCGAACAGCTTGACCAGCAGCGCCCCGGCGACCCCGAACCGCTCGGTCATCGTGGCGTTCATGCTGGCGTTCAGGTTGTACGACTCGCGGGTGATGTCGGCCAGCCGCCGGCCGACCCGGCGGGCCGGGACGATGAAGATCGGCAGCAGGATCAGCGACAGCACGGTGATCTGCCACGAGAGGGTGAGCATCACCCCGGCGGTGAGCACGAGCTGGATGACGTTGCTGACCACCCCCGAGAGGGTGGAGGTGAACGCCCGCTGCGCGCCCATCACGTCGTTGTTGAGCCGGCTGACCAGCGCGCCGGTCTGGGTGCGGGTGAAGAACTGCAACGGCATCCGCTGCACGTGGTCGTAGACCCGGGTGCGCAGGTCGAGGATGATGCCCTCGCCGATGCGCGCCGAATACCACCGCTGGACCAGCGAGAGCAGCGCGTCGGCGACGGCGAGGGCGGCGATGACCAGTGCGAGGCGGACGACGGTCGACCCGGCCTCCGCGCCGCCCCTGCTGATCGCGTTGATCACGTCACCGGCGAGCACCGGGGTCGCCACGCCGATCACCGCGGCGACCACCACCGTGACCAGGAAGACGACGATGTCGCGCCGGTAGGGCCGGGCGAACTCGACGATCCGCCGGGCGGTGCCCCGGCTGAGCCGGTGGGCGGAGACCTCGTCCTGGTTGCGCATCGACCGGATCATGCTCCAGCCGCCCATGCCACCGTCGGACATCACGCGTCACCTCCGGGTCGTGGTCGGCTCGTGCCGTCAGGTCGATTGTCCCGACGGCTACGACAACCTTGGCCGTAAGCCGGTTCTTCCCGGAAAGCCCTTACCGGTCGCCCCACGGGGCGGGCCGGGCCGACCCCGGGCCGACGGCCCGGCTACTCGCCCCGGCCGGCGAGATCGCGGAGCCGGCGGGTCTGCGCCTCGCGCTCGGCCCGCTGCTGCTCGGCGTGGGAGCGGCCGGCGGCACCCGCGAGCAGCGCCTTGATCTCCACCACCGCGTCCCGGGGGTGGGCGAGCAGCCCGGCGGCCAGGTCCCGCACCGTGGCGTCCAGCTCGGTGGCGGGCACCACCAGCGTGGCGAGGCCCAGCCGGTCGGCCTCGGCGGCGTCCATCCGTCGGCCGGTGGCGCAGATCTCCAGGGCGCGGGCATAGCCGACCAGCTCGACCAGGCGCTTCGTGCCGGCCAGGTCGGGAACGAGGCCGAGGGTCACCTCGGCCATGGAGAGCTTGGCGTCGGCCGCCAGCACCCGCAGGTCACAGGCGAGCGCGAGCTGGAATCCGGCGCCGATGGCGTGGCCCTGCACGGCGGCCACCGAGACCACGTCGGGCCGGTGCAGCCAGGTGAAGCCGGCCTGGAACCCGGCGATCCGGTCGGCGCACTCCTGCTCGGGCAGGGTCGCCAGCTCGGCGAACGAGCCGGGGCCGGACGCGCCGGCCACGGACAGGTCGAGACCGGCGGAGAAGGCCCGCCCCTCGCCGCGCACCACGACGACGCGTACGTCACCGGGCAGGTCACGGGAGAAGTCGCTCATCGCGCGCCACATCGCCGGGGTCTGCGCGTTGAGCACGTCGGGCCGGCACAACGTCACCGTCGCCACCGGCCCGTCGCAGTCGAGTCGTACCCCGACCGCGCCAGGGGTCACCGGGCGGCCCGGGGGACGGCGCTGATGGACGACGTCGGTGGGCGGGTCACGCCTTCTTGCGACGCCGGGCGCCGCCGCGCTGACGCAGCTGCACGCCGGACTCGGTGAGCACCCGGTGGATGAACCCGTAGGAGCGGCCGGTGGAGGCCGCGAGCGCCCGGATGCTCTCTCCGCCGGTGTACCGCTTTACCAGGTCCTTGGCGAGCGTCTGACGCTCGGCTCCGACGATCCGGCGACCTTTCTCAGTGCTGGTGGCTGTGCCAGTGGCTGCCATGCTGATTCCTCACGTCCCAGACTGTGCGCTTCGGATACGGTCCCACCTATTAGACCGTCTCGAACGATCATGCGCCAGATATCAACTATTCGCCAACCGACACGCTATGCATTGTCAGCTACCCGATAGGGTGACGGCCGCCGGTCGTCGTACCCCGTACGGGCGGGTCGGGGCGGCGGGCGCGGCGGCCGTACCCTGCCTGGCGTGACCGACCTGATCGCGACCGCCACCGGCGCGGCGCTGGTGTTCGCCGCCACCAACCTCGACGACGTCGTGGTGCTGACCGTGCTGTTCGTGGCGGCCCGGGGCACCGGTCGCCCCCGCCCCGGGCACATCGTCGCCGGGCAGTACCTGGGCATCGGCGCCCTGGTCGCCGCCGCCGCGGTCGCCGCCGCCGGGCTGCTCGTGGTGCCCGACCCGTGGACCGGGCTGCTCGGCCTGCTGCCGGTCGCGCTCGGCGTGCGCGCCCTGCTGGCCCGCTCCGACGACGACGGGCCGCCCGTCGTGGTGGGCGGGCTGCTCGGCGTGGCCGGGGTGACCATCGCCAACGGCGCCGACAACATCGCCGTCTACGTGCCGGTGTTCCGCTCCCTCGCCCCCGCCGACGCCCTGGTCTGGCTGGTGGTGTTCGCGGCGCTGGTCGGGCTCTGGTGCGCCGTCGCCGCCGGCCTCGGCGGCCACCCGGCCGTGGTGCGGTGGGTCGGCCGGGTCGGCCACTGGCTGGTCCCGGCCGTCTTCATCGTGATCGGCGCGTTCATCCTGGTCACCTCGGGAGTGCTCGCCCGGCTCGGCGACGCGCTCGGCTGAGCGCGTCGCCGGCGCGCGGAGGGTGCAGAGAGTGACGGCCCACCGCAAAAGACGCGGAAATTCCCATTTCGCCCACAGCCCCCGCGGTCGCCCGCCCGGACCGCCAGCTTCCGGGGCGGCCCACCTCCCGGGCGGCCGCCGGGTCCGAGGCCGGTCAGGCCAGCTCGACCAGTTCGAGCAGGTCGTCGCTCCAGGCGTCCTCGTCGCCGTCGGGGAGCAGGATCGCCCGGTCCGGCTTGAGCGCCAGCACCGCGCCCGGGTCGTGGGTGACCAGGACGATCGCCCCCGGATAGCGGGCGATCGCGTCGAGCACCTGCTCCCGGCTGACCGGGTCGAGGTTGTTGGTCGGCTCGTCGAGCAGCAGCACGTTGGCGCCGGAGCAGACCAGGGTGGACAGGGCCAGCCGGGTCTTCTCGCCGCCCGAGAGCACGCCGGCCGGCTTGTCGACGTCCTCGCCGGAGAAGAGGAACGCGCCGAGGATCTTGCGCAGCTCGGTGTCGGTCTGCTCGATCGCGGCGGCCCGCATGTTCTCCAGCACCGTCCGCTCCACGTCCAGGGTCTCGTGCTCCTGGGCGTAGTAGCCCAGCCGCAGCCCGTGCCCGGCGTGCACCTCGCCGGTGTCCGGCTCCAGCAGGCCGCCGAGCATCCGCAGCAGGGTGGTCTTGCCCGCGCCGTTGAGGCCCAGGATGGCCACCCGGGACCCCCGGTCCACCGCCACGTTGACGTCGGTGAAGATCTCCAGCGACCCGTACGACTTGGACAGGCCGGTCGCCGTGAGCGGCGTCTTGCCGCACGGCGCCGGGTTCGGGAAGCGGACCTTGGCCACCTTGTCGGAAACCCGGACCTCCTCCAGCCCGGAGATCAGCTTCTCGGCCCGGCGGGCCATGTTCTGCGCGGCGACGGTCTTGGTGGCCTTGGCCCGCATCTTGTCGGCCTGGGCCATGAGTGCGCCGGCCTTCTTCTCGGCGTTGGCCCGCTCCCGGCGGCGGCGGCGCTCGTCGGTCTCCCGCGCCTCCAGGTACGCCTTCCAGCCCAGGTTGTAGACGTCGACCACCGAGCGGGTGGCGTCGAGGAACCAGACCTTGTTGACCACCGACTCCAGCAGCGAGCCGTCGTGGGAGATCACGATCAGCCCGCCCTTGTGGTTGGCGAGGAACCCGCGCAGCCAGGTGATCGAGTCGGCGTCGAGGTGGTTGGTGGGCTCGTCGAGCAGCAGGATGCCGCCGCCGTTCTCGCCCGCGTCGCGGAACAGGATCCGGGCCAGCTCGACGCGGCGGCGCTGGCCGCCGGAGAGGGTGCCGATGGTCTGGGCGAGGGCCCGGTCGGGCAGGCCGAGGTTGGCGCAGATGCGGGCGGCCTCGGCCTCGGCCGCGTACCCACCGAGGGCGGCGAACTGGTCTTCGAGCGCGCCGTAGCGGCGGACCAGCTTGTCGTCGGCGTTCTCGGCGAGCCGGGCCTCGACCTCCTTCATCTGGGCCATCAGCACGTCCAGCCCCCGGGCGGAGAGCACCCGGTCGCGGCCGGTGACCTCCAGGTCGCCCGTGCGCGGGTCCTGCGGGAGGTAGCCGATGGCGCTGCGCCGGTCGATCTGCCCGGCGTAGGGCTGCCCCTCCCCCGCGAGCACCTTCAGCGTGGTGGTCTTGCCGGCGCCGTTGCGGCCGACCAGGCCGATGCGGTCGCCCGGCTGCACCCGCAGCGTGGTGTCGGACAGCAGGATCCGGGCGCCGGCGCGCAGCTCCAGGCCGGTGGCAGTGATCATGTCAAGGACTCGCTCTCGGGGTCTGGAAGGGCTGACTCAGGGCACGCGAAAGCGCCGGCGGGTCGATGTTTCCCGTCGGCGCGGGGCGGTTCAGCCTTCGCAGCGCAGCACGGGGCAAGTGTACCGGGCCGCCCGATGTGCGTTGCCCGGATTACCGGTCAAGATCATCGGGTACGGAGGCGTCGTCCGGACCCGGTCCGGCACCGCAACCACCACACGTGACGAATCGGTGATCGGGGTCAACATGGAGCTGAACGAGAACGCGCGGATCGACACCAGCCAGGTGGACGACCGGCGGGGGTCCGGCGGGGGCGGTGGGCTGGGCGGGATCCCGATCCCGATCGGCGGCGGACGCGGCGGCATCGTCGGCCTCGTCGTCGCCGTGCTGGTCGCCCTCGTCGGCGGCGGGTTCGGCCTGAATGCGGCCTTCGACGGCGGCGGGTCCGGGCAGGGCGACAACACCTCGCTGGAGCAGAAGTGCTCCGCCGACGACGCCCTCAAGCAGCTCGACTGCCGCAACACCCTGTACGTCAACTCGATCCAGGCATACTGGCGCACGGCGCTGCCGGAGACCTTCGGCGAGCAGTACCAGCCGTCCAAGACCGTCTTCTTCAGCCAGGGGGTCAACACCGCCTGCGGCCAGGCCGACTCCGGCGTCGGCCCGTTCTACTGCCCGGCCGACGACCTGGTCTACATCGACCTGACCTTCTACAACCTGCTCGCCGACCAGCTCGGGGCGCAGGGCGAGTTCGCCCAGCCGTACGTGCTCGCCCACGAGTACGGCCACCATGTGCAGGACCTGCTCGGCACCGAGGCGCAGATGCGCCGCCAGCAGCAGCGCGACCCGGGCAACGCCAACGCGCTGTCGGTGAAGCTGGAGCTCCAGGCCGACTGCTACGCGGGCGCGTGGGCCAAGAACGCCACCGGCACCGCCGACGAGCAGGGCCAGAAGATCTTCAAGAGCATCTCGGAGCAGGACATCCAGCAGGCCATCGACACCGCCGAGAAGATCGGCGACGACGCCATCCAGCAGCGTTCGGGACGCCCGGTCAACCCGGACGAGTTCACCCACGGCACCTCCGAGCAGCGCCGGCAGTGGTTCACCAAGGGGTACGAGACCGGCGACCCGAAGCAGTGCGACACCTTCGGCAGCGGCGCCTGACCCTCACACCCGGCCGACCGCCGCTCCGGAGCCCGACCCGCACGCCCCGCCGGCTGCCGCCGCGGAGCGCTCCGTCAGACCCGGTCAACGGCCGGTAGCCAAGCCCACCCCGCACGCCCCGGCCGGTGCCGTCGCCGGCTGGGGCGGCCTGCTCACGGGGCCGCCATCCCCCACCCTCGAAAACTTTCCGAAAACTTCCGGAATTCGTTGACCGGTTCGAAATGCCGCTGCAATACTCCGAGCCACCACGACATCCATCCACACCTGTTGATGTCGAGCATCGTCGAACGTCACCGTCCCCGGGAGGACCTGCGCATGTTCGCCAGCATCAGCGGCCCCCGCCGCCCGTCCCCACCCCGAGCAGCACGTCACGCCCGCCGACTGGCGGTGCTCGCCACCGCCGCCGTGGCGCTGGCAGCGACCGGTCTCGCGGTCGCCGCCACCCCGTCCAGCGCCGCAGCCTGCAACGGCTACGTCGGCCTCACCTTCGACGACGGGCCGACCGGCAGCACCGGCGCCCTGCTGTCCGTGCTCCGGGCCAACAACGTCCGGGCCACCATGTTCAACGTCGGGCAGAACGTGCAGGGCAACCCGTCCGCCGCACGGGCCCAGGTCGACGCCGGCATGTGGGTCGCCAACCACAGCTGGAACCACGCGCACATGACGTCGATGAGCCAGAGTCAGATGCAGTCGGACCTCTCGCAGACCAACTCGGCGATCCAGTCGGCGACCGGCGTCCGGCCCCAACTGTTCCGGCCGCCCTACGGGGAGACCAACTCGACCCTCCAGTCGGTCGCCTCGTCGCTCGGCCTGCGCCAGGTGATCTGGGACGTCGACTCCCAGGACTGGAACGGGGCCAGCGTCAGCCAGATCGTCTCCAACGCCAGCCGGCTCCAGGCCGGCCAGGTGATCCTGATGCACGACGGCATCCAGAACACCCGCGACGCGATCCCGCAGATCATGGCCAACCTGAACAGCCGCGGCCTCTGCCCGGGCATGATCTCCCCGAGCACGGGCCGGGCGGTGGCCCCGGACGGCACCCCGCCGCCGACCACTGCGCCGCCGACCACCGCGCCGCCGACCGGGTCCCCGACCACCCCGCCCCCGGGCGGCGGATGCACCGCTACGGCGACGTTCCCCAACGTCTGGGGAGACCGGTACAACACCTCGGTGACGGTCCAGGGGGCCAGCCCCTGGACGGTGGTCGTGGCGGTGACCGCGCCGCAGCGCATCAGCACCACCTGGAACGGCACCCCCAGCTGGGACAGCACCGGCTACGTGATGACGATGCGCTCCAACGGCAGCGGCAACACCTTCGGCTTCACCACGATGACGAACGGCAACAGCAGCGCCCGGCCCCAGATCCGGTCCTGCACCGCCGGTTGACCCGGCGGCTCCCCGCCCGGGCCGGTCACGGTGGCCCGGGCGGGGAGCCCTTTCCGCGCCGAGACCGGCCGGCCGCGGGATGATTGCCGGGGCCCCTTCCTATACCGAAGGCGTTAACAGGGTGCCCTTCCTTACCCCCGGACCAGGATCCGGACGGCGCGGGCGGCGGCGACCGCGTCGACCAGCACCGCGAGGCGGGGCTCGGGGACGTCGAGGAGGCGGTCGGCGCGCCGCTCGGCGAGCGGGGCGAGCCGCCGGTCGGCCAGCACCGTGTCCACCGCCCGCCGGTCCCCACCGCAGACCACGGCGGCGAGGTGCGCGGCCTCGGGCAGCAGCAGCCGCACGGCCAGCTCGGCCGCGTCGCCGAGGGCCGCCTTCGCCTGGTTGTCCCGCCGCCGGGCGAACCGCTGCTGGGACCACCCGCCGGCGGCGGTGCGGCCCTGCACGTAGCGGGTGTCCACCTTCGACACGACCAGCTTCTCCCCCTCGGCGACGCCGACGGCCACCGCGCCCTTGCGGGCGAGCAGCAGACCGATCCGGCGCGGCGCGCGGGCGGCGGCCACGAAGGTGGGCACGTCGGCCCCGGGCGGCGCGCCCGGCGGGGCGTGCAGCGCGGCGGTGGCCCCGTCCGGGGCGGTGAGCAGCAGGCCGTACTCCTGCGTCGTCTCGGTGGGCGGGCCGTGCCGGTCGGCGAAGCCGTCGACCCAGCGGTCGACGCGGGCCGGCGTCACCTCGACCCAGCGCCCGCCGCCGGCCGCCGGTCTGCTGCTCATGGCCCCGAACCTACGGCACCGGCGACCGGCCGGCCGCCCCACCCGCCCCGGAACTTGGACAGTTGCCGTTCCGCTCGAACGGCAACTGTCCAAGGTCGGCAGCATCAGGCCGGCGCAGCCGGCGGGGAGGCGACGCGACGGCGGGGAGGCGGCGGGGACGTGGTCAGCCGGTCAGCAGGACGGCGACGGCCAGCGCGGCGATGATCGCGCTGGACACCAGGCCGGTGATCCGGCGACCGCGCGGGCCGGTGAGGGCCCGGCCGACCATGCTGCCCCCGCCGGCGACCAGCAGCTGCCAGCTCGCCGAGGCGAGGAAGGCGCCGGCCACGAAGGCGACCGCCGCCGCCGGGCCGACCCGGTGGCCGTCGTTGCGGGCGAGCACGAGCGCGGCGAAGTAGACGACCGTCGCCGGGTTGAGCATGGTCAGCGCCAGCAGGCCGGCGAAGGCCCGACCGGGGCTCTCCAGGCCACGCCGCGGACCCGCCGCACGCACCGGAGCGGGATGCCACGCCTGCCACGCGCCCCGCACCGCCAGGGCGAGCAGCACCGCCGCCGCCACCAGCCGCAGCGGCCCGGCGACCGGGGCGACCAGGCCGGCGACCGCCGCCCCGCCCAGGGTGGCCACGGCCGCGTAGACGCCGTCGGCGGTGGCCACCCCGAGGGCGGCGGCGGCGCCGACCCGGAACGAGGTCCGCGCGCTGAGCCCCATGATCAGCACGGCGATCGCGCCGACGGGCACGGCGACGCCGTAGCCGGCCGCGAGACCGGCCAGGAACGCCCCCGTCACGACGGGCGGGGCGCGACCGTGGCGGCCGGCGACACCGCCCGCTGTCGCCAGGCGGCCACGGCCGTCGGGGCAGGGGCGGGCATCATCCGGTACGTCTTGATCACCCGCCCATGGTGCGCCCCGACCGCTTGCCTGACCAGCGGATTATCGCGGGCCGAGAGGGCCCGGTCGCGCTCGATCCTGGATCGAGTGGCCTCGGGCGCGATCGCAGACCACTCGATCCGCGATCGAGCACGATCTTGGGTAAGTCACGGCCGAGCGCGGCCAAGCACGGCCGAAAGCGGCCAAGCACGGCCGAGCGCGGCCAAGCACGGCCGAGCGCGGCCAAGCACGGCCGAGCGCGGCCAAGCACGGCCGAGCGCGGCCAAGCACGGCCGAGCGCGGCACCCGGGAACGGATGCCGCGCTCGACGGAATCCCGCAGGGACACGCTCGACGGAACCCGCTCCACGGGAATCCGCGGGAACGCCCGCGACGGGAGGTGTCAGACGTTGAAACCGAGGGAGCGGAGCTGGTCGCGCCCCTCGTCGGTGATCTTGTCAGGGCCCCACGGCGGCAGCCAGACCCAGTTGATCCGGATGTCGTTCACCAGCCCGCCGCCGGGGCCGGTGGTCAGCGCCTGCCGGGCCTGGTCCTCGATCACGTCGGTCAGCGGGCAGGCCGCCGAGGTCAGCGTCATGTCCAGGGTGGCCACGTTGTCGTCGTCCACGTGCACGCCGTAGACCAGGCCGAGGTCGACCACGTTGATGCCCAACTCGGGGTCGACGACGTCCTTCATCGCCTCCTCCACGTCGGCGACGGCGGCCTTCCCGCCGGCGGCGGGGGCGGCGTCGGCAACGCCGGCCGCACCGGCGTCGCCACCGCTGCCGGCGGCCGGCGGGGCGGTGCCCCCGGCGGCCGGGACCGCGGCGTCGGTCGCCACCGCGCCGTCCTGCGGCGCGCCGGCGGTCTGGTCAGAACTCATGCCTTCACCTCCGGGCTCGCGCCCACCCCGGCGCGTGCCGCGGCGTCCTTGAACGCCATCCACGGCAGCAGCGCGCACTTGACCCGGGCGGGGTAGCGCGCGACACCCGCGAACGCCACCCCGTCACCGAGCACGTCCTCGTCCGGCGTGACCTGGCCACGGCCGGACATCAACTCGACGAACGCCTCGTGCACGGCGAACGCCTCCCCCGCCTCCCGGCCGCGCAGCAGCTCGTGCAGCACGCTCGCCGACGCCTGGCTGATCGAGCAGCCCATGCCGTCGTACGAGACGTCGTGCAGCACGACACCGTCGGTGGCGACCCGGACGGTCACCTCGTCGCCGCAGGTCGGGTTGACGTGGTGCGCCTCGGCGACCCGGTCGGCCGGGTCGTCGGCGTCGCGCAGGCCACGGCCGTGGGGGCGCTTGTAGTGGTCCAGGATGATCTCCTGGTAGAGCTGGTCGAGCTGCATCAGTCGAACACCTTCCGCACCTGTTCCAGGCCACCCACCAGGGCGTCGATCTCGCCCGTGGTGGTGTAGAGGTAGAACGAGGCCCGCGTCATGGCCGGCACGCCGAACCGGGTGCACACCGGCTTGGCGCAGTGGTGCCCGACGCGCACCTGCACGCCGAGCGAGTCGAGCACCTGCCCGACGTCGTGCGGGTGGATGTCGCCGAGCGCGAACGAGATCGTCCCGCCCCGGCCCACCGGCACGGTCGGCCCGAAGATCCGCAGGCCGGGCACGGTGGCGAGGGCGTCCAGCGCGTACGCCGTCAGCTCCTTCTCGTGCCACTGGACGGCCCGCATGTCCAGGCCGGTGAGGTAGTCCACCGCCGCGCCGAGCGCCACCGCCTCGGCGATCGGCGGGGTGCCCGCCTCGAACCGGGCCGGCGGCGCGGCGAACGTCGACCGGGCCATGGTGACCGTCTCGATCATCGAGCCGCCGCCCATGACCGGGGGCATGGCGGCGAGCAGCTCGCCCCGGCCCCACAGCACCCCGATGCCGGTCGGGCCGCACATCTTGTGCCCGGTGAAGACGACGAAGTCGGCGTCGAGATCGACCACGTCGATGGGCAGGTGCGGCACGGACTGCGAGCAGTCCAGCAGCAGCAGCGCGCCGACCTCGCGGACCCGGGCGGTGATCCGGGCGGTGGCGTTGACGGTGCCGAGGATGTTGGACATGTGCACCAGCGAGACGATCTTCGTCCGCTCGGTGACCAGGTCGTCCAGCCCGGACTCGTCGAGCCGGCCGGCGTCGGTGACCGGGAACCAGCGCAGGGTCGCGCCGGTGCGCTCCGCGAGGAGCTGCCACGGGACGATGTTGGAGTGGTGCTCCATCTCGGAGATCACGATCTCGTCGCCGGGGCCCAGCCGGAACCGGGGGTCGGCGTCGGCGCGCAGCGAGGCGTTGGAGAACGCGTACGCGACGAGGTTGATCGCCTCGGTCGAGTTCTTGGTGAACACCACCTCGTCCACGCTGGGCGCGTTGACGAACCGGGCGATCTTGGCCCGGGCCCCCTCGTACGCCTCGGTCGCCTCGGTGCCCAGGGTGTGCACCGAGCGCGACACGTTGGCGTTGTGCCGCGCGTAGTGCTCGGCGAGCACGTCGAGCACCTGCCGCGGCTTGTGCGAGGTGTTCGCGCTGTCGAGGTAGACCAGCGGGTGCCCGTTGACCTCCCGGTCGAGGATCGGGAAGTCGGCGCGCACCGCCGCCACGTCGAAGCGCGGCACGTCGTCGAACTGCGGCATGCCGGCCGGGATGGTCAGGGAGGACATCGTCGGTCAGGCCCGCGCCGCGCCGGCCCCGGCGACGTACCGCTCGTAGCCCTCGTCCTCGAGCTTGTCGGCCAGCTCCGGGCCGCCCTGCTCGACGATCCGGCCGGCGACGAAGACGTGCACGAAGTCGGGCTTGATGTAGCGCAGGATGCGGGTGTAGTGGGTGATCAGCAGCAGGCCGGTGTCCCCGGTGTCGCGGACCCGGTTGACCCCCTCGCTGACCACGCGCAGCGCGTCGACGTCGAGGCCGGAGTCGGTCTCGTCGAGGATCGCCACCTTCGGCTTGAGCAGCTCCAGCTGCACGATCTCGTGCCGCTTCTTCTCGCCGCCGGAGAAGCCCTCGTTGACGTTGCGCTGGGCGAAGGCCGGGTCCATCTGGAGGCGCTGCATCGCGCCGCGCAGCTCGCCGCCCCAGGTGCGCAGCTTGGGCGCCTCGCCGTCGATCGCGGTCTTGGCGGTGCGCAGGAAGTTGGCCACCGACACGCCGGGGACCTCGACCGGGTACTGCATGGCCAGGAAGAGGCCGGCGCGGGCCCGCTCGTCGACGGACATCGCCAGCACGTCGACGCCGTCGAGGGTCACCGAGCCGCCGGTGATCTCGTACTTCGGGTGGCCGGCGATCGAGTAGGCCAGGGTGGACTTGCCGGAGCCGTTGGGGCCCATGATCGCGTGGGTCTCCCCCGACCGCACGGTCAGGTCGACGCCGGACAGGATCGGCTTGAGCTCACCCTCGGGCAGCTTGACCGACACCTTCAGGTCGCGGATCTCCAGGGTGCTCATTATCGGGTCACTCCATTGCTCGGCGTCGGGCGGCCGTCGGCGCCCACGGGAAGGTAGATGTCGCCGTCGCGGACCTCGACGGCGTAGACGGGAACGGGCTCGGTGGCGGGCAGCCCGGTGGGTTCGCCGGTGCGCAGGTCGAACCGGGAGCCGTGCAGCCAGCACTCCAGCGTGCAGCCCTCGACCTCGCCCTCGGAGAGGGCCACGGCGGCGTGCGAGCACTCGTCGTAGGCGGCGTAGAACTCGCCGTCGGTGCCGTGCACCAGGGCGATCGGGGTGCCGTTGACGTCGGCGCTGACCACGGTGCCCTCCGGCACGTCGTCGGCCGCGCAGATCCTGATCATCAGGAGCCCGCCTTCGCAGCGACGTCTTCGCTCGCGAGTGCGGGGCTCGCAAGCTCACTCCTCCCGCTCGCCAGCCGGGCCTCGATGGCGTCGCCGAGGCGGTCGCGCAGCTCCTCGACGGGGATCTTGTTGATCATCTCGGCGAAGAAGCCGCGGACGACGAGGCGGCGGGCCTCGCTCTCCGGGATGCCGCGCGCCATCAGGTAGAACAGCTGCTCGTCGTCGAACCGGCCGGTCGCGCTCGCGTGCCCGGCACCGGCGATCTCGCCGGTCTCGATCTCCAGGTTGGGCACCGAGTCGGCCCGGGCGCCGTCGCTGAGCAGCAGGTTGCGGTTGATCTCGTACGTCTCGGTGCCGGTCGCCCCGGCGCCGATCAGCACGTCGCCCACCCAGACGGTGTGCGCGTCGGCGCCCTGCAACGCGCCCCGGTAGCCGACGTAGCTGCGGCAGTCGGGCACGTTGTGGTCGACGAGTTGGCGGTGCTCCAGGTGCTGACCGCCGTCGGCGAAGTAGAGCCCGTACAGCTCGGCCTCGCCGCCCCGGCCCGTGTACTCCACCGAGGTGTACTGCCGGACCAGGTCGCCGCCGAGGGTGACCTGCACGTGCACGGCCTTGGCGTCCCGACCCAGTCGGATCTTCAGGTGCTGGGCCTGCACGGCGTCGGCGGCCCAGTCGGCCACGGTGACCAGGGTCAGCTTCGCGCCGTCGGCCACCGACACCTCGACGTTGTCGGCCAGTGTGGCCGAGCCGGCGTGCTCCAGCACGAGGGTCACCTCGGCGAACCGGCCCACCTCGACGAAGGTGTGCCCGAACGCGAGCCCCTCGGCGGAGTCGCCGACCACCCGCAGGCGCACCGGCTCGGCGACGACCGCCTCGCGGGCCACCTCGACCAGCAACGCCTGCCCGGCACCGCCGTACGCCAGGGCGCTGACCCGGTCGACCGGGGTGAGCACGCTGCCCACCCGGGGGTCGTCGGAGCCGGCCCGGGAGACGGTGACCCCGGCCGGCAGGTCGCCGTGCTCGTGCCGGACGACGCCGGTGGCGGCCTGCGCGTCGCCGCCGACCAGGCCGCGCAGACGCTTGAGCGGGGTGAAGCGCCACTCCTCCTCCAGGCCCGTGAGGGCCGGGAAGTCGGCGACGTCGTACGAGCGGAGCGCCTGCGACTTGGTGCTGGGCGGCGCGGAAGCCTGGGTAGTCATCTCTTCCTTGGTCTGTGCTGAGGCGACGGTGTCTGGCTGGGCGGCGGCGTCAGCCGACCGCGCCCTCCATCTGGAGCTCGATCAGGCGGTTGAGCTCCAGGGCGTACTCCATCGGGAGTTCCTTGGCGATCGGCTCGATGAAGCCACGGACGATCATCGCCATCGCCTCGTCCTCGCTCAGGCCCCGGCTCATCAGGTAGAAGAGCTGGTCGTCGCTGATCTTGGAGACGGTCGCCTCGTGCCCCATCGACACGTCGTCCTCGCGGATGTCGACGTACGGGTAGGTGTCGGAGCGGGAGATGGTGTCGACCAGCAGCGCGTCGCACTTGACCGTGCTGCGGCTGCTGTGCGAGCCCTCCAGCACCTGCACCAGGCCCCGGTACGAGGTGCGGCCGCCGCCCCGGGCGATCGACTTCGACACGATGGTCGAAGAGGTGTGCGGGGCGGCGTGCACCATCTTCGCGCCCGCGTCCTGGTGCTGGCCCTCGCCGGCCATGGCCACCGAGAGCACCTCGCCCTTGGCGTGCTCGCCGGTCATGTAGACCGCCGGGTACTTCATGGTGACCTTGGAGCCGATGTTGCCGTCGACCCACTCCATCGTCGCGCCCTCGTGGCACACGGCGCGCTTGGTGACCAGGTTGTAGACGTTGTTCGACCAGTTCTGGATGGTCGTGTAGCGGCAGCGCGCGTTCTTCTTGACGATGATCTCCACGACCGCGCTGTGCAGCGAGTCGGACGAGTAGAGCGGCGCGGTGCAGCCCTCGACGTAGTGCACGTACGCGCCCTCGTCGACGATGATCAGGGTCCGCTCGAACTGGCCCATGTTCTCGGTGTTGATCCGGAAGTACGCCTGCAGCGGGATCTCCACGTGCACGCCCTTCGGCACGTAGATGAACGAGCCGCCGGACCACACGGACGTGTTCAGCGCGGCGAACTTGTTGTCGCCGACCGGGATCACGGTGCCGAAGTATTCCTTGAAGATGTCCTCGTGCTCCTTGAGGGCGGTGTCGGTGTCGAGGAAGACGACGCCCTGCTCCTCCAGGTCCTCGCGGATCTTGTGGTAGACGACCTCGGACTCGTACTGCGCCGCGACGCCGGCGACCAGCCGCTGCTTCTCCGCCTCGGGGATGCCCAGCCGGTCGTAGGTGTTCTTGATGTCCTCGGGCAGGTCCTCCCAGCTGGTGGCCTGCTTCTCCGTGGAGCGGACGAAGTACTTGATGTTGTCGAAGTCGATCCCGGTGAGGTCGGCCCCCCACGCCGGCATCGGCTTGCGGCCGAACAGCCGCAGGCCCTTCAGTCGCAGGTCGAGCATCCAGGCGGGCTCGTTCTTCTTCGCCGAGATGTCCCGCACCACCACCTCGCTGAGGCCGCGCTGGGCGGCGGCCCCGGCGACGTCGGGGTCGGCCCAGCCGTACTCGTAGCGACCGAGGGCGGCGAGCTGCTCCTCCTGGGTCAGGGGCTGAACGATCTGCTCGGTCATCTATCTGTCCTCACAGTGGTGACGGTGTTACGGGACTGCGCGGGGATGTGCGTGGTGCACACCCCGTCGCCGTGCGCGATGGTGGCGAGGCGCTGCACGTGGGTGCCGACCAGACGGGAGATGACCGCCGTCTCGGCCTCGCACAGCTGGGGGAACTCGGCGGCCACGTGCGCCACCGGGCAGTGGTGCTGGCAGAGCTGGCCGCCGGAGGCGATCGTGGACGCGTTGGCAGCGTAGCCCTCGGCGGTCAGCGCCCCGGCGAGCGCCTCGGCCCGCGCCAGGGGATCGTCGCCGGCGTCCTCCATGGCGGCGCGGCAGCGGTCCTCCAGGGCGGCGACCTGCTCGGCGGCGAACGCCTCCACCGCGGTCGAGCCGCCGTTGCGGGAGATCCAGCGCAGCGCGGCGGTGGCGATGTTGTCGTAGTGGTGGGTGCCGCAGCGGCCCCGGGCCGCGTCGGTCAGCACGAAGACCTTCGCCGGGCGGCCCCGCCCCCGGCTGCCCCGGACGGCCTGCTCGCGGGCGAGCACGTCGCCGTCGGCGAGCATCGCGTCGAGGTGCCGGCGGATCGCGGCCGGGCTCAGGCCCAGCGCCGAGCCGAGCTGCCCGGCGGTGGTCGCCCCGCGCTCCAGCAGGAGCTGGGTGACCCGGTCCCGGGTCGACAGGTCGGCCGCGGCGGAACCGGGCGAACCGGACGCGGGCGGAGCAGACTCCGGGCGGGCGGACGCGGACGCACCGGCGACCGGGCCGGCCGCCGGCTGCTGCCCGGAGAGCGCCGCCGCGTTTTTCACAACGCCCACGTTACGTAATTCGTCCGGGGGCCGCAAACCCGGGTGCCGGTGATCCGAACCACCGCAGCGCCGGAGTCACCCGATCGGGTTCCACTACGGTGCGTAGGATTCGCTCCGTGAAGCGATCCGTCCGGTTCCCGGTCTCCGCCACCCTGCTGCGCCGCCTCGCGCTCGCCTCGATCATTGCGAACGTGGCCATCGTGGTCACCGGCGGGGCGGTCCGGCTGACCGCCTCCGGCCTCGGCTGCCCCACCTGGCCCCGGTGCACCGACGCGTCGTACACGACGACCCAGGAGATGGGCGTGCACGGGGTGATCGAGTTCGGCAACCGGCTGCTCACCTTCGCCGTGGGCCTCATCGCCCTCGCCGTGGTGGTGGGGGTGCTGCTGCACGGGGCGCGGCGGCGGGAGCTGCTGCCGCTCGCGGTGGCGGTGCTGTTCGGCATCCCGTTGCAGGCGGTGATCGGCGGGATCACCGTGCTGACCAACCTCAACCCGTGGGTGGTGGGGCTGCACTTCCTCGCCTCGATGGTGGTGATCGCGGCCGCGTACGCGCTCTGGCGGCGCGTCGGCGAGCCGGACGGCCCCGCGACGCCCACCGTGCCGGGGCCGCTGCGGGCGCTGGCGCTGGTCACCACCGTCGTCAGCGCCGCGGTGCTGGTGATCGGCACCTGGGTCACCGGCAGCGGCCCGCACGCGGGCGACCACGGCGCGGCCCGCAACGGCCTCGACCCGGAGGCGATCTCGCAGGTGCACGCCGACGGGGTGTTCCTGCTGGTCGGGCTGTCGGTGGCGCTGGTCTTCGCGTTCCGCGCGGTCGGCGCGCGCCGGGCGGAACGCGCCGCCGTCGTGCTGGTCGCCGTGGAGCTGGGGCAGGGCGTGATCGGCTTCGTGCAGTACTTCACCCACCTGCCCGCCGTGCTGGTCGGCGCGCACATGCTCGGCTCGTGCCTGGTCCTGCTGGCCACCCTCGCCGTGCAGTGGTCGACCCGGGAGCGCCGCCCGGTCCAGGCGGACCGGGCGGCCGCGACGCCGCCGGCCGAGGTTCCCGTCCCGGTCGGCGCCTGACGCCCCGCCCCGGCCGCCCTAGCGGGGACGGGGCAGGCGGGCGAGGTGGGTGACGACGGCGTCGGCGAGCCGCTCGGGGGCCCCGTCGGCGTGCCCGAGGAACAGCGACGGCTCGGTCAGCTCCAGCTCGACCAGGACGGGCGCGCCGTCCGGGCCGGGGATCAGGTCCACCCGGGCGTAGAGCAGCCGCCGCGTGCCGCCGGGGACCGCCGCGAGCACCCGCTCGGCGACGGCGAGCTGCGCGGGGGTGGCCGTGCGGGGGGTGATCTCCTCGGCCTTGTAGAGCCCGTCGGGGCCGAGGTCGGGGCCGGTGAGCATCGGACCCTTGCGGATCGCGTGGCTGAAGGCGAGCCCGTCGGGGCCGGCGAGGAACAGCAGGGCCGTCTCCCCGGCGGTGTCCACCGCGGTCAGGTACGGCTGGACCATGGCGACCCGGCCCGCGTCCGACAGGCGGCGCAGGTGGGCCAGGGCCAGCTCGCGGTGCTCCGGGTCGGCGAGGTCGTAGCGGCCGGTGTCCTGGCTGCCGGCGCTGACCGCCGGCTTGATCACGTGCTCGCCGGTGGCGGGGGGCGTCCACGGCTCCCCCGGGGCCACCCAGCCCGTCGGCACCGTGGGCACGTGGGCCGCCGCCAGCTCGTCGAGGTAGCGCTTGTCGGTGTTCCAGCGCACCACGTCGGCGGGGTTGACCAGCCGGGGCACGGTGTCGGCCCAGGCCACGAACTCGTCGCGGCGCAGCGCGTAGTCCCACGGCGAGCGGAGCACGACCAGGTCGTACGCGGCCCAGTCGGCCGCCGGGTCGTCCCAGGCGGCGACGGTGGCCGCGATCCCCCGGGCGGCCAGGGGGGCCAGCAGCAGCCGGTCGTCGGGCTCCAGGTCGGGCAGGTCGGCGCAGGTGACGATGGCGACCCGGGGTTCCCCCCGGGTCGACTGGTGGTGGTCGGTCAAGTTGTCGGTCAACGGGCCATCGTGCGCCGGGCCATCGACCGCCAGAGGTCGTTGCTCGGGCGCATCTGGTCCATCAGCTCGCGCTCCCAGGCGTTCTCGACGGTGACCCCCGCCCTGGCGCACGCCTCGCGCGCGACGACGGTGTCGTCCGCGAACTGGTCGCCCCAGACCCCGTCGGAGCCGACGAGGACGATGCGTGCGCCGCGCTTGCCGACGTACTCGATGACGGCCTTCGCCCCGCCGTGCCCGGCGGCGAACGACTTGATGCCCGCGACCAGGCCGTCAGGGGTCTGGTCGGCGACGGTCTGCTGAGCCGTCAGCGTCGTATCGGAACCTTCTGCCATGACGCGAAGCCTAAGCAGAGTTCCATCCGGACGTGCGAGAACCATGAACTATTTGTGATGCCGATTACCCCGTGGTTTAAGGAGAACCACAGGTGTTTTGCCCGGTTATATGGGGACTCGGTGCGCCAAAGCGGCCTGGCAAAGTTACACGATCGTCACAAGTCGCGCGCGCCCGACCCAAGTCGGGAATGTCGCCCCGGATCGATGGCTCGGACGCCGGATCGACGGCTCAGACGAGCGCGTCGACGGCGACGGCAGCGAACAGGATGGTGAGGTAGACGTACGACCAGTGGAACAGCCGCATCGGCCGGACCGCGCCACCGGAGGCCACCTGCCGGCACAGCCGGTGCGCCTCGTAGACGAAGACCCCGCCCGACAGCAGCGCGGTCACGCCGTAGATCGCGCTCATCCCCAGCGGCCAGACGGCCAGCGAGGAGAGCAGCGTCAGCCAGGCGAAGCCGATGATCTCGGCGTTGACCCGGCGGGCCGAGGCCACCACCGGCAGCATCGGGATGCCGGCGCGGGCGTAGTCGGCCTTGTACTTCATCGCGAGCGGATAGAAGTGCGGCATCTGCCAGAAGAAGACCACCGCGAACAGCGCCCACGCCGCCGGGGCCAGCGAGCCGGTCACCGCGGCCCAGCCGATCAGCACCGGCGCGGCCCCGCACGCGCCGCCCCAGAAGGTGTTCTGCGGCGTGGTCCGCTTCAGCCACAGCGTGTAGACCAGGTCGTAGTAGGCGATCGCGGCCAGGGTCAGCCCGGCGGCCAGCAGGTTGGTGAACACCGCCATCAGCGTCACCGAGACCACCGCGAGCGCCAGGCCGAAGACCAGCGCGCTGCGCGGCGACACCGTGTGCGTCGGCAGCGGACGCCGCTTGGTGCGCCGCATGAGCTGGTCGATGTCCCGGTCGATGTAGCAGTTGAGGACGCTGGCCGCACCGGCGGCGAGCGAGCCGCCCACCAGGACCACCGCCATCAGCCACAGCGACGGCAGCCCGCCCTCGGCGAGCATCATCGCCGGGACGGTGGTCACCAGCAGCAGCTCGACGATGCGCGGCTTGGTCAGCGAGACGTACGCCGAGACCACCGCCCGGACGTCCCGCCGGGGCGCCACCGGGGCGCCTGGCACCGTGCGCACCGGCGGCTGCCCGGCAGAGTTGCTGACGGGGCGCTCGGTGATCGTGCTCACGGATTGCCACCTTCCGGCGTCGGCAGGGGGAGTCGGGTCGGTCGGACCCGTCGGGCCCACACACCGTCCCCACACACTACGCGTCGTCGTTTTCGCTGCCCGCGCGACCCGACCACGGTGCGGACCGTCACACCCCCGGTTGAACGGCGGAAACGCCCAACCGCGTAAAGAAGAGCATGCACAGATCCCGGGGCGGGGGTTTACCCCCGCTCGATAGGGTCATCCGAGAGGGTTCCGCCCAACTGCCGAGGAGTACGACACATCGTGGCTGCCAACCGACCTGAGCAACCCGCACTCAACTGGTCCGACCTCGACCGCCGGGCCGTGGACCTCGTCCGCGTGCTGGCCATGGACGCCGTGGAGAAGTCCGGCAACGGTCACCCGGGCACCGCGATGAGCCTCGCGCCCGCGGCCTACCTGCTGTTCAACCGCGTGATGCGGCACAACCCGGCCGACCCGAACTGGCCGGGCCGGGACAGGTTCGTGCTCTCCGCCGGCCACTCCAGCCTGACCCTCTACATCCAGCTCTTCCTCTCCGGCTACCCGCTCTCCCTGGACGACCTCAAGTCGCTGCGGCAGTGGGGCTCGCTCACCCCGGGCCACCCCGAGCACGGGCACACCCCGGGCGTGGAGACCACCACCGGCCCGCTCGGCCAGGGCCTCGGCAACGCGGTCGGCATGGCCATGGCGGCCCGCCGCGAGCGCGGCCTGTTCGACCCGGAGACCGAGCCGGGCGCGTCGGTCTTCGACCACGACGTGTGGTGCATCGCCTCCGACGGCGACATCGAGGAGGGCATCACCCACGAGGCCAGCGCCCTCGCCGGGCACCAGCAGCTCGGCAACCTCTGCGTGATCTACGACGACAACGAGATCTCGATCGAGGACGACACCCGCATCGCCAAGAGCGAGGACGTCGCGGCCCGCTACGAGGCGTACGGCTGGCACGTGCAGACCGTCGACTGGCGCGCCGGCGACGCCGACCAGGGCGACTACCACGAGGACGTCGAGGCGCTGCACCGGGCGCTGCTGGCGGCGAGGGCCGAGACCGGCCGACCCTCCTTCGTCGCGCTGCGCACCATCATCGGCTGGCCCGCGCCCAACAAGAAGAACACCGGCAAGATCCACGGCTCGGCGCTCGGCGCGAGCGAGGTGGCCGCCACCAAGGAGCTGCTCGGCTTCGACCCGGCGCAGAGCTTCCAGGTCGACGAGGACGTCCTCGGGCACGCCCGCCGGGTCCTGGAGCGCGGCGCGGCGGCGCAGCAGGAGTGGGAGCGGACGTACGCGGGCTGGGCCGAGGCCAACCCGGAGCGCAAGGCGCTGTGGGACCGGATGGCGCAGCGGGCGCTGCCGGAGGGCTGGACCGAGGCGCTGCCGACGTTCCCGGCCGACGCCAAGGGCGTGGCCACCCGGGCCGCGTCCGGCAAGGTGCTGGAGGCCCTCGCCCCGGTGCTGCCGGAGCTGTGGGGCGGCTCGGCCGACCTGGCCGAGAGCAACAACACCACCATGAAGGGCGAGCCGTCGTTCGTCCCGGCGGTGCACGCCACCAAGGACTTCCCGGGCCACGAGTACGGCCGCACGCTGCACTTCGGCATCCGCGAGCACGCGATGGGCGCGATCCTCAACGGCATCGCCCTGCACGGCGGCACCCGCCCGTACGGCGGCACGTTCCTGGTGTTCAGCGACTACATGCGCCCGTCGGTGCGGCTCGCCGCGCTGATGAAGCTGCCGGTGGTCTACGTCTGGACGCACGACTCGATCGGCCTCGGCGAGGACGGCCCGACCCACCAGCCGGTGGAGCACCTGACCGCGCTGCGCGCCATCCCCGGCCTGGACGTGGTCCGCCCGGCCGACGCCAACGAGACCGCGTGGGCGTGGCGGCAGGCCCTGGAGCACACCGACCGGCCGACCGCGCTGGCGCTGAGCCGGCAGGCCCTGCCGACGCTGGACCGGTCGACCCTGGCCGGCGCCGAGGGCGTCGTCAAGGGCGGCTACGTGCTGGCCGAGGCGTCGGGCGGCAAGCCGCAGGTGATCATCATCGGCACCGGCTCGGAGGTGCAGCTCTGCCTCACCGCCCGGGAGCGGCTGGAGGCCGACGGCACCCCCACCCGGGTGGTGTCGATGCCGTGCCAGGAGTGGTTCTACGAGCAGGACGAGGCGTACCGCGAGTCGGTCCTGCCGCGCGGGGTCAAGGCCCGGGTGAGCGTGGAGGCGGGCATCGCGATGTCGTGGCGCGGCATCGTCGGCGACACCGGCGAGAGCGTCAGCATCGAGCACTACGGCGCGAGCGCCCCGCACACGGTGCTCTTCGAGCAGTTCGGCTTCACCCCCGACCGGATCGTGGCCGCCGCGCACGCGGCGCTCACCCGGGTGGGCGACATCACCGGTTTCACGACCGGCAACTGAAGGGGAGCGAGGACGACATGACGGACAGGCTCAGCGAACTCACCGCCGCCGGGGTGGCGGTCTGGCTCGACGACCTCTCCCGGGTGCGGCTGAGCTCCGGCGGGCTGGACCAGCTCCGCCGGGAGCAGCACGTGGCCGGGGTGACCACCAACCCGACGATCTTCGCGAAGGCGCTCGCCGACGCCGACACCTACGACGGGCAGCTGCGCGACCTCGCCACCCGTGGGGTGGAGGTGGAGGAGGCGGTGCGCATGCTCACCACGTACGACGTGCGGTGGGCGTGCGACGTGATGCGCCCGTCGTACGACGGCAGCCAGGGCGTCGACGGCCGGGTCTCCATCGAGGTGGACCCGCGGCTGGCGCACGAGACGGAGAAGACGGTCGCCGAGGCCAAGGCCCTGTGGTGGCTGGTCGACCGGCCCAACCTCTACATCAAGATCCCGGCCACCGAGGCGGGCCTGCCGGCGATCACCGCGACCCTGGCCGAGGGGATCAGCGTCAACGTCACGCTGATCTTCGGCCTGGACCGCTACTCGCAGGTGATGGAGGCGTTCCTCGCCGGCCTGGAGCAGGCGAAGGCCAACGGCCACGACCTGTCGAAGATCGGCTCGGTGGCGTCGTTCTTCGTCTCCCGGGTCGACAGCGAGGTCGACAAGCGGCTGGAGAAGATCGGCTCCGAGCAGGCGAAGGCGCTGCGCGGCAAGGCCGCCGTGGCCAACGCCCAGCTCGCCTACGAGCGCTACAGCGAGGTGTTCTCCTCCGACCGGTGGCAGGCCCTCGCCGACGCCGGGGCGCACCCGCAGCGCCCGCTGTGGGCGTCCACCTCGACGAAGAACCCGGACTACCGGGACGTCATCTACGTCGAGGAGCTGATCGCCCCCGGCACGGTCAACACGATGCCGGAGTCGGTGATCCACGCGTACGCCGACCACGGCGAGACGCGCGGGGACACCGTCACCGGCGCGTACGACGCGGCCCGCCAGGTCTTCACCGACCTGGGGTCGGTCGGCGTCGACATGTCCGACGTGATCGGCGTCCTGGAGCGCGAGGGCGTGGAGAAGTTCGAGGCGAGCTGGCAGGAGCTGCTCGACGGGGTGCGCAAGTCGCTCGCCGCGGCGGGCCAGGGCACCGGGCGGCCCGGCCAGGCCGCCCAGGGCAACGCGGACAAGGCACAGCAGGTGGGTGGCAACGCGTGACAGACGGTCGTGGCGACGCCCCGGGGCACCGCCCCGCGGCGTCCCGCGCCGTCGACCCGTCGCCCCCGGGTCACCCCGTCGGCCCGCCCCCGGCGGACCGGTGGTGGGCCGGGGTGGCGACGTGAGCGACGCGCCGACGGCCAGCCCGGCGGACGCGTCCGCCGGGCTGGCCGTGCACGGCGCGGACCGGGTCGACCGGTCCGCGCCCGTCCGGCAGGCCCTCGTCGCCGGGGGCGTGCCGGCGCGGCTGGCGGCGCAGGACCCGACGCTGTGGGGGCCGGCGGCCGAGGCGACGGCGCGGACCCGGCTCGGCTGGCTGGACGCCCACCGCCGCGGCGTCGAGCTGCTGCCCCAGCTCGCCGAGCTGGCGGCCGAGCTGGGCGACCTCGACCACGTGGTGGCGGCCGGGACGGGCGGCTCCACGCTGGCCGCCGAGGCCGTCACCCGGGCCCTGGGCCGGCCGCTGACCGTGCTCGACACCACCGACGCGGGCCAGGTCCGCCGGGCGCTGGCCGACCGCCTCGACCGCACGGTGGTGGTGCTGGCCGGCGGATCCGTGGAGACCGACGGCCACTGGCGGGTCTACCGGCAGGCGTTCCTGGACTCCGGGCTGACCGCGGCGGAGGCGGGCCGGCACTTCGTGGTGGTCACCGACCCGGGTTCCCCGCTGGAGGCGGTGGCCGCCGGGCTGGGCGCGGTCACCGTGCCCGCCGACCCGCGGGTGGGCGGCCCGTACGCGGCGCTGACCGCGTTCGGGCTGGTGCCGGCGGCGCTGGCCGGCGTGGCCGTCGACGAGCTGCTGGAGCAGGCCGGCGCGCTCACCGGGGCGCTGGGCCGCGACGTCGACAACCCGGGGCTGGCGCTCGGCGCCGCCCTCGGCGCGGCGGCCACCGGCGGCCGGGACACGGTGGCCCTCGTGCCCGACGGCACGGGGCTCGACGGGCTCGGCGACTGGATCGAGCAGCTCCTCGCCGGGTCGACCGGCAAGGCGGGGCGGGGCCTCCTGCCGGTGGTGCTGGAGTCCCCCGCCGCCCCCGGCGGCGCGGGGCCCGACGTGCTCGCCGTCAGCTACGGCGGGTCGCTCTCCCCCGGCGCGGTGCCCGGCGGGGGCCGCGCCCCGGACGTGGCGGTCAACGGCCCGCTGGGCGCGCAGTTCCTCACCTGGCAGTACGCCACGGCGATCGCGGGGGCGGTGCTCGGGGTGGACCCGTTCGACCAGCCGGACGCCGCCGCGGGCCGGGAGCAGGTCGAGCGGTGCCTCGCCTCGGCCACGCCGGCCCGGCCGCCGTCGTCGACCGAGGGCGCGATCGAGGTGTACGCCCCGGCAGGCGGCCCGGCCGACCTGGCCGGCGCGCTGCGGCACCTGGTCGACGGCATCGACGCCAGCGGATACCTGGCGGTCCTGGCCTATCTCGATCGGCTCGGCGACGCCGAGGTCACCGGCCTGCGGCCGCTGCTCGCCGGGGCGACCGCCCGGCCGGTGACGTTCGGTTGGGGGCCGCGCTACCTGCACGCCACCGGCCAGTACCACAAGGGTGGTCCACAGGTAGGGAGTTTCCTTCAGTTGACCGGTACGGTCGGGGATGATCTGCCGGTGCCCGGAAAGCCGTACTCCCTCGGGAGGCTCCAGGCCGCCCAGGCCGCCGGCGATCGGTGGGCCCTGGCCCGCCGGGGCCGCCCGGTGCTGCGGCTGCACCTGACCGACCGGTCGGCGGGGGTGGCCCAGCTGCTCGCCGCGGCCCGGCAACTGTGAGCGTGACGATGGACGATGTGGAACCAGCGGAGCTAGGAGGCACCGTGCGTGCGAGGAGTGGGCCGGTCTTGCGAGCCCCGCAGTCGCGGACCGAGGTGACCCTGGTGGGTCCGGAGGTGATCCGGTGAACCCGCTGCGCGACCCGCAGGACCGGCGGCTGCCGCGGATCCCGGAGCCCTGCGCTCTGGTGATCTTCGGGGTGACCGGTGACCTGGCGCGGAAGAAGCTGCTGCCGGCGGTCTACGACCTGGCGAACCGGGGGCTGCTGCCGCCCGGCTTCGTGGTGCTGGGCTTCGCCCGGCGCGACTGGTGCGACGGCGACTTCGAGTCGCTGGCCCACGACGCGGCGAAGGAGCACGCCCGGACACCGTGGCGGGAGGAGGTCTGGGGCCGGCTGGCCGGCAACATCAAGTTCGTCGGCGGCTCGTTCGACGACGACGCCGCCTTCGACAAGCTCGCCCAGACCCTGAACAACCTGCGCGAGAGCCACGGCATCCACGGCAACGCGGCGTTCTACTTCTCGATCCCCCCGGCGGCGTTCCCCGTGGTGCTCAAGCAGCTCGCCCGCACCGGGATGGCCGACAACGAGAAGTGCGGCGGCTGGCGTCGGGTGGTGGTGGAGAAGCCGTTCGGGCACGACCTGCCGTCGGCCAAGGAGCTCAACGACCTCGTCGACGACGTCTTCACCCGGCAGGACGTCTTCCGGATCGACCACTACCTGGGCAAGGAGACCGTCCAGAACATCCTGGCCCTGCGGTTCGCCAACAGCCTGTTCGAGCCGCTGTGGAACTCCAAGTACGTCGACTCCGTGCAGATCACCATGGCCGAGGACGTCGGCATCGGCAGCCGGGCGGGCTTCTACGACTCGGTCGGCACGGCCCGCGACGTGCTCCAGAACCACCTGCTCCAGCTCCTCGCGCTGGTCGCGATGGAGGAGCCGACCAGCTTCGACGCCGACGAGATCCGCGCCGAGAAGCTGAAGGTGCTCAAGGCGATCACCCTGCCGAAGGACGTCTCGCGGGGCACTGTGCGCGGCCAGTACCTGCCCGGCTGGGTGGGCGGCCAGCGGGCCGTCGGCTACCTCGACGAGGACGGCGTGCCGGCCGACTCGACCACCGAGACGTACGTGGCGGTGGAGCTGGGCATCCAGAACCGGCGCTGGGCCGGGGTGCCGTTCTACATCCGGGCCGGCAAGCGGCTGCCCCGGCGGGTCACCGAGGTCGCCATCATGTTCAAGAAGGCCCCGCACCTGCCGTTCAACCAGGCCGACATGGAGTCCCTCGGCCCCAACCAGCTCGTCATCCGGGTGCAGCCCGACGAGGGCGTGGTGCTCAAGTTCGGCTCGAAGGTGCCGGGCACCACGATGGAGGTCCGCGACATCGCGATGGACTTCCAGTACGGCGAGGCGTTCACCGAGTCCAGCCCCGAGGCGTACGAGCGGCTGGTGCTGGACGTGCTGATCGGCGACCGTACCCTCTTCCCGGACGCCGCCGAGGTCGAGCAGAGCTGGGCGGTGGTGGACCCGCTGGAGCACGCCTGGGAGGGCACGAAGCCGGAGCCGTACCGGTCCGGCGAGTGGGGTCCGCGCGCCGCCGACGAGATGCTGGCCCGCGAGGGTCGGGCGTGGCGCAGAGCGTGAGCGAGCACAGCGAGCAGACCAGGAGGCTCCATTGATCGGGCTGTGGGACACCACCGGCAACGAGGTGGTCAAGGCGCTCGCCGCCGAGCGGCGCAGCGCGGGCGGGGTGGCCAGCGGCATGGCGCTCACCCTGATCGTGGTGGTCGACGAGAAGCGGGTCCGCGAGGCGGAGGCGGCGGCGACCATCGCCGCCGCCGCCCACCCGTGCCGGCTGCTCGTGGTGGTCCGCTCCGACATCGAGCGGGACCGCAACCGCCTCGACGCGGAGATCGTCGTCGGCGGGCGGCTCGGCCCGTGCGAGGCCGTGGTCACCCGGATGTACGGCCGGCTGGCGCTGCACGCCGAGTCGGTGGTGATGCCGCTGCTGGTGCCGGACGTGCCCGTGGTGACGTGGTGGCACGGCGAGCCGCCGGCCGAGATCGCGACGGACTTCCTGGGCGTCGTCGCCGACCGGCGGATCACCGACTCGGCGCAGGCCGACGACCCGATCGCGGCGCTGCGCCAGCGGGCCCGCGACTACGCGCCGGGCGACACGGACCTGGCGTGGACCCGGATCACCCCGTGGCGCACGCTGGTCGCCGGGGCGTTCGACACCACCGAGGCGCGGGTGACCGAGGCCCGGGTGGTGGCCCCGCCGACCGACCCGACGGCGGCGCTGATGTGCGGCTGGCTGACCAGCCGGCTCGGCATCGCCCCGCGCTGGGAGCCCGCGCCGGACGCGCCCAGGATGCGCGAGGTGCAGCTCAGCTGCGCCAACGGCGACGAGCTGACCCTCACCCGGGACGACAGCGTGGCGACCTTCCGGCGCACCGGGCAGGACGACCGGCAGTTGCCGCTGACCCGCCGGCCGCTCGGCGACGAGCTGGCCGAGGAGCTGCGCCGGCTGGACGCCGACCAGGTCTACGCCGAGGCGCTGGGGGCGATGGCCGGCCTCCGGGGGTTGCAGCAGCGACCCGCCCAGCGGGTGCACGTCTGGAAGGACCCGGCGACGGCGAAGCGGGCCGAGGCGGGGATCAGCGCCCACGCCGGCACGAGCACCAACGAGTGACGGGGTGGCCCGGGCCGACCACGGCGGTCGGCCCTGGGCCGCCGCCGACGCGACGGAGGGCCGGGTGGCCCGAGGGCACGACGGACCGCGAGGGCGGTCGGGAGGCGAAGGCACATAGATGAGTGAGGCGAGTGTCGCCGTGCACGCCGATGCCGACCTGCTGGCGCAGGCGGTGGCGGCCCGGCTGGTGGTGAGGCTGCTCGACGCGCAGGCCGAGCGGGGCCAGGCGTCGATGGTGCTGACCGGCGGGCGGATCGCCGCGGCCGTCTACCGCGCGGTGGCCGTGCTGCCGGCCCGGGACGCGGTCGACTGGTCCCGCGTCGACGTCTGGTGGGGCGACGAGCGGTTCCTGCCCGCCGGCGACCCGGAGCGCAACGAGACGCAGGCCCGCGCGGCGCTGCTGGACGGGCTGCCGCTGGACCCGGCGCGGGTGCACCCGATGCCCGCATCCGACGGCCCGACCGGCGACGACCCGGAGGCCGGGGCGGCCGAATACGCGGCCGAGCTGGCCCGCGCGGCCCGCCCGGGGCACGCCGCGCTCCCCCACTTCGACGTGCTGATGCTGGGGGTGGGCGAGGACGGGCACGTCGCGTCGGTCTTCCCCGAGCACCCGGTGCACCACGACACGCGGCCGGTGAGCGCCGTGCGGGGCAGCCCCAAGCCGCCGCCGGTGCGCACCACGCTGACCCTGCCGACGATCAACACGGCCGAGGAGGTCTGGCTGGTCGCCAGCGGCGCGGACAAGGCCCGCGCGGTGGGCATGGCGCTGGCCGGGGCCGGCCCGGTGCAGCTCCCGGCGGCCGGGGCGCAGGGCGTCAGCCGCACCCTGTGGCTGCTGGACCGGGCGGCGGCGGCCGAGGTTCCGCCGCGCCTGCGCAGCCTCCGCTGAGGCGTAAGGAAGGGCCCCCTGTTAACGCTTTCCGCATAGCAGGGGGCCCTTCTTAACGCTCCCGGCCCGGCAACCGGCCGGGCGCGGCGGGAGCCCCGCTCAGGAGCCACCCCTGCGGCGGCGCAGGGCGGCCAGGGCCTCCGCCAGCAGCGCCTCCCCCTGCTCGGGGGTGCGCCGCTCCTTCACGTACGCCAGGTGGGTCTTGTAGGGCTCGGGACGGGCCCGGCCCGGCGGGTCCGCCGGGTCCTGGCCGGCGGGGAGCCCGCAGCGCGGGCAGTCCCACAGCGTCGGCGGCGCCGCGTCGGCCGCGATGGGCACGTCGACCCGGTGGTCGTTGCGGCACCAGTAGCTGACCGGCCGGCGCGGGGCCGGCACGTGCCGCTCGCCGAGGCGTTCCGGCCCCGACCCGACCCGGGTGCCCCGGATGACGTTGCCACTCGTCACGCTGCTCGCTCCTGTCGTCGGAGGGGACCGCCGCGCAGGCGGGCGGCGGCGACGCGGTGCAGCACAGAAACAACTGCGCGCGGTCCGTCGGTGACGGACCGCGCGCAGATTGTACGACTCGGCGGGCTCGCTCTCAGGCCCCGCTGCCGCTGCCGACCTGGAGGCGCAACCAGAGCCCCAGCCCGACGATGCAGGCGAACCAGACGATGCCCACCAGGACCGTGTAGCGGTCGAGGTTCTTCTCGGCCACGGAGGAGCCGGCAAGGCTGGAGCTGACCCCGCCGCCGAACATGCTCGACATACCGCCGCCCTTGCCGCGGTGCAGCAGGATCAGCATGGTGAGCATGATGCTCGTGATCGTCAGCAACACGATCAACGTGTATGCGAACCAGATCGGCATGGCTGGGGTCAGTCCTCTCGTAGCGATCCTCGCCCGGACAGGTCGGGCACTGCGGCACCGGCCGGTGGACGGGCGGAGTCAAGGATAGCGAGCCTTCAGCGGCTGATGTGCTCCGGGAACCGGCAGATCTTGGCGAATTCCTCGCCGTCGAGGCTCGCGCCGCCCACCAGGGCCCCGTCCACGTCCGGCTGGGCCATGATCGAGGCCACGTTCGAGGACTTCACCGACCCGCCGTAGAGGATGCGCACCTGGTCGGCGGTCGCCTGGTCGTAGGTCTCGACGAGGCGCTTGCGCACCTCACCGCACACCTCCTGGGCGTCCTCCGGGGTGGCGGTCTTGCCCGTCCCGATCGCCCACACCGGCTCGTACGCCACGACGACCTTGGTGACCTGCTCCGGGGTGAGCCCCCGCAGCGCGCCGTCGAGCTGGTCGCAGCAGTGCGGCACGTGCCGCAGCTGCTCGCGCACCTCCAGGCCCTCGCCGATGCACAGGATCGGGGTGAGCCCGTGGGCCAGCGCGGCGGTCACCTTGTCGTTGACCAGCGCGTCGTCCTCGTGGTGGTACTGCCGCCGCTCGGAGTGGCCGACCACCACGTAGGTGCAGCCGAGCTTCGCCAGCATCGCCCCGGAGATGTCCCCGGTGTACGCCCCCGACGGGTACGGCGACAGGTCCTGCCCGCCGTAGCCGATGAGCAGCTTGTCGCCCTCGATCGCGGTCTGCACGGTGCGCAGGTCGGTGAAGGGCGGCAGCACGACGCACTCGACGTCGGTGAGCTGCTGCGCGGTGAGGCTCGCGGCCAGCTTCTGCACCAGCAGGTTGGCCTCGAGGTGGTTGAGGTTCATCTTCCAGTTGCCAGCCATCAGCGGCCGGCGGGTGATCGCCGCCATCAGTCCTCCAGCGCCGCGATGCCGGGGAGGGTCTTGCCCTCCAGGTATTCCAGCGACGCGCCGCCGCCGGTGGAGATGTGCCCGAACGACGACTCGTCCAGCCCGAGGGCACGGACCGCCGCCGCGCTGTCGCCGCCGCCGACCACGCTGAACGCGTCGGCCTTGGTGATCGCCTCGGCCACGCCCCGGGTGCCGTTCGCGAACGCCGCCATCTCGAACACGCCCATCGGGCCGTTCCAGAAGATCGTCTTCGCGTCGGCGAGCGCGGCGGCGAAGCCGGCCACCGTCTCCGGGCCGATGTCCAGCCCGAGCCGGTGACTCGGGATGGCGTCGGCGCGGACCGTGTCGTGCGCCGCGTCGGGGGCGAAGGCGTCCGCCGCCACCACGTCGACCGGGAGCAGGATCTTGCCGTCGGCCCGCTCCAGGAGGTTGCGGCAGGTCTCGACCATCTCCTCCTCCAGCAGCGAGGTGCCCACCTCGTGGCCCTGGGCCTTGAGGAACGTGAAGCACATCCCGCCGCCGATGAGCAGCCGGTCGACCTTCGGCAGCAGCGCCTCGATCACCGCGAGCTTGTCGGAGACCTTCGAGCCGCCGAGCACCACCACGTACGGGCGCTCCGGCTCGCCGGTGAGCTTGGCCAGCACCTCCACCTCGCGCAGCACCAGGCGGCCCGCGACGTGCGGCAGCCGGGCCGGCACGTCGAAGACGCTGGCGTGCTTGCGGTGCACCGCGCCGAACGCGTCGTCGACGTACGCCTCGCCGAGGGCGGCGAGCTGGTCGGCGAACGCGCCCCGCTCCGCCTCGTCCTTGCTGGTCTCGCCCTTGTTGAAGCGCAGGTTCTCCAGCAGCGCGACCTCGCCGTCGGCGAGCGCCTCGACCGTGGACCGGGCGGACTCGCCGACGGTGTCCTCGGCGAACCGCACCTGCGCGCCGAGCAGCTCGCCGAGGCGGGCCGCGACCGGACGCAGGCTGAACTGCGGGTCGGGCGCGCCCTTCGGGCGGCCCAGGTGCGAGAAGACCACGACCTTCGCGCCCGCCCCGGTCAGGGCGGTCAACGTCGGCAGCACCGCGCGGATGCGGCCGTCGTCGGTGATCGCGCCGGTCTGCTTGTCGAGCGGGACGTTCAGGTCGGCGCGCACGAGCACGCGCCGACCCGACACCCCCTCGGCGAGCAGGTCGTCGAGGTTGCGGATGGTCACAGCGACTGACCCACCAGCTTGACCAGGTCCACCAGGCGGTTCGAGTAGCCCCACTCGTTGTCGTACCAGCCGACGACCTTGACCTGGTTGCCGATGACCTTGGTCAGCGGCGCGTCGAAGATGCACGACGCCGGGTCGGTGACGATGTCGGCGGAGACGATCGGGTCCTCGTTGTAGACCAGGACGCCCTTGAGCGGGCCCTCGGCGGCGGCCTTCAGCGCGGCGTTGACCTCGTCGACCGAGGTCTCCCGGCCCACCTCGACGGTGAGGTCGGTGGCCGAGCCGGTGGGGATCGGCACCCGCAGCGCGTACCCGTCGAGCTTGCCCTTCAGCTCCGGCAGCACCAGGCCGATGGCCTTCGCGGCGCCCGTGGAGGTCGGGACGATGTTCAGCGCGGCGGCCCGGGCGCGGCGCAGGTCCTTGTGCGGCGCGTCCTGGAGGTTCTGGTCCTGGGTGTACGCGTGGATGGTGGTCATCAGACCCTTGGTGATGCCGAACGTGTCGTGCAGCACCTTCGCCATCGGGGCCAGGCAGTTGGTGGTGCAGGAGGCGTTCGAGATGATCGTGTGCTTGGCCGGGTCGTACTGGTCGTGGTTGACGCCCATGACGACCGTGACGTCCTCGTTCTTCGCCGGGGCGGAGATGATGACCTTCTTGGCCCCGCCGTCGACGTGCGCCTTCGCCTTGGTGCCGTCGGTGAAGAAGCCGGTCGACTCGATGACCACGTCGGCCCCGACCTCGCCCCACGCCAGCTTCGCCGGGTCGCGCTCGGCGAACGCCTTGATGGTCTTGCCGCCGACGGTGATCTCGTCGGCCGTCGCCTTGACCTCGTGCGGGAGGCGACCCAGGATGCTGTCGTACTTGAGCAGGTGGGCGAGCGTCGCGTTGTCGGTCAGGTCGTTGACGGCCACGACCTCGATGTCCGCGCCGGACGCCAGCACGGCCCGGAAGAAGTTACGGCCGATGCGGCCGAAGCCGTTGATGCCAACCCGGATGGTCACAGGTCCCATCTCCTCGCGTTCTTATCCGCCGGCGTGGAATCGGACCGGCGAAGTGGTGTGCGCCGACCGTTGGAGTCGGCCGTTGACAGTTCGTGTCGGCCACCCCGCCGCGGCCCGAGAGAACCTGACCGCCCGAGGCGGTGTGCACGGCGAGAGTGCCGGTGCCGGCCCCCTTGCCGTACGCAACGACCCTATCCGAGCGCGTGGCGGCGCGGTGCGCCGGGTGGTGATCCGCTGCGCGCTCCCGGGGCCGGCGCGCGCTCCGGTCGACGCGCGGCGGGACGGGCCCGCCGCCCGCCCACCGCCACCGTCCTATCAGACCACGAGCATGTCGGGCGTGACGGCCGCTTCCGTATCCGGGATGCCCAGGTCACGGGCCCGCTTGTCGGCCAGGGCCAGCAACCGGCGGATCCGGCCGGCGATCGCGTCCTTGGTCAGCGGCGGGTCGGCGAGCGCCCCCAGCTCCTCCAGGGACGCCTGCCGGTGCTCCAGGCGCAGCCGGCCGGCGGAGGTGAGATGGTTCGGCGCGTCCTCGGCGAGGATCTCCAGCGCCCGCGTCACCCGGGCGGCGGCGGCCACGGCCGCCCGCGCCGAGCGGCGCAGGTTGGCGTCGTCGAAGTTGGCCAGCCGGTTGGCGGTGGCCCGCACCTCGCGGCGCACCCGGCGCTCCTCCCAGGCCAGCACGCTGGAGTGTGCTCCTATGCGGGTGAGCAGCGCCGCGATGGCGTCACCGTCCTTGACCACCACCCGGTCCACCCCGCGCACCTCGCGGTTCTTCGCGGTGATGCCGATGCGCCGGGCCGCGCCGACCAGCGCCAGCGCCGACTCCGGGCCCGGGCAGGTGATCTCCAGCGCGCTGGAGCGGCCGGGCTCCGTCAGCGAGCCGTGCGCCATGAACGCCCCCCGCCACGCGGAGACCGCGCAGCAGACGTTCGCGGCCACCACGTGCGGCGGCAGGCCCCGCACCGGGCGGCCCCGCACGTCCAGCAGCCCGGTCTGCCGGGCCAGGGCCTCGCCGTCCTTGACCACCCGGACGATGAAGTGGCTGCCCTTGCGCAGCCCGCCGGAGGCGAGCACGTGGATCTCGCTGGAGTAGCCGTAGACCTCCGCGATCTCCCGGCGCAGCCGCCGGGCCACCGCCCCGGTGTCCAACTCGGCCTCGACCACCACCCGGCCGGAGACGATGTGCAGCCCGCCGGCGAAGCGCAGCAGCGCCGCCATCTCCGCCCGCCGGCAGCAGGGCTTGGGCACGTCGACCCGGCTCAGCTCGTCCTTGACCGCAGCCGTCATCGCCATTGTGCGCCCCCTCACGGACCGGTTCCGGCGTGTCGCCGGAGATTACGTACGTGCTTAACGATCGGCGCCCAGGACAGGCACCAGGGCGGCACCCAAGGCGGCCGGATCGTGACGGGGTTCGCCGTCGGTGACGGCGACCGGGGCGAGGACCAGCCGGGCACCCAGCGATTCTGCCGCACGTTCGACCGGCGCGGGATCGCCCACCGCCTTGGAGTCCGCCAGCACCAGGTCCACCGCCAGCTCGGGCAGATAGTGCCGCAGGGTGGCCAGGTGGTCGGCGAGGGAGAGCCCGAGGGTCTCCTTCTCCGCCGCGAGGTTGAGCGTGACCAGCCGACGGGCCGGGCTCGCCACGATCGCCGCCGCCAGCCCCGGCACCAGCAGGTGCGGCAGCACGCTGGTGTACCAGCTACCCGGCCCGAAGATCAACCAGTCGGCCTCGGCCGTCGCCGCCACCGCCTCCGCGCAGGCCGCCGGGGTCGTCGGGGTCAGCCGCAGCGACTCCACCCGTCCCCCGGTCACCGCCACCTGGTGCTGGCCGCGCACCCTGCGCACCTCGTCGGGGTACGCCGGGTCGGCGCCGCGCACCCGGGCCTCGATGCCGACCGGCTGGCGGGACATCGGCAGCACCCGGCCCACCGCGCCGAGCATCGCCCCGGCGTGCTCCAGGGCGGCCACCGGGTCGCCGAGCAGCTCGATCAGCCCGCAGAGCACCAGGTTGCCCACGGCGTGCCCGGCCAGCCCGTCGTCGGTGTCGGCCGGGTCGCCGGGGGTGTCGGCGAAGCGGTGCTGGAACAGCCCGGCGGTGCGCCGGGTGGCCGGGTGGTCCCCGGCGAGGGCCACCAGCGCCTGCCGCAGGTCGCCCGGGGGCAGGCCGCCCCGGCGGGCGCGCAGCCGGCCGCTGGAGCCGCCGTCGTCGCCGACGGTGACCACGGCGGTGATGTCCAGGTCCAGCTCCGGCACGCACCGGCGCAGCGCCCGCAGGGACACCGACAGGCCGTGCCCGCCGCCGAAGGCGACCACCCGGGTACGCCGCCCGTCGCCCCGCCCGCCGCCCGCTCCCGGGGGCTCCGCCGGCGGCGTCATTCCCGTCCCAGGTCGCGGTGTTGCGCGTTGGCCGCCAGCCCGGCGTGGCGCAGCCGGGCGGCCAGCTCCTCGGCGATGGCCACGCTGCGGTGCTTGCCGCCGGTGCAGCCGACCGCCACGGTCAGGTACCGCTTGCCCTCCCGCTCGAAACCGGCGGTGGTGGCGTTGACCAGGTCCGCGTACGTCCCGACGAAGGCGTCCGCGCCCTCCTGACCCAGCACGTACGCGCTGACCGCCCCCTCCCGCCCGGTGTGCTCCCGCAGCTCGGGCACCCAGTACGGGTTCGGCAGGAACCGGGCGTCGAGGACGAAGTCGGCGTCCGGCGGGAGGCCGTACTTGAAGCCGAAGGAGAGCACGGTGATCCGCAGCCGGCGGGCGTCCTCGCCGCCGAACAGCTCCTCGATCCGGCGGCGCAGCTGGTTGACGTTCAGGTGGCTGGTGTCGATGATCACGTCGGCCTGGTCGCGGGCCTCCTCCAGCAGGCCCCGCTCCACGGCGATGCCGTCGGCCAGCCGCCCGTCGCCCTGCAACGGGTGCGAGCGCCGGACGCTCTCGAACCGGCGGATCAGCACCTCGTCGTCGGCGTCGACGAAGACCACGCGCGGGGAGAAGCCCCGGTCCTTCAGCTCCCGGATCGCCCCGGCCAGGTCCGTGGAGAAGGCGCGGGAGCGCACGTCCAGCACCATCGCCGTGCGCCGGGCCGCGCCGCCGGCCTTGACGGCCAGCTCGGCCATGTCGAGCATGAGCGCCTGGGGCAGGTTGTCGACGACGTAGTAGCCGACGTTCTCCAACGCCCGGGCCACCGTGCTGCGCCCGCCGCCGGACACGCCGGTCACCACCACCAGGGTGGTCTCCGCCTCTGCCTCCGTCGCCGGCCGCGCCGCCGCCGCGGCCACGGGCAGCGTGTCCGTGGCCGCCCCCGCCGCCGCTGTCGGGCCGTCGCCGGCCGGAACCTCGGGCGTCCGCGCCTCGTTCACTGCCCACTCCCCACGGATGACGCACGGCCGACCTGACCGCGGTGGCCGACCTAGAACTCTATCCCGCCCGCCCCTCAGGATCCGGCAACCACCCCGCCGCCCGTCCCCGCCGCTCCACCCCTCGCTCCCTCCCCGCGCTCCCCCGCCCTCCCGCCGCCCGCCTGCCCCGCCAAACCTGCCCTGCCGATCTTGCACTTGCGGGCCCCCGAGGGAGGGTGGCGTCTCCGGCTCTGACTCACATCCGGTGGTGACCGTCATGTCCTCGGTCAAGGTTGCCGGCTGCTGTGGGCTGTCGCTCGTGACGTGCACAATCGACCGCATGACGAGCACCGTGGGCAAACCGCCCACGCACAATGCGCCCGCCGTTCTCGCCAGGGGGTTCCTGACGGGCTCGGTGATCGGGGCGTCGCTGACCGCCTTCATCAGCGGGTGCGTCGTCGAAAGCGCACAGCTGGCCATCCTGGGGCTACTCCTGCCCGCGGTCTACGGGCTCCTCTTCTTCCTCTTCACGCTGCCGCGTCGTGCCCGGGAGGCGGCGGTCGTGCCGCGCACGGCACTCGCAGTGGTCGAGAGTCTCAAGGCCGTCGGGGGTGAGACGAGCGATGTGCCGGTGCGCTTCGAGCTGTCCGTCGCGCCGGACGACGCGCCCGCGTTCCGTGTCGAGGTGAGGCAGGACATCAACCTCGTCGAGCTTCCCGACTACCGGGTGGGCGGGATCGTGGTGGTGGAGTATCCGCCGGACCGGCCATGGAAGACGCGGATCGTGAAGCGGCCGACGCCGGAATGGGAGGAGCGGGCGGCCACGACCCGCGTGGACTCTGCGCCCGGTCCGGCCATGAAGAGCGATTCCCCGGCGGGCTGCGCCGACGGTCTCCTGACGCTGTTCGGCCTGCTGCTCGGCGTGGCCGCCGTGCTCCTGCTGTTCCGGGCCGACCTGTTCGACGTCGACGCAGAGGAGGGCGAGAGCGGCCCCTTCCGCAGACCGGCCATCTCCGCCTCGTCGTCCACGACCGTCGTGACGTCGGCGACGGGCACCGTCAACCTGGGGCCGGGCCAGTCGATGCTCGACGAGGGCGAGCTACGTAGGGCCATCGAGTCGTTGACGCGGGGTGCGAACACGCGCCGGGCTCTGACCGTCGTCGTGCAGGATCGTTCGCTGACGGTCGTCTTCGCCCCCGCCGGCGTGGAGACCGCCGGGTTCGACCCGCGTTCCCTGCCCTACGATCGCGTCCCCGGTCTGGTCCAGAAGGCCGGGGCCGGCGTCGGCTCCCCGCGGGGCTGGCAGCTGGCCGTCGACGGCGTCACCGGCTCGCTCACGCTCAGGGTCGTGGTGACCGGCGACGGGGGCACGGGAGTGCTGGAGGCGGACGGGCAGGGCAGGGTGCTGCGGCGCAGCGGCGGTTGACCGTGCCTGGGTGAGGTGGGGAGTCGCGCATGGGGTGGGAAGAGTTTCTGGTCCTGTGGTGTGCGGTGTGGGGTGTGGTGGCGCTGGCGGGTTACGGCATGTCGCTGGCCGGGGTGACCAAGGCGCAGCGGACGGTGCGGCTCACGGGGCGGATCGAGCGGGTGCGGGAGCCCCGGCACGGCGGGTCCCGCAAAGGCGGGATATCGGTGGTCGTCTCCTACCGTGACCCGGCCTCCGGTCGAGAGGTCACCGTGACGAACGACGGCGAGCGCGGCGAGATGATCACCGCAGCGTGGGAGGGCCGGGAGATCGGGGTCAGCCACCTGCGGGGCAGACCGCACGACTACCGGTTCTCCAACACTCCCGAGGAGCCCGGTCGTGGGCTGTTCTGGCCTGGTTTCGCACTCTTTCTGGTCTATGTCGGGCTGGTGGCCCTCGCCGCGTTCGACCGGGGGTGGCCGTGGGCGCTGATCGGCTTCGGCGGGCCCTGGGCGGTCTTCGCCGCCGCTCACCTGCCCGGGACCGTACGCGCCAAGAACGACCGCCTCGCCAGGCTGGCCGCGATGGACACCGTGCAGGGGCGGGTCGTCGCGGTCCTGAAGGACGTCAGCGTCGACCAGGACGACGGCCACACCCGGACCACCATCACCCCTGTCGTGTCGTTCACCACGCGCGAGGGCGTAGTGGTCACCACCCACTGCACGTCGCATCTCGCGGACCCCGCCAACTCGTACGGTCGCGACGTCACGGTCAACTACACACCCGCTGATCCGGCCGACTTCACCTTGGACCGCGCGGCCGAGCAACGCTCGCAGCGGCAGGATGTGACGTTCAACGTCCTGGCGGTCGTCGTGCTGGCGGCGACGGCCGCGGCGGGGGCGGTGCTCCTCTGAGGACCAAAACGGGCGCCGGTGAGGCCCAGGAAGCTGCCGGGCCAACTGGGTCACCTCTCTCCATGGGCGTGGACAGGGAGCCGCTGACGTTCGATTACGGGAACCTGCACGTGCGGGTGGACCGGGGGGTGTTCGAGCTGTTCGTCCTGGACGGCTCCGGCGCCGATCACACGTTCCGTGTCCCACTGCGCTGGCTCGGGGTGGCCCTGCATTACAAGAAGCCGGGCAAGCCGGGCACGTTGCCCTTCGGACAGGAACTGTCCAAGAACCCCGACGGGGCGGGAGGCGGGCGGTGGGCAGGATTGGGCACGATCGAAGAAGTCGGTCGGTCGACCCGACGCCATACTGCGGTTGGACATTGACCCTACTCGATGAATATCGGTGGCGGGCGGTGTCCACCCGGCCGGCGGTGCCGGCCTCCCGGTCCGGGCGTCGTCGTCGGCGTCGCCGACGCGCCCCCGCCGGGGTCTCGTCCCCCTCGGCATGAGGAGCGCAGCGTGACGCAGACCCATCGTTCGTCCCGATCCCCCGTGGACCTCCGGCCCGACAGCGCAGGCGCGGGAACGTCCACCTTCGTCAACGGGCACTTTCCCCGGCGACGGGCACTGATCGTCCTGCTCAGTGTGCTCGGCGGCTTCCTGCTGACCGTGGTCTGGTCGGCCGAGTTCGTGGACCAGACCATCGGCGACAACGTCGCCAACACGCTGCTGGGCCACGACGCCAAGGAGACACCCATCCAGGGCATCGCGGCGGGCATCGTGTTCGCCTTCGTCTCCGGCATCGCGGGCACGTTCACCGCCTGCAACATCGCCGCCTTCGGCGCCATCGCCCCGCTCACCGGCACCGCGGCCGGGAGCCGCCTGCACCGGTTCGCCCAGCCGCTGAAGCCGCTGGGCTGGATGTCGGTCGGAATGATCACGGTGTCGGCGACGTACGGTGCGATCGTCGGCCTCGTCGGCACCGCCATGCCGCAGTTCTCCACGGCCCCGACCACGCCCGGCGGCCTGTCGCCGCGCAGCATCCAGTCGATGGTCGTCTTCGGCCTGATCGGCCTGGTGATGGTCTACCTCGGCCTGGCCTCGCTCGGCATCGTCGCGGACCCGTTCGCCCGCATCGCCCGCCGGTTCCCCAACGCGCCCATGGTGTTCATGGGCGCGCTGATCGCCGGCTTCCTGATCGGGCGGCCCTTCCCGCTGTTCCGGCAGATGTTCCGCGACGCCGCCGAGAGCGGAAACCCGTTGTACGGTGCGGCGGCGTTCACGCTCCAGTCCCTCGGCAACATCGTCATCATGGCGGTGCTGTTCCTGCTGCTGGCCTGGCTCGCCGGCTCCCGCCTGCAACGGTGGTTCGCCGAGCGGCCGAGCCGGCTGGCGGTGCTGACGGCGGTCGCGTTCATCGTCGCCGGCGCGTTCACGTTCCTCTACTGGGACGTCCGGCTGCTCGCCCGCCGCGAGATCATCCCCTGGTACCCGCTCGCCCCCTGGGCCTAGCGCAAGGAAGGGCCCCCTGTTAACGCATTTTGTTGCACAGGGGGCCCTTCCTAACAAGCACGCGCGGCGGCAGCAGCGTCGGCGTCGGGCGCGGCGGTCGTCAGTGGAGCTGCCGCAACGCCTTGACGCGTTGGCGGCCGAGCACGGCGAGGTAGTCCCACGGCTCGTCGAGGCAGGAGTCGACCTCGGCCGCCTCGATGATCTCCCTCAGCCGGGCGGCGAGTTCGTCGGGGTCCGGCTGCACCTGCTCGCAGAGCTGGACGTGGACCGCCCGTAGCGCGCCGCCGATCTCGGCCACTTCCTCCTCGTACGTCTCCCGGGCGTCCAGCAGCGGCGGGACGATGCGGTCCCAGGCGCGGGCGGCCTCCTCGACCACCAGCAGCGCCTCCGGGGTCGGCGGCCGTTGGGCGAGCACCTCGATCTCCTCGACGATCGCCCGGCCGGCCTTCTCCACGTCGTGCAGATCCCAGTACCGGTCGTCGGTCGCCTCGTTGGCCAGGCCGTCGATCGTGCGACGGAGATCGTCGAGTTCGGCGGCGCTCGGGGGCGCGAGCCGGCCGGCGCGCGCCAACAGCGCGCTCTCCAGCACGCGATCCGTGGCCGCCCACTCGGCGACCAGCATCGTGAGCCGACGCGCGGGGATGCCGCGCGCGACCTCCGCCAGCTCGGCGACCCTGGTGTCGATGCTCAGGACCGACGGCGGGGTGGCCGCCGAGGACCACGGCAGGTCGTCCGCCAGGGCGACGAGGGTGAGGGCCACCGCGTGCGCGCACAGCCCAGCGCCGTCCGGGCAGTCACACTCGGCGGTGAAGCCGTCCGCCGTGACGCCCACCCAGACCTCGTACGGCGGCTGCCCGGCCTCCCTGATCACGCCGGATGCTCCCCCGCCGGCCGGCGCGAACTCCGCCGGCTGACCGGCTGCCCGCAACGTGTCCGCCGCTGCGCAGGCCACGGGACCGGCCGCGTCCCGCAGGGCTTCGATGTCGATGCTCACCGCCATCCGGTCATCTAACCGGGCGTGGGTGATGCCGCCGGCATCGGGGCGACGACCGACTCGGCGAGGGATCAGCCGCGCAGGCCGCGCCGCAGACCGACGACGAACGACGACCAAGCGCCCCGGTCGAAGCGGAGTGCAGGGCCACCAGGGTCCTTGGAGTCCCGCACCGCCAACGCGTCAGAGAAGTCGGCTACCTCGACGCAGTTGGAACCGCTCGCGCTGCTCCGGCTGCTCTTGCGCCACTTCCCCGCGTGAACGTCCGGAGCGGTCATCGTGAAGCCCCTCAGGTGAAGTCAATACTCATCAGCCACCCGAGCCAGGAAGTCGGCCGACTCGTCAGGGTCGAGCGCCTTGGCCATGAGGTGATCGAACATGAGTCTATATCGGGCGACGTGTCTCTCCTCTTCCAAGAGAAGCGTGCTGGAGTCGTTGTCGAGATAGACGACGGTGGGGTCCAAGATCGGATCGGAGTAGTCAAGCAGGGTAAACGGGCCGCCCATCGCTGCATGTGCCCCAGCGGCGAAGGGCAGGATCTGGATCTCTACGGTGGGCAGCCCGCACGCTTCGATGAGGCGAGCAATCTGGGCTTGCATAACCTTCGGTCCACCCACGACGCGACGCACGGCCGCTTCGTCAAGAACCATCCACAACCTCGGCGGCGCATCTCTCGACAACAGGGTCTTGCGGCCGAGCCGAGCCGCCACACGCCGGTCGGTCTCGTCCTGGTCGGCGGTGCTGCGCCCCGCCTTGACGATCGCGCGGACGTACTCCTCCGTCTGCAACAGGCCGGGCACGTACAGGCTCTCGAACGCGCTGATCGACGTCGCCTCCGCCTCGAAGCCGACGTAGTCGTCCGGCAGCACGTCGCCGTACGCGCTCCACCAGCCCTTCTGGCGCGACTGCCGCAGCAGCGCGGTCAGCGACTCCCGTTCCTCCTCGGAGGCGTCGTAGAGGTCGAGCAACGGCGGCAGGTCCTTGGGCATCACCCGGGAGTGCCCGAGTTCGAAGCGGATGATCTTGGTGCGGTGCCAGCCCAGGAGCTTGGCCACATCCTCGGCGGTGCGCCCGGTGCGGTCCCGCAGGCGACGCAGCTCGCATCGCAGACGACGGGCCCTGATCGTCGGACTCGGCACCTGCGCCATCTCCACACCACCTCCACTGGGGGTAACCGATTCTCACCTGAGAGCTACCCCGGATCAAGCACCCTACGGATAAAAGTGCGACGTTGCGTTTTGCGCCTCCATGGGTCAGTCTCTTGCTACTCACCCACTACGGAGAGGCACATGACAGTGACTGACGATCAAGCGTCGCGGTGGCCCGAGTCCGACTTTCACCGTGACCTGGCGGCCATGCTCGACGGGGCCGACGTGTCCGAGCGGGTCCGGGCCGCCGTCGCGCACGCGCTGACGAAGCCGGACGCCCTCTCGTCGTACGTCAATTCCCTGGTCAACCGCTACACGACGGACCGCGAGCGGGGCGCGGGGCGCAACCGGCCGCCCGCCGGGGCGTACGAGACGCACCGCCGGTGGACGCTGCACCTGTCCTACCCGGCACCCGACCTGCGGGAGGCCCGCGACCAGGCCGTCGTCTACACGGAGGGCCTGACGATCCTGCGCCCCGAGCTGCCCGCGAGCGCCGCGCTGCTGTCAAGGGCCGACGCCTGGAACCACGTCGAGCCGGTGTTCTGCGGCCGGATCGGCCCCGACGGCGAGGTCTGCCTGGACGTCACCGGGCACCCCGGCTTCCACAGTGCGGCCGGCATCGGCGGGCTGTGCTGGGGCGACGGCGACTAACAGCCATCGTTGAAGCGCCGTCAGAGGGTCAGCTTCCAGCCCTCGATCAGGCCCTCGTAGCCGGCGACGTTCTCGACCCGCAGCTTCCAGGTGCCACGGGTCGGCTTCCCCGACAGGTCGGCGATGTAGGCCTCGCGGGCGTTCGCCTTGTACGACCCCACGAGGCTCTCCTTGAGCAGGACCACCTGCCCGCCCGGCGCGACGAGGGAGATCTGGAGGTCGCGGCCGTACTGGTGCGCGATGCTGACCTCGACGTAGCTGGTGGTCGACGGGGCCCGGCCGCAGTCGGGGACGCTGATCGGCGACTCGACCGTGCCGGAGGCGGGGATCCGCACGTCGGCGGTGGCGACCCCGCCGCACGCGGGCGCGGGCAGGTCCGCGCCCGCCACGTTGATCTTCCAGGAGTCGAGGAACCCGGTGCCCTGGGCCAGGTTGTCGCTGACGTACAGGTTCCAGGTGCCGTTCGCCGGCTCGGCCGACAGGTCGTAGGTGAACGTGTAGTCGATGCGGTCGCTGTCGCCGCCGGTGTGGTCCATCAGGAAGTACCAGGTGCCCCGGGGCGAGATCAGCCGCACGTCGAGCTCCCCGATCACGGCGTGCTCGATGTGCACCTCGACCGTGCTGTTGCGGGCGGCGTTGCCGGGGCAGCCGGTGACGGTGATCGGGGCGTAGAGGTTCTGGGAGTCGGTGATCGCCCGGTCGGTGCCGTCGGAGCGGACGCAGGCGGCCGGGTCGTCGATGCGCAGCTGGACGGCCACCGCGCGGGTCGCGGCGGTCCCGGTGCCGATCACCGTGACGGTGTACGTGCCGGCCAGCGCCGTCGACGCGGTGCCGACCGTGAGCGTGGTGCCGGCGTTCGAGGAGATGCTGGCGGACTGGAACGTGGCCGTGACGCCCGCCGGCAGGCCCCGGACCGCCAGCGCGACCGGCTGGGACGCGCCCCTGGTGACGCTGCCGGCGATCGTGGTGGTGACCGTGCCGCCGGCGGTGACGGTGACGTTGGCCGGGGTGGCGGTCAGGGTGAAGTCGTTGGCCGGGGTGGTGGGGTCGACGTGCAGCAGCCGGTTCGGCGTGCCGACGCCCGCGTCGGTCACCACCCCGACGCCTGCGTCGGCCAGGAGCGCCTGGGTCACCTGGGCCGGCGTGTAGGTCGGGTGTTCGGCCAGGATCAGCGCGGCGGCCCCGGCGACGTGCGGGCTGGCCATCGACGTCCCGGAGGCCGTGCGGGTGGTGGCGGTGCCGCCGATGTAGGCCGAGGTGATGTCGACGCCCGGCGCGAACAGGTCCACGCAGGTGCCGATGTTGGAGAACGAGGCGCGCGCGTCGTTGGCCCCGGTGGCGGCCACGGTGATCGCCTCCGGCACGGAGGCCGGGGTGGTCGTGCAGGCGTCGGCGCCGTTCTCGTTGCCCGCGGCCACCGCGTAGGTGACGCCGTCGGCGATGGACCGACGCACGGCCTCGACCATCGGCGCGTACGCCGCGCCGCCGAGGCTCATGTTGGCCACGGCCAGCTCGCCGGGGTCGTGGTCGCCGGTGACCCAGTCGACCCCGGCGATGACCTGCGAGGCCCAGGCGCCGCCGGTGCAGCTCAGCACGCGCACGGCGACCAGTTGCACGTGCTTGGCCACCCCGAAGGTGGACCCGCCGAGCGTGCCGGCCACGTGGGTGCCGTGGCCCTGGCAGTCGGTGGCGTCGGCGTCGTTGTCCATGAAGTCCCAGCCGGACACCGCCCGCCCGGCGAACTCGCCGTGGGTGAGGTTGATGCCCGAGTCGATCACGTAGGCCCGCACGGCCGCCGTGGCGCGGGGGTAGGTGAACGAGTTGTCGAGCGGCAGCGCGCGCTGGTCGATCCGGTCGAGGCCCCAGGACGCGGTCGGGGTCTGCACGTCGGACGCGGACACCGTGCGGTTCTGCGTCACCGAGGCCACGGCCGGGTCGGCGGCGAGCCGGCGGGCGCCCCGCTCGGACAGCCGGGCCTCGAAGCCGCGCAGGGCGTGCCGGTAGACCAGGCCGACGTGGCCGCCCTGCCGGGTGGCGAGGCGGCGGGCGGTGGCGGGCACGGCGTCGGCCGGGACGGCGGCGTCCCGCAGCACGACGACGTAGGAGCCGGGAACGGCGTCCGGGCCGTTGACGGCGACGACCTCGCCCTCGGCCGGGGCGGCGATCGCCGGGGCGGCCGCGGTGAGGGCCAGCAGGGTCGCTGTGGCCACGCTGCCGAGCAGGGAGGTCCTGCGGCGTCCTGCCGGTGTCATGGTTGCCTCCCCAGACGGCGTGCGCGACGCGGCCCCGGCCCGTCACGCGTCGGGCGCACGCGCGGACGGCCGTACCGCCGACATCATGGACACACGAACACCCTCGACGCCATAGATTAGCGTCAATTATTTGCGCCGGACGCTAACTGCCGTCGGCCGCGGCGGGCCGGGCGTCCGCCGCGGGGTTGAGGGCGGCGATGATCGCCTCGGCGGTGCGCCGGCCGACGCCGGGCACCTCGGTGATCTCCTCGGTCGAGGCCGCCGCGAGCCGCTTGAGCGAGCCGAAGTGGCGCAGCAGCGCCTTGCGCCGCACCTCGCCGAGGCCGGGCACCGAGTCGAGCGCCGACTCCGTCATCCGCTTGGAGCGGCGCTGCCGGTGGAAGGTGATGGCGAACCGGTGCGCCTCGTCGCGCACCCGTTGCAGCAGGTAGAGCCCCTCGGAGGTGCGCGGCAGGATGACCGGGAACTCGTCGTCGGGCAGCCACACCTCCTCCAGCCGCTTGGCCAGCCCGCACAGCGCCACGTCGTCGACGCCCAGCTCCGCGAGGGCCTGGGCCGCCGCCGCGACCTGCGGCGCGCCGCCGTCGACCACGACCAACTGCGGCGGGTACGCGAACCGGCGCGGCCGGCCCGTCGTCGGGTCGATGCCCGGCCGGTCGGGGTCGGCGGCCGTCTCCTCCCCCAGCTCGCCGGTCTCGGCGCGGGCCTCCAGGTAGCGGGCGAAGCGGCGGCGCAGCACCTCCGACATGGCGGACAGGTCGTCGGTGGCCCCCCGCACGATGAACCGGCGGTATTCGCTCTTGCGGGGCAGGCCGTCCTCGAAGACGACCATGCTGGCGACCACGTCGGTGCCCTGGATCTGGGAGACGTCGTAACACTCGATGCGCAGCGGCGACGTGCGCATGCCCAGCGCGTCGCTGATCTCGTCGAGGGCCCGGCCGCGGGTGGTCAGGTCGCTGCCGCGCTTGAGCTTGTGCCGGGCCAGGGCGTCCTTCGCGTTGCGCTCCACCGTCTCCAGCAGGGAGCGCTTGTCGCCGCGCCGCGGCACCCGCAGCGACACCCGGCTGCCCCGGCGGCCGGTCAGCCAGTCGGCGAGCGCGTCGGCGTCGGCGGGCAGGGCGGGCACCAGCAGCTCGCGGGGCACGTCGGCCTCGCCCTGCTCGCCGCCGTAGACCTGGGTGCAGAAGTGGTGCACCAGGTCGCCGGCGCTCAGCTCCTCGGTCTTCTCCACCACCCAGCCGCGCTGGCCGCGCACCCGGCCGTCGCGGACGTGGAAGACCTGGACGGCGGCCTCCAGGGGGTCGTCGGCGAACGCGACCACGTCGGCGTCGGTGCCGTCGCCGAGCACCACGGTCTGCTTCTCCATGGCGCGGCGCAGCGCCGCGACGTCGTCGCGCAGCCGGGCGGCCTTCTCGAACTCCAGCGCCTCGCTGGCCTCGGTCATCTCGCGTTCGAGCCGGCGGACCATGGTGTCGGTGCGCCCGGCCATGAACTCGCAGAAGCCGTCGACGATCCCCCGGTGCTCCTCGGCCGTGACGCTGCCGACGCAGGGGGCGGAGCACTTGCCGATGTAGCCCAGCAGGCAGGGGCGGCCGACCTGCCCGGCCCGCTTGAACACGCCGGCCGAGCAGGTCCGCGCCGGGAAGACCCGCAGCAGCAGGTCGAGCGTCTCGCGGATCGCCCAGGCGTGCGAGTAGGGCCCGAAGTAGCGCACGCCCTTGCGTTTGGCCCCGCGCATCACCTGGAGCCGGGGGAACTCCTCGTCGAGGGTGACGGCGAGGTACGGATACGACTTGTCGTCGCGGTAGCGGACGTTGAACCGGGGGTCGTACTGCTTGATCCAGGTGTATTCGAGCTGGAGGGCCTCGACCTCGGTGCCCACGGTGACCCAGTCGACCGACTCGGCCGTGGTGACCATCTGCTGGGTGCGCTGGTGCAGCCCCCACAGGTCGGCGAAGTAGGAGTTGAGCCTGCTGCGCAGGTTCTTCGCCTTGCCGACGTAGATCACCCGGCCGGTGCCGTCGCGGAACCGGTAGACCCCCGGGGCCTCGGGGATGGTGCCGGGTGCGGGGCGGTAGGTCGAGGGGTCTGCCACGCTCCGAAGACTAGCCGCCCGCCCCGACACTCCAGAGCACGCCGAGCTGGTCCACCTCGCTGCCGCTGCGGCCGAAGAACCCGGCGAGCCGGCCGCCGGGCGGGGCGGTGAAGGTCACCGCGTCGGCGGTCGGGGTGCCCCCGGCGAGGGCGCGGCCGAGGTTGGTGGTGAGCCGGACGGAGAAGATCCGGGTCCGGCCGTCCTTCTTGCCCTGGGTGAGGGTGACCCGGTCGACGTACTCGCCGTCGGCCAGGGTCAGGGTGGCCGGGGTGCCGCCCGCGCCGCCGTGGGTGGGGCTCGCGCCGTCGGCGAGGAGGACGCCGATCTGGTCGAGGCGGGAGCCGGCGCGCAGCGAGACGGCGGTGACCCGGGGGCCGACGGCGTCGAGGTCGGTGAACGGGGTGCCGTGCGGGCCGCCCCAGGTGTCGCTGGCGCGCAGCCCGTCGGCGAGGGTCCAGGTGAACCAGGCGGCGTGCGGGTAGTGGTCGGACAGCGGCGCGCCGGCCGGGTCGAGGAACGCGGCGTGCTCGTTGCGGTAGCGGTCGAGGTCGAGGTCGATCAGCCGGTTGCCCCGGTAGAGGATCTTGTCGACGACCTCGCAGGCGTTGGTGACGTTGGCCGGGTCGCAGGTCAGCGCCGGGCTGCCGGCGGCCGGGGGCACCCCGCCGCGCTCCTGCTGCACCCACACGTCGGTGAGGCCGTTGGCGGCCACGAGGTCGCGGATGTTGTCGCCGGTGCGGGTGTATCGGGCGTTGAGGTCGCCGGCCACGATCACCGCGTTGCCGGCGGAGTTCGCCTGCACGTACGCGGAGAGCTGGTCGATGTTGGACCGCCGGGCGGCCAGGTCCGGCTCGTCGCTGCCGGCGTTGGTGTGCACGTCGTAGAAGTCCACGTAGACGCCCTCGGCGAGCCGGATGCGGGACCGGCTGAAGCCCTTCGGGGTGAGGCAGTCGGTGCCGTGGCAGTCGTCCCAGCGCACCCGGACGAAGTCCGACACCGGGTAGCTCGACATCGTGTTGAGGCCGTCGCCGAAGGGCACGCCCCCGCTGGTGGCGGTGCGGTACGGGTGCCGGTCGGTGGCGTACAGGTCGGCGTGGTAGTTGAAGTCCTCCTGGACGTGCACGATGTCGTAGGCGTTGACCCGCTCGCCGATGGGCCGGGTGTTGGTCGCCGGGCTGCCGCCCGACAGCGGCTCGGGCAGGCCGGCGACGTTGTAGGTGAGCACCGAGAAGCCGCCCGAGGCGGCGGCGGGCGCGGGGGCGGCCCCGGCGGCGGGCGCGGCGGCGGCCGGCGTGGCCGGGGGCAGCAGGGCGGCCAGCAGCGTCACGGACGCGAGCAGGCGGGTGGGTCTCATCCGACGTCCCTTCCAGACAGTGGGGTCCGGTGTGGCCGGCACCAGCCCGGGGGATCGAAGGTTATCCAAGGAAGGCGGCCGGTTCAATACTCGCGGGTAACCGGCGCGCGACATGCCGATCGACGTCTTCCAATCTCACGGCGGGACGCCTACCATCCGGTAACTGAATGTTCTTCACGTAATGATCGTCACTCCCCCGCACCCGTCATGATCCCCACCGCTCGGAGGATCACATGCCCCGTCCCACCGCCCCGCGTCGCCTGCTGGCCGGCGCGACCGCCGCCGTCGGCGTCGCCGCCCTGCTCGTCGCCGCACCCGCCCCGACCCCGACGCCCGCGAGCGCCGCCGCGAAGGCGCCCGGCCTCACCAGCACCTTCGCCGCCAACGACTACTGTCTCGGCGAGTGCGGCGACATCGTGCCGCCCGGCCAGAACGGCAGCGCCACCCTCGTCGAGATCCTGGCCAACCAGACCCTCGGCACGCTGCCCCGGCACTCCGCCGACCAGCTCGGCAAGTACGCCGACCTCGTCTACGGCTACGCCGGGCTGCGCCCCGAGCAGATCGGCTCCTTCTTCAACGACGCCTCCTTCGGAGTGCCGTCCGGGCAGGTCGAGCGGGACTACTCGCCCCGCGCCGACGTGCGGATCGTGCGGGACCGGGCCACCGGCGTCCCGCACGTCACCGGCACCACCCGGGGCGGCACCATGTACGGGGCCGGCTACGCCGGCGCCGAGGACCGGCTGTTCACCATGGACCTGATGCGCCACGTCGGCCGGGGCACCCTCACCCCGTTCGCCGGCGGGGCCCCCAGCAACCGGGAGCTGGAGCAGAGCGTCTGGCGCAACTCGCCGTACACCGAGGCGGACCTGGCGGCGCAGGTCGAGGCGCTGCGCGCCAAGGGCCCGCGCGGCGAGCAGCTCTACGCCGACGTCCAGGAGTACATCGCGGGCGTCAACGCCTACATCGGCGTGTGCATGGCCAACCGCAACTGCCCCGGCGAGTACGTCCTCACCGGGCACCTCGACGCGATCACCAACGAGGGCGGCCCGGAGCCGTTCACGATGACCGACCTGATCGCCATCGCCGGCGTCGTCGGCGGCCTGTTCGGCGGCGGTGGCGGCACCGAGATGCAGTCCGCGCTGGTCCGCATCGCCGCCCGCGCCAAGTACGGCCCGACCGAGGGCGACAAGGTGTGGGCGGGCTTCCGCAACCAGAACGACCCGGAGACGGTGCTGACCCTGCACGACGGGCAGAGCTTCCCCTACGGTTCCGCCTCCCCCGACGCGGCGAGCGTGGCGCTGCCCGACGCCGGCACGGCCACGGTCGAGCCGATCTTCACCGACCCGACCGGCTCCGCCGCCAGCCGGGCCACCGGCAGCAGCGGCTCGGAGCTGGCCGCGGCGCTGTCCGGGCTGACCATCGACCCGGCCCACCGGGGCATGTCCAACGCGGCCGTGGTCTCCGCCGCCAACTCCGCGACCGGGCACCCGGTGGCGGTGTTCGGGCCGCAGACCGGCTACTTCTCCCCCCAGCTGCTGATGATCCAGGAGTTGCAGGGCCCCGGCATCAGCGCCCGGGGCGCGGCGTTCGCCGGCCTCAACCTCTACGTGCTGCTCGGCCGGGGCCAGGACTACGCCTGGAGCGCCACCTCGTCGATCCACGACATCACCGACACGTACGCGGTGCCGCTGTGCACCACCGACGGCAGCGCGCCGACGCTGGCCAGCGACCGCTACCTCTTCCGGGGGCAGTGCGTGGCGATGGAGCAGCTCGCGCACACCAACAAGTGGAAGCCGACGGCGGCCGACACCACGCCCGCCGGCTCGTACAAGCTGGTGGCCTGGCGCACGAAGCTCGGCCTGGTCGCCTGGCGCGGCACCGTCGGCGGCAAGCCGCACGCGTTCACCCACCTCCGCTCCACCTACCGGCACGAGGCGGACTCCGCGATCGGCTTCCAGATGTTCAACGACCCGACGGAGATGGGCACCGCCGACGCCTTCCTCGCCTCGGCGGGCAACGTCGAGTACGCGTTCAACTGGTTCTACGTCAACTCCACCCAGTCGGCGTACTTCAACTCCGGGCTCAACCCGCTGCGGGCCGCCGGGTCCAACCCGAACCTGCCGATGAAGGCCGAGCCCGCGTACGAGTGGCAGGGCTTCCAGCCCGACACGAACACCGCCAGCTACGCGCCGCGCTCCGCGCACCCGAACTCGGTGGACCAGGACTACTACGTCAGCTGGAACAACAAGCAGGCCAAGGACTTCGGCGGGGCCGACGGCAACTTCAGCTTCGGCGCGGTGCACCGGGGCGACCTGCTGGACAAGCCGCTGAAGGCCGGCATCGCCGCCGGCAGGAAGTACGACCGGGCCACGCTGACCAGCCTCGTCGAGCAGGCCGGCGTGACCGACCTGCGCGGGGTCGAGGTGCTCGACGAGCTGATCCGGGTGCTGGAGAGCCAGCCCGTCGGCGACGCCGCCCTGGCCGCCGAGATCGCGAAGCTGAAGGCGTGGCGGCAGGCCGGCGCGCTGCGGGTGGAGACGGCCAAGGGCTCGAAGGTCTACCAGCACGCCGACGCCATCCGCACCTTCGACGCCTGGTGGCCGCTGCTGGTGCGGGGCATGTTCCGCGACCAGCTCGGCACCGACCTCTACCAGGCGCTGATCAACGCCATCCAGATCAACGAGTCCCCCTCCGGCCAGCAGCAGGGCGACAAGTCGACCCTGCCCACGTCCGCCAACGAGGCCCAGGCGCACAAGGGCTCGTCGTTCCAGTACGGCTGGTGGGGGTACGTCGACAAGGACCTACGGGCGGTCCTCGGCGACCCGGTCGCCGGGGGCCTCGGCCGCAGTTACTGCGGCGGTGGCGTCCTCGCCGGCTGCCGGCAGGTCCTGCTCGACACGCTGAAGGCCGCCGCCGCGACGCCGGCCACCACCACCTACCCGGGCGACAGCACCTGCGCGGCCGGCGACCAGTGGTGCGCCGACACGATCGTGCAGTCGCCGCTGGGCGGGATCAAGCACGCCCCGATCGCCTGGCAGAACCGGCCCACCTACCAGCAGGTGGTGTCGTTCCCGGCGCGGCGCGGTGACGACGTGTCGAACCTCGCCGCCGGGAAGGCGGTGACCGCGTCGAGCGCCCAGCTCGGCTACGCCGCCAGCAAGGCCGTCGACGGCGACCTGGGCACCCGGTGGGCCAGCTCCTGGGCCGACGACCAGACGTTGACGGTCGACCTGGGCTCGGCCCGGCCGGTGGGCCGGGTGGCGCTGGCCTGGGAGTCGGCGTACGCGAAGTCGTACCGGATCGAGGTCTCCACCGACGGCACGACCTGGCGCACGGCGTGGTCCACCACGGCCGGCGACGGCGGCACCGACGTGGTCGCGTTTCCGGTCGAGACCGCGCGGTACGTGCGGATGCGGGGCCTGACCCGGGCCACGACCTACGGCTTCTCGCTGTGGGAGATGTCGGTCTACGCCCGCTGACGGGCGACGGCGGCGGCCGGTCCGGGGTTGCCCGGGCCGGCCGCCGCCGGTTCAGGCGAGGGTGATCTGGTCGCCGTCGACCTTCAGCTCCTTGGCCGCGAGGGCCGTCGTCGCCGGGCCCGACTTCACCGAGCCGTCGGTGATGGAGAACTTGCTCATGTGGCAGGTGCAGTTGATGGTGCCGCCGTCGACGTTCGACACCGGGCAGCCCTGGTGGGTGCAGATCGGGTCGAAGCCCTTGAACGTGCCGGCCTCCGGCTGGGTGATCACCACGCCCTTCGCGGCCAGGATCAGGCCGCCGCCGACCGGGACGTCGGCGGTGCTGGCCAGCGCGCCGGAGTCGCCGGTGCCGCCGGTCGCCGCCGCGCCGCCGCTCGGGGCGGAGTCACCGCCGGCGGAGTCGTCGGAGTCGTCGCCGCACGCCGACAGGACGACCGCCGCGCCCAGCGCGCCGGCGCCGGCGAGGAGGGCGCGCCGCGTCTGCGTGGCCGGCCCGGTCTGCACCTGCTCGTCACTCATGTCTGGCCTCTCTGTCGACTGCCCGGTCCGGAAGGGGTGCCCGGGCCTCGGTGGGGTCCACGGATCACTGTGCCTGAAGGTTCAACAAATTGACCACAGTGATCGTTTGGCGGGGACCGCCGAACGGGCCGGGCGGAGGGCGGGCGGAGCAGGGCGGCGACGACGCGCGAGGGGCGTCCCGAGTCCTCCGGGACGCCCCTCGCCGTGCGCGGTCGCCTCAGCGGGCCGCAGCCGCGACCTTGCGGGCCCGGGGGCGGGCCGGGGTGCCGTTGGCCTTCGCGGCCCGCCCGGTGGCCGCCTTCGCGCCCCGGGCCTCCCCGTCGAGCCCGAGCACCGGGCGCAGGAACCGGCCGGTGTGGCTCTCGGGCACCTCGGCGACCTCCTCGGGGGTGCCGGTGGCCAGCACCGTGCCGCCCCGGTGGCCACCCTCGGGCCCCATGTCGATCAGCCAGTCGGCCGTCTTGATCACGTCGAGGTTGTGCTCGATGGTGATCACCGTGTTGCCCTTGTCGACCAGCCCCTCCAGCACCATCAGCAACTTGCGGATGTCCTCGAAGTGCAGGCCGGTGGTCGGCTCGTCCAGCACGTAGACCGTCCGGCCGGTGGAGCGCTTCTGCAACTCGGAGGCGAGCTTGACCCGCTGCGCCTCGCCGCCGGAGAGCGTCGGCGCGGGCTGGCCCAGCCGGACGTAGCCCAGGCCGACGTCGACAAGCGTCTTCAGGTGCCGGTGGATGGCCGGGATCGCGGAGAAGAACTCCGCCGCCTCCTCGATCGGCATCTCCAGCACGTCGGAGACCGTCTTGCCCTTGTAGTGCACCTCCAGGGTCTCCCGGTTGTACCGGGCCCCCTTGCACACCTCGCACGGGACGTAGACGTCGGGCAGGAAGTTCATCTCGATCTTGATGGTGCCGTCGCCGGAGCACGCCTCGCACCGGCCGCCCTTGACGTTGAACGAGAACCGGCCCGGACCGTACCCCCGGACCTTGGCCTCGGTGGTCTCGGCGAACAGCTTGCGGACGTGGTCCCAGACCCCGGTGTACGTCGCCGGGTTGGACCGGGGCGTGCGGCCGATCGGCGACTGGTCGACGCCGACGACCTTGTCCACGTGCTCCAGGCCGCTGACCCGCGTGTGCCGGCCCGGCACGTGCCGCGCGCCGTTGATCTGGTTGGCCAGCACCGCGTGCAGGATGTCGTTGACCAGCGTCGACTTGCCCGAGCCGCTGACCCCGGTGACCGCGATGAGCTGGCCCAGCGGGAACGACACGGTCAGGTTGCGCAGGTTGTGCTCCCGCGCGCCGTGCACCACCAGCTCCCGGCCCGGGGTCTGCGGCCGGCGGCCCTTCGGCGTCGGGATCTCCCGCCGTCCCGACAGGTACGCCCCGGTCACCGACTCCGGGTTGGCCAGCAGGTCCGGCACCGACCCGGAGTGCACGATGCGCCCGCCGTGCTCGCCCGCGCCCGGCCCGATGTCGACGATCCAGTCGGCGGTGCGGATGGTGTCCTCGTCGTGCTCGACGACGATCAGGGTGTTGCCCAGCCCGCGCAGCCGCACCAGCGTCTCGATGAGCCGGTGGTTGTCGCGCTGGTGCAGGCCGATGGACGGCTCGTCGAGCACGTAGAGCACGCCGACCAGGCCGGAGCCGATCTGGGTGGCCAGCCGGATGCGCTGCGCCTCGCCGCCGGACAGCGTGCCGGCCGGGCGGTCCAGGGAGAGGTAGTCCAGCCCGACGTCGAGCAGGAACCGCAGCCGGGCGTTGATCTCCTTGAGCACCCGCTCGGCGATCATCTTCTGTCGGTCGGTCAGCTCGATGCCGGCCAGCAGCTCGGCGCACTCGCCCACCGACAGGTTGCACACCTCGGCGATGCTCTTGCCGGCCAGGGTGACCGCGAGGACCTCGGGCTTGAGCCGCGCGCCGCCGCAGGCCGCGCAGGGCACGTCGCGCATGTAGCCCTCGTACTTCTCCCGCGACCACTCGCTCTCGGTGTCGGTGTGCCGGCGCTCGATCCACTGCACCACGCCCTCGAAGCCGGTGTAGTAGGAGCGCTCGCGGCCGAACTTGTTGCGGTAGCGCACGTGCACCTGGTCGCCGGAGCCGTGCAGGATCGTCTTCTGCGCCCGCGCCGGCAGCGCCCGCCACGGGGTGTCGACGTCGAAGTGCTCGGCCTCGCCCAGCGCCTCCAGCAGGCGCAGGAAGTATTCCAGGTTGTGCCCGGACGACCAGGGCTGGATCGCGCCCTCGCGCAGGGTGCGCTCCGGGTCGGGGACGACCAGCTCCGGGTCGACCTCCTTCTTGGTGCCCAGGCCGGTGCACTCGGGGCACGCGCCGTAGGGCGCGTTGAACGAGAAGACCCGGGGCTCCAGGTCCTCGATCGCGAGGGGGTGGTCGTTGGGGCAGGCCAGGTGCTCGGAGTAGCGGCGCTCCCGGTCGGGGTCGTCCTCGGCGAGGTCGACGAAGTCGAGCAGGACCAGGCCACCGGAGAGGCCGAGCGCCGCCTCGACCGAGTCGGTCAGCCGCTGCTTGGCGCCCGGCTTGACGGTGAGCCGGTCGATCACCACCTCGATGGTGTGTTTCTCCTGCTTCTTGAGCTTCGGCGGCTCGGTCAGCGGGTGCACCACGCCGTCGACCCGGGCCCGCGCGTAGCCCTTGCCCTGGAGCTCGGCGAAGAGGTCGACGTACTCGCCCTTGCGGCCGCGCACCACCGGGGCGAGCACCATGAACCGGGTGCCCTCGGCCATGGCGAGGACCCGGTCGACGATCTGCTGCGGGCTCTGCCGGGAGATCCGCTCGCCGCAGACCGGGCAGTGCGGCTCGCCGACGCGCGCGTAGAGCAGCCGCAGGTAGTCGTAGACCTCGGTGATCGTGCCGACGGTCGAGCGCGGGTTGCGCGAGGTGGACTTCTGGTCGATGGAGACGGCGGGGCTGAGGCCCTCGATGAAGTCGACGTCCGGCTTGTCCATCTGGCCGAGGAACTGCCGGGCGTACGACGACAGCGACTCGACGTAGCGGCGCTGCCCCTCGGCGAAGATGGTGTCGAAGGCCAGGCTCGACTTGCCGGACCCGGAGAGCCCGGTGAAGACGATCAGGGCGTCCCGGGGCAGGTCGAGACTGACGTCACGCAGGTTGTGCTCGCGCGCGCCACGGATGATCAGTCGGTCGGCCACTGTCCGTGTACTCCCGGTGAAGAAGGCGAGGAGGATCTGGGCGCTCGGGGCGGCCGGGAGGCTTCCGGGACGGCCCCGAACGGTCGTGCGGGCGCAGAAGAAGCGCCTCGGCAACTCTAGCCCCGAGGTACGACAACTTTCCGCGCCCGCACATTCCCCCAGCTCAACACGGTCGCGCCGGGCCGCGTCACGGCCCCGGCCCGCCGCTTCCTCCCCGGCGCGGCGCCCCGACGGCCGACCGCCGCCGCGATCAGCTCCGCGCCACCTCACCGACACCGACAGTCACGGCCGGGCCGTCCGCCGCCGCCCGCCGCGCCAGCCGCCCCGGCGCTCGGCGGCCAGCCGGGTCTCCCGACGCCGGCTCTCGAAGGCGACCTCCCGCTGCAACCGCCGCCAGCTGTCGTAGCGCCGGACGGCCAGCTCGCCGGCGGCCAGCGCGTCACGGACCGCGCAGCCCGGCTCGGCGTCGTGCGCGCAGTCGCCGTACCGGCAGCCCGCCGCCAGCGCGGCGATGTCGGCGAAGGCCCGGTCCAGGCCCGCCGCGCCGTCGAGCAGGCCGACCGCGCGGACCCCCGGGGTGTCCAGCACCGCGCCGCCGCCCGGCACCGGCACCAGCGCCCGCCAGGTGGTGGTGTGCCGGCCCTTGCCGTCGACCCGGCGGATCGCCTGGGTCGGCATCACCACCGCCCCGGCCAGGGCGTTGACCAGGCTCGACTTGCCGGCCCCGGACGGGCCGAGCAGGGCGAGGGTGCGGCCCGGCGCGACGTGCGGGCGCAGCGCGTCGAGGCCGTCGCCGCGCTCGGCGCTGACCGGCAGCACCGGCACCCCCGGGGCGACGCCGGCGAGCTGCCGGGCGATCGCCGCCGGGTCGGCGGCGAGGTCGGCCTTGGCGAGCACCACCAGCGGCGTCGCGCCCGACTCGTGCACCAGGGACAGCAGCCGCTCGATGCGGCCGACGTCCGGCTCGGGGTGCACCGGCTCGACGACGGCCGCCGCGTCGAGGTTGGCGGCGAGCACCTGCCCGCTGGCGTCCTTGCCGGCGGTGCGGCGCACCAGCGCCGTGCGCCGGGGCAGCACGGACTCGACGGTGACCGGCCCGTCGGGCCAGGAGCGCAGCAGCACCCAGTCGCCGGCGCAGGGCAACCGGGTCAGGTCGCGGGCCGCGTCGGCGAGCACCGCCGCGCCGAGGGTGGCGCGGACCGGCCCGTCCGCGTCGAGCACGGTGCACACGCCCCGGTCGACGCGGGCCACCCGGCCCGGCCGGCGGCCGGGGCGGGTGCGGGCGTGGGCCGCCCGGTCGGCGTCCCAGCCGAGGGCGGTCAGATCGATGGACATGGCAACCCCTTCAGGGTCGGTGGATACGGTGGGGCGACACGCGTGCTACGACCGGCATGGGCACCACCTCCTCCACGTCCCCGGTGTCGCGGTGCAGCACCGACGGTAGGGGCCGGGCCGACGCGCCGAAAGCGATTTCCACGGCGACGCCGGGGCCGCGGGCGGCTAGGGTTCGGAGCGTGACCGCGGACCCGCTGCTGCTGACCGGTGACCTCGACGACGCCACGACCCGGCTGCTGCGCACCGCCGCCGCCCTCGACGACGCGGACGTCGCCGCGTCGTCGCTGCTGCCCGGCTGGACCCGGGCGCACGTGCTGACCCACCTGGCCCGCAACGCCGACGGGTTCGTCAACCTGCTCACCTCCGCCCGCACCGGCGAGCGGATCCCGATGTACGCCAGCACCGCGGCCCGCGCCGCCGACATCGAAACCGGCGCGGCCCGCCCGCCCGGCGCCCTCCTGGACGACCTGCGCCGCTCGGCGGAGCGGTTCGCCGAGGCGGTCGCCGCGATGCCCGTGCAGGCGTGGGCGGCGACCGTGGAGACCCGGCGCGGCCCGTGGCCGGCGGCCATGCTCGTCTGGGGGCGGCTGCGGGAGGTCGAGGTGCACCACGTCGACCTGGCCGCCGGCTACGCGCCGGCCGACTGGCCGGAGGCGTTCGCCCAGCGGCTGCTGCACGAGGTCACCTCCGGCCTCGCCGACCGGGACGACGCGCCGGCGCTGGTGCTGCGCTTCGACGGCAGCAGTCACGAGGTGGCCGTCGGCGACCCCGACGGCGCGCCCACCGTCACCGGTCCCGCCCACGGGCTCGCCGCCTGGCTGATCGGCCGCGGCGGCGCCGACACGCTCGCCGTCACCCCCGACGGTCCCCTGCCGACCCCACCGGAATGGATGTGACCAGCGCATGACCTACAGCGGAGACGTCAGCCCCGGCGGCGCGCCGGCCGTACGCGAGCTCGACGGGCTCACCATCACCAAGGTGTCGGTGGGGCCGATGGACAACAACGCCTACCTGCTGCGGTGCCACGACACCGGCGAGCAGCTGCTGATCGACGCGGCCAACGAGGCCCCCCGGCTGCTGGAGCTGGTCGGCGACGGCGGCCTGGCCACCGTGGTCACCACCCACCAGCACATGGACCACTGGGTCGCGCTGGAGGAGGTCGTCGCGAAGACCGGCGCGCGGGCGCTGGTGCACGCCGACGACGCCGCCGGCCTGCCCATCCCGGCGCAGCCGCTGACCGACGGCGACACGGTGGCCGTCGGCGGCCGCGCGCTGGAGGTGATCCACCTGCGGGGGCACACGCCGGGGTCGATCGCCCTGCTCTACCGCGACCCGGCGGGCGTGCCGCACCTGTTCACCGGCGACAGCCTCTTCCCGGGCGGGGTCGGCAACACCGACCGGGACCCGCAGCGCTTCGGTCAGCTCGTCGACGACGTCGAGCACCGGCTGTTCGACCGGCTGCCCGACGAGACCTGGTTCTACCCGGGGCACGGCCGGGACAGCACCCTCGGCGCGGAGCGCCCGTCGCTGCCGCAGTGGCGGGCCCGCGGCTGGTGACCGGCGGCGTCGCCCGCCCGGGGGCTCAGGCCACCGGGGCGGCGGGGACGGTGCCGCGCAGCCCGCGCCGGGTGACGAGCAGCACCACGCCGGCCAGCAGCAGGCCCACCGCCATGGTGACCAGCAGGGGCGAGACGTCCACCGGCAGCAGCCCGGCCAGCGAGCGGGACAGCGTGCCGAGGGCCACGTAGAGGCCGGCCCAGAGCGCGGCGCCGAGGCTCGCGCAGGCCAGGAACCTGCGGTACGACATCCGCAGGCCGCCCGCGGCCAGCGGCAGCAGCGCGTTGAACACCGGCAGGAAGGGCGCGACCAGCACCATCCGGCCGCCGCCCCGGCGCAGGACGGACTCGGCCGCCGCCCAGCGGGACTCCCCGATCCAGCCGCCGACGCGGCTGTGCCGCAGCCGGTCGCCGTAGCGCCGGCCGACGAGGAAGCTCAGCGACCAGCCGGCCACGCAGCCGGCGACCACGGCGGCGACGGTGCTCGCGGCGGTGGCCGGCCGCCCGACGCCGACCGCGGCGAGGACCGCGACGTCGCCGGGGACCAGCACCCCCACCAGCGGCACGGCGTCGAGGAGCATCACCACCCCGAGCACCCCCGCCAACAGGATGGTGGGCAGCTCCCCGACCTGGTGCGTCCATTCCGCCATGGTCCGTACGCTACGGCCGGTCCGCCACGTCCGGCATCGGGTTTGATCCCCTAGCCGACCCTGATCCCGCCTCGGGGTCGACCCCGCCGGCCCGGGGCCGCAGCACCTCCACCCGGCGCACCGGGGAGTCGACGGCCGGCTCGGTGGTGGGCACCCGGTAGCTGGCCACCGCGTCCAGCAGGTCCCGGGGCAGGTGGCCCCGGCCGGGGTCGCCCACCAGCACCCGGGCGCCCCGGGCCACGGCGCGGCGCAGGAACGGCAGCATCCGGTCGGCCAGTTCCCGGTCGTAGAAGGCGTCCCCGGCGACGAGCAGGTCCGCCTCCGGCCCGTCGGAGTCGAGCAGGTCCCCGCCCACGGCGGCGACGGCGACCCGGTTGGCGCGGGCGTTGACGGTGACCGCCGCGACGGCGTACGGGTCGATGTCGTTGGCCACGACCCGGGCCGCGCCGGCGAGCGCGGCGGCGATGGCGACGAGCCCCGAGCCGGCGGCCAGGTCGAGCACCCGGCGGCCGGCGGCCAGCTCGGGATGGTCGAGCAGGTGCCGGGCCAGGGCCTGGCCGCCGGCCCAGGCCGAGGCCCAGTACGGCGGGGGCAGGGCGTGGCCGGCGGCGGCCTCCATCCGGGCCCACCAGACGATGGCGTCCTCGGCGAGGTGCAGCCGCACCTCGGGCACGAAGGGGGTGGCGACGAGCCGCAGGCGGTCCAGCCCCTCGCCGGGCACGTCGATCTCCCGCTCCAGCACGGCCAGCGCGGCGGCTGCGGGACTTGTCATCGGGGCAAGCATGCCGCAGGCGGGGCGCCGCCGGGCGGGTTTTCCCAGGGCTGCGCCCGGGGCGCGGGCATTTTCGGGTACGCCCTGCGGCACTTCGCCCAGCAGATCCGGGTTTTGCCGGTTACTCTCGGGGAGGTACAGGGCGATCATCGACCAGTGGTCGGTGGTCACCCGCTTTGAACAGGGAGAGATGCATGGCTACCGGCACGGTCAAGTGGTTCAACTCGGAAAAGGGCTTCGGCTTCATCGAGCAGGACGGCGGAGGTCCGGACGTGTTCGTCCACTACTCGGCCATCGCGTCGAGCGGCTACCGGGAACTCAACGAGGGCCAGAAGGTCGAGTTCGAGGTGACCCAGGGGCAGAAGGGCCCGCAGGCGGACAACGTCCGCCCGATGTAGCTCCGTGCCGGTGGCGGCGGTCGGGTCGACGATCCCGGCCGCCGCCGCAGCGCACCCGCGCCCGCCGCGCCCGGCGTACGTCCGCCGCTTGCGGCGGGCGTTTCCGTTTCCGGGCCCGGTCAGCGGCCGGCGGGTCAGCGCGGCGCGCGGCGCGGCGGCTCCGGGCGGGTGGCCCGGACCTGGTCGAGGTGCTCCCGCATGGTGGCCACCATGGCCGTCAGGAAGCGGCGCACCACTTCCAGCTCGTCGTCGCCGAAGTCGGCCATCGCGGCGTCGGTGCGGCGGCCGAGCGGCTGGAAGAACTCCATGGCCAGCGCGGCGCCCGGGTCGGCGTAGCGCAGGAAGACCTTGCGGCGGTCGCCGGTGTCGCGGTCCCGGCGGACGTGCCCGGCGCGCTCCAGCCGGTCGATCAGCGCGGTCACCGAGCCGGAGGACAGGTTGAGCTTCTCCCCCAGGCGGCCCGGGGTGATCGGCGCGCCGGCGAGCTCGGCGTCCATGACGGCGATGAGGGCGTGCAGGTCGGTGCCGTTGAGGCCGTGCAGGGCGGCGAAGGCGTGCCCGACGTGCTGGGCGTCCGTCGAGTAACGCCGCAGGTCGTTGGTGATGTCGGCGACGAGCTGCTCGCGCCGGGTCTCCCGTCGCCGGTACATGCCGTGCGTTGCCACGACGCCGCTTCCCTCCCCCCGTGCCTGCCGGTTGCAGCATAGTCGAGCTGTCGATAATCTCGCTTATCAAGATACTCGGCAGGCGCGACATTCGGGTCCCTTCGAACCCGCCGGCCGAGCCCGCCACCGGCGCCCCGCGCCCACCCCGACAACCACGAGGGAACCCGATGTCTGTGTTCACCCGCGTCGCCCGCGGTCGGCTCGCCGCCTGGCTCACCGTGGCCGCCGCGATCGTCCTCGGCGCGGCCCTCTTCGGGCTCCCGAAGCCCGACAACCCCGCCTCGGTCTCGACCACCGGCCTGTCCGTGCAGTGGCAGTCGACCCAGGTCGAACGGCTCCAGGACGAGCTGCCCTCCCGCGACGTGCAACCCGCGGTCGTCGTCGTCAGCCGTACCGACGGCGGCCCGCTCACCGAGCCCGACCGCGCGGCGGTCACCGCCCGCGCCGGCGAGCTGGGCCGGTTCGCCGTCGGCGGCCGGGTCGGCCCGCCGCAGACCTCACCCGACGGCACCGTGGCCCTGCTCGCCGTGCCGATGTCCACCGCCGACGGCCAGGAGGCCGTCGCCGGCGCGGTGGCCGACCTCCGCGCGGCCCTCGACGGCCTGCCCACCGGCCTCACCGCGCAGATCACCGGCGCACCCGCGTTCACCGCCGACCTCACGCAGGTCTTCGAGGGCGCGGACGTCACGCTGCTCGCCGTCACCGCGGGCGTCGTGGCGCTGCTGCTGCTCGTCACCTACCGCAGCCCGTTCCTGTGGATCGTGCCGCTCGTCGTCGTCGCCGCCACCGAACAGCTCACGCTGCGGGCCGTCGACACCATCGTCCCGGCCCTCGGCATCCACCTCCAGCAGGGCGCGGTCACCGGCATCGCCAGCGTCCTCGTCTTCGGCGCCGCCACCGACTACGCCCTGCTGCTCATCGCCCGCTACCGGGAGGAGCTGCGCCGCGAGGCCGACCGCTTCGCCGCGATGCGCGCCGCCCTGCGCCGCACCGCCGAACCCATCCTCGCCAGCGGCGGCACCGTCGTGCTCGGCGTGCTCACCCTGCTGCTGTCGGAGCAGGAGAACAATCGGGCCCTCGCCGTGGCCTGCGCCACCGGCGTCGTGTTCGCCATGCTGTCGGCGCTGTTCGTCCTCCCCGCCGTGCTGGTGCTCTTCGGCCGGGGGCTGTTCTGGCCGTTCGTGCCCCGGGTCGGCGGCGCCGCGCGCGAGGGCCGGCTGTGGGGCCGGCTCGGCGCCGCCGTCGTCCGCCGCCCGCTGCCGGTCGCGGTGCTCGCGACGCTGCTGCTCGCCGGCCTCGCCCTCGGTGGGCTCGGCATCCGCACCGGCCTGTCGGAGACCGAGCAGTTCCGGGTCAAGCCCGAGGCCGTCGGCGGCGCGGAGACCCTCGCCCGGGCCTTCCCCGCCGGCACCACGCAGCCGGTCGCCGTCCTGACCACCCCGGCCGCGGCGCAGGCCGTGGTGGCGGCCGCCACCGCCGTCCCCGGGGTCGCCTCCGCCCGGCCGGGGGACGCGGGCACCGCCGTCGCCCAGGTCGACGTGGTGCTGGAGGCCGAGCCGGGCAGCGCCGCCTCGGACCGGGCGATCGAGGCGCTGCGCGCCGCCGTCGCCGCGGTACCCGGCTCCGCCCCGCCCGCCGTCGACGGCGTCGACCGGTTCGAGGGCGCCGTCGTCGGCGGCACGGTCGCCGCCACGTACGACTCGAAGGGGGCCGACGGCAGGGACCTGCGGCTGATCCTGCCGATCATCCTGCTGCTCGTCGCCGCGGTCCTCGTGCTGCTGCTGCGCGGCCTGCTCGCCCCGGCCCTGCTCGTGCTCACCGTCGTCGTCTCGTTCTTCGCCAGCCTCGGCGCGGCGTGGCTGCTGTTCGACCTCGTCCTCGGGTTCCCGGCGCTCGACAGCGGCGTCCTGCTGCTCGCCTTCGTCTTCCTCGTGGCCCTCGGCGTCGACTACAACATCTTCCTCGTGACCCGGGCCCGCGAGGACGCCCGGCGCACCGGCACCCGCGACGGCATGCTCTCGGCGCTGCGCGTCACCGGCGGCGTGATCACCAGCGCGGGGGTGCTGCTCGCGGCGGTCTTCGCCGTCCTCGGCGTGCTGCCGCTGATCCTGCTGACCCAGATCGGGGTCATCGTCTGCATCGGCGTGCTGCTCGACACGCTGCTGGTGCGCACGGTCCTCGTGCCGGCGCTGGCGTTCCTGCTCGGCGACCGCTTCTGGTGGCCCGGCCGGATCCCGCCGGCCGCCGACGCCGCGCCGCCGGCCGGCGAGCCGACGCACGCCGGCCACGACGGGGCCGAGCCGGCGGCGACCCGGAGCTGAGGACCGCGCGGGCGGCGGAGACGGGACCGCCGCCGCCCGCGCGCCGGTCCCGGCCGGGCGAACCGGTCCCGCCGCTCACCCCGGCGGCCCCGGGGCGGCCCGCCCGTCGGCCGGGCCGACCGCGCCGACCGCCCGGTCCCGCGTCGCCCAGGCGACCATGAACAGCGCGGTCCAGGCCAGCCCGAGCAGCACCGACGTGACCGTGCTGCTGGCGGTGCCCTGACCCAGGTAGAGCCGCGCGCCGGCGATCGCGGCCACCCCGGCCACGGCGGCCGTCCACGCGGCCACCGCCACCGGCCAGGGCGACCCCCGCGACAGCAGCCAGGCCAGCGTGCACAGGCTCGCCGCCAGCACGGCGTTCTGCGTCCCGAACAGCACGCCCTACTCGCCCGAGGCGAGCCGGCCCGGCGCCACCACCTCGGCGACCACGGCGAGCACCACCAGCGGCAGGAACGCGCCGACGGTGCCCAGCACGTCGAGCGGATCGGCCCGCCGGGGCGACCCGCCGCGCCCCGGGCGTCGGCGCTGCCACCACGACCGGCCGGCGGCCACCACCGCCACCAGCGCGATCAGCACCGACCCCCGCGACACGGAGACCACGGTCGCCGCGACCTCCGCCGCGCCGGGGGTACGCCGGTCGGCGAACCAGCCGGCGATCACGTCGTCGACCACCGCCAGCCCGCTCCACCGCATCGCCGCCCCGAGCAGCCAGGCGATCGCCACGCCGGCCACGAACAGCAGCACCAGCCCCACGGCCAGGTTGATCAGCAGCGTCCAGCCGGGGCCGACGCGCATCGTCAGCAGGAAGAACAGCACCCCGTACCGGGCGGAGAGCCAGCGCAGCGGCGGCAGCGCCACCGCCCGGGCCAGCAGCGCCCGCGCCGGGTCGGGGTGGCGGCCCAGCCAGCGGCCCACCAGCGCCACGGCGAGCACCCCGCCGAGCAGCACCAGCACCGCGCCGGTGGCCCGGCCCAGCAGCCGGGACACCGTCTCGTACGACTCCCCGGCCAGGTTGCCCGCCAGCACCGACCCGCCCACCCAGGTCACCACGCCGGCGAGGTTCCACGGCGCGAACCGGCGGTACGGCATGCCGGCCGCCCCCGCCAGGCGGGGCGCGAGGGTACGCGCGAACGCCACCCAGCGGGCGGTGAGGACCCCCCGCCCGCCGAGCCGCTCCAGCAGCGCGTCGGCGCGTCGCCACCGGTGCGGGCCCACCCGCGCCCCGAACCCGGACGCGCGCAGCCGGGGACCGTAGCGACGACCCGCGCGGAACGCCAACGTGTCCCCGGTCACGGCTGCGAGAATCATCACCAGCAGGGCGGGGCCGAGCCGCAGCGCGCCGGTGTACGTGAGGAAGCCGACCAGCAGCAGCGTCGCCTCGCCCGGCACCAGCAGCCCGACGATCACCGCCGTCTCGCCGGCCACGATCGCCGCGGCGACCAGGTAGACCAGCAGGGGCGGCAGGCCCTGCACCGAGTTCAGCAGATCGTGCACGACGGCCCCCGGCTCACGCGGCCAGCATGACAGCCGGGCCACGGGCACCGACAGCCGCACAGCCGCCGGATCCGGCCGGCGGCCGGGGGGCGACCCCGACTCGGCACCTGATCCGCGCAGGCGGGAGGATGGAGCCCATGCAGCTTCGCACCGACCTCCGCAACGTCGCCATCATCGCTCACGTCGACCACGGCAAGACCACCCTGGTCGACGCCATGTTGCGGCAGGCCGGCGCCTACGGCGCGCGCGGCGAGACGACCGAGCGGGTGATGGACTCGATGGACCTCGAAAGGGAGAAGGGCATCACCATCCTGGCCAAGAACACCGGCGTGCGCTACCTGCCGGCGGACGGGTCGGAGCCGGTCACCATCAACATCATCGACACCCCGGGCCACGCCGACTTCGGCGGCGAGGTCGAGCGCGGCCTCACCATGGTCGACGGCGTGGTGCTGCTGGTCGACGCCAGCGAGGGCCCGCTGCCGCAGACCCGCTTCGTGCTGCGCAAGGCGCTGCGCGCCCGGATGCCGATCATCCTGGTGATCAACAAGGTGGACCGCCCCGACGCCCGGATCAAGGAGGTCGTGGACGACACCTACGAGCTCTTCCTCGACCTGGACGCCGACGAGGAGCAGATCGACTTCCCGATCGTCTACGCCTGCGCCCGCGACGGCATCGCCTCCCTCACCCAGCCCGCCGACGGCTCCGTCCCGCAGGACAGCACCAGCCTGGAACCGCTGTTCCGCGCCCTGCTCGACACCATCCCGCCGCCCGCCTACGAGCAGGACGCGCCGCTGCAGGCCCACGTCACCAACCTCGACGCGTCGCCGTTCCTCGGCCGGCTGGCGCTGTGCCGGGTGCGGCAGGGCACCATCGCCAAGGGCCAGACCGTCGCCTGGTGCCGCACCGACGGCAGCACCCAGCGGGTCCGCATCTCCGAGCTGCTGATGACCGAGGGCCTGGAGCGCAAGCCCGCCGACTCGGCCGGCCCCGGCGACATCATCGCCGTCGCCGGGATCCCCGAGATCATGATCGGCGAGACCCTGGCCGACGCCGAGAACCCGATCGCGCTGCCGCTGATCACCGTCGACGAGCCGGCCATCTCGATGACCATCGGCACCAACACCTCGCCGCTGGTCGGCCGGGTCAAGGGCGCCAAGGTCACCGCCCGGATGGTCAAGGACCGCCTCGACAAGGAGCTGGTCGGCAACGTGTCGCTGCGGGTGCTGCCCACCGAGCGCCCCGACGCCTGGGAGGTGCAGGGGCGCGGCGAGCTGGCCCTGGCGATCCTCGTCGAGCAGATGCGCCGCGAGTCCTACGAGCTGACCGTCGGCAAGCCGCAGGTCGTCACCCGGGAGATCGACGGCAGGACCTGCGAGCCGGTCGAGCGGCTCACCATCGACGCCCCCGACGACTACCTGGGCGCGATCACGCAGCTCCTGGCCACCCGCAAGGGCCGGATGGAGCAGCTGGTCAACCACGGCACCGGCTGGATCCGGATGGAGTGGCTGGTCCCGGCGCGCGGCCTGATCGGCTTCCGCACCGAGTTCCTCACCGAGACCCGGGGCACCGGCATCCTGCACCACGTCTTCGAGTCCTACGAGCCGTGGTTCGGCGAGCTGCGTACCCGCAACAACGGCTCGCTGGTCGCCGACCGGGCCGGTGCCGTCACGGCGTTCGCGATGACCAACCTCCAGGAGCGCGGCCAGCTCTTCGTCGAGCCCGGCACCGAGGTGTACGAGGGCATGATCGTCGGGGAGAACTCCCGCTCCGACGACATGGACGTCAACATCACCAAGGAGAAGAAGCTCACCAACATGCGAGCCTCGACCTCCGACGAGACCGAGAAGCTGATCCCGCCGCGCAAGCTGTCGCTGGAGCAGGCCCTGGAGTTCTGCCGCGAGGACGAGTGCGTCGAGGTGACCCCCGCCGCGGTCCGCATCCGCAAGGTCGTGCTCGACCAGACCCAGCGCGCCCGCGCCACGGCCCGCCGCAAGCACGCCGGCTGACCCCCTGCCGATCCGGCCCCCGGACGTCCGGGGGCCGGATCGGCTACCGTCACCCGCATGATCTGGGACGAGCTCGACGCCCGCCTGGACGCCCTGCCGGGCACCGTGTCGGCGTACGCGGGCCGGGTCGACGCCCCGGCGACCTGGACCCGGCAGCCCGACACCACCCACTACGCGGCCAGCACCATGAAGGTCGCCGTGCTGCTGGCCCTGCACCGGGCCGCCGAGGCCGGCACGCTCGACCTCGACGCCCCCGTCGAGGTGCGCAACGAGTTCGACTCCGCCCGGCCCGACGCCCCCCGGTTCGCGTGCGCCCGGCACTACGACAACGACGGGGCCGTCTGGGAGCGGGAGGGCGGGCACGCGCCCCTGCGCTGGCTGGCCGAGCGGATGATCGTGCGCTCCAGCAACCTGGCCACCAACCTCTGCCTGCGCCACGTCGGCCTGCCCACCGTCGCCGAGGCGTGGGCGGCCGCCGGCGCCCGGCACAGCGTCACCGGGCGCGGCATCGAGGACTTCGCCGCCCGCGAGGCCGGCATCACCAACCTGGTCACCGCCGCCGACCTGGCCGCCCTGCTCGGCGGGCTGGCCGTCGGGGCGACCCGGCCCGGCCCGCTCGCCTCCCCCGCCGGCTGCGCCGCCATGCTGGACGTCCTGTTCGCCCAGGAGTTCCGCGAGGACCTCGCCGCCGGCCTGCCCGACGGCGTCCGCATCGCCCACAAGAACGGCTGGGTACGCGGCGTGCGGCACGGCGCCGGCGTGGTCTACCCGGCCGACGCCCCGCCGTACGCGCTGGTCGTCTGCACCACCGGCGACCCCGCCGGCGGCGGCGCGGCGGACGGGGACGCCTGCCTGCTCCTCGCCGACATCTCCGCCCGGGTCTGGGCGGCCCGCCACGACCTGCGCCCGGCCGACGCCGCCTGAGGCCGGGCCCGGCGACGACGGGGCTCAGTCCAGCAGGTTGTCCCGCAGCGCCGCCAGGTGCGCCCCCGTCAGCCCCAGCCCGTCGCGCAGGTACGCGTCGAACGAGCCGTGCACCCGCCGGACCTCCGCGTACGCGGCGTCCAGGTACTCCCCGCGCACCTCCATCAGCGGCCGGATCGCCGCCTCCGCCAACTCCGGCTGGCGGGCCCGCATCGCGGCCAGGACGACCTCCTTGAGGCTCTCCGTCTGCGCGTTGGTCCGCAGGTAGTCCGCCCGGATCGCCGCCTCGTCCACCCCCAGCGCGGTGAGCAGCACGACCGACAGCCAGCCGGTGCGGTCCTTGCCGGCCGAGCAGTGGAACAGCAGCGGCAGGTTGCCCGCGTCGGCGGCCAGCCGGACCGCCCCGCCGAAGCCGGCCCGGGCCGCCCCGCCGGTGACGAACCACCGGTAGATCTCCGCCATCGCCGCCGGGGTGCCCTGGAGGGCCAGCGCCGTCTCCGCGCGCAGGTCGTGCCCGAGCAGCACCTCCGACACCGCCGTGAAGACCGGGTGGGCCGGGTCGTACACCGGCAGGCGCACCACCCGGGGCGCGCCGGGCAGCCGGTCCGGCGGGGCCGTCGCGATCTCCGAGTCGTCGCGCAGGTCGACCACGCAGGCCGGGGCGATCCTCCCCAGCACCGGCAGGTCCTCGTCGGTCAGCCGGCCCAGCGCCGGGGTGCGGATCAGCCGGCCGGCCCGCACCCGGCGGCCGTCGAGCCCCACCATGCCGCCGAGGTCGCGCGCGTTCGGCGCCCCCACCAGCTCCCAGTCCCGCCCGCCCATTCGGCCTCCCCTGTCGTCGCCGGGTCGCGTATAGGGTGCCGCACATGACGATCACCGCGGTACGCACCCACCGGCTTTCCGCGCCCCTGCACACCCCGTTCGTCACCGCGCTGCGCCGCACCACCACCACCGACACGCTGATCGTGGAACTCGTCGACGACGACGGGCGGTCCGGCTTCGGCGAGGCCCCGCAGGTGTGGCAGGTGACCGGGGCGTCGCTGGCCGGGGCCGAGGCGTGCGTGCGGGAGATGCTCACCCCGGGGCTGATCGGCCGGGACGCCGACGACCTCGTGGCCCGGTGCGCCGAGGTGCGCCGGGCGGTGGCCGGCAACGAGGCCGCCAAGGCGGCGGTGGACACCGCGCTGCACGACCTGGCCGCGCGCCGGCTCGGCGTACCCCTGGTGCGGTTGCTCGGCGGCACGGCCCGGCGCGTGCCGACGGACGTCACCCTCGCCGCGGGCGACGCCACCGACCTGGCCGCCGCGGCCCGGCAGCGGCGCGGCGAGGGGTTCTCCGTGCTCAAGCTGAAGGTCGGCACCGACGCGGCGGGCGACCTGGAGCGGGTCCGGGCGGTGCGGGCGGCCGTCGGCCCCGACGTGCGCATCCGGCTCGACGCCAACCAGGGCTGGACCCCCCGCGAGGCGGTCCGGGTGATTCGCGGCATCGAGGACGCCGGCCTCGGCGTCGAGCTGGTGGAGCAGCCGGTGTCGCGCTGGGACCTCGACGGGCTGGCCTGGGTCAGTGACCGGGTGGGCCTGCCGGTCCTGGCCGACGAGTCGGTGTTCGGCGTGCGCGACCTGGTCGAGGTGATCCGCCGACGCGCCGCCGACATGGTCAACGTCAAGCTGGCCAAGTGCGGTGGCCTGCACGCCGCCCGCACGCTGCTGGACCTGGCCGCCGAGCACGGGATCGGCACCGTCGTCGGCTCGATGATGGAGAGTCAGGTGGGGCTCGGCGCGGCGGCCAGCCTGGTCGCCGCCCACGGCACCAGCGCCGTCTCCGACCTCGACGCCGCCTGGTGGCTGGCCTGGTCGCCGGTGCGGGGCGGCATCCGGTACGACGGCGCGACCGTGGTGCTGCCGGACGCGCCCGGCCTCGGCATCACCTCCATTGAAGCAAAGATTCAACCGGATGGTTGATGGGTGGCGCTTTCTTTCCTAGGGTCGCTGTCGTGAGGGCGCGGCAGGGAAGCCGTGAACTGGGGGTGGACGTGGAGCTGCAACCGGGCCGCGAGGCCGTCGTCCGGGTCGCGGTCGCGACCCTCTGGTCCTGCCCCGAGGCGGTGCGCCCCGTCGACCGCCCCGCCCTCGACGCGCCCGCCGACGTCGCCGCCTGGATCTCCGGCATGGACGCCGACCAGCAGGTCGGCGAGTGCGTGCTGAGTCAGCTCCTGCTCGGCGAACGGGTGCTGGTCACCGCCCTGCGCCCCGACGGCTGGGCGCACGTCGTGGCCGTCGAGCAACCGGCGGCCCGGCTCGACCCGCGCGGCTACCCCGGCTGGCTCCCGGCCGCCCAGCTCGCCCCGCGCCCGGCCGACGCCGCGACCCCGCCCGCCGACGCCGCCCGCTCCCCCGCCGACGCCGCCCCCGCCCCGGCCGACGCCCCGGCGCACCCGGTCGCCCCGGCCGCCCCCTGGGTCGTCGACGCGACGCTCACCGCCCTGCGCGCCGCCCCGGCCGGCGAGCCGGTCGTGGCCGGGGTCGTCCTCGGCACCCGGCTGACCCCGGCCGGCCCCCCGGTGGACGGCTGGCGGCCGGTGCGCGCCCCCGGCCACGACCGGCCGCTCTGGCTGCCCGACGCGCACCTCGTGCCGGCGCCCGCCGCGCCCCCGTCCCCGGCGGAGGTGCTGGCCGTCGCCGCCCGGCTGCGCGACGTGGCCTACGTGTGGGGCGGGGTGTCGGCGTACGGGATCGACTGCTCCGGCCTGGTGCACCTGGCCTGGCGGCGGTTCGGGGTGGTGCTGCCCCGCGACGCCGCCGACCAGGCCGGCGCGACCACCCCGCTGCCCCTGGGCACCGAACGCGTCGGCGACCTCTACTTCTTCGCCCGCCCCGGCCGGCGGATCCACCACATCGGCTTCGTCAGCGCCGCCCCGGGCGGTGGCGCCGACCGGCGCATCCTGCACGCCTGCTACCGCCACCGCCGCGTCCTGGAGGAGGCGATGCCGGCCGAGCGGGCGGCCACCCTGGTCGGCGCGCACCGCGTCTGAGCCGCCCGGGACGGCGGAAGGGGCGCTCCCGGTGCCGGAAGCGCCCCTGCTCGCGTGGTCGGGTCAGCCGCGCGCCGACGCCAGCTCGCGCCGCCGGTCGCGGGCCGACTTGACCAGGCTGGCCACGGTCGCCACCGCGAGGGTGCCGAGGATGACCGTCAGGGACAGCCAGATCGGGATGTGCGGGGCCCAGGCCACCGGGTCGCCGCCGTTGACGAACGGCAGGTGGTTGTCGGCCAGGGCCTCCAGCACCAGCTTGACGCCGATGAAGCCGAGCACCACCGCCAGGCCGTAGCTGAGGTAGATCAGCCGGTCCAGCAGCCCGCCGAGCAGGAAGTAGAGCTGGCGCAGGCCCATCAGCGCGAAGACGTTCGCGGTGAAGACCAGGTACGGCTCCTGGGTGATGCCGAAGATCGCCGGGATCGAGTCCAGCGCGAAGATCAGGTCGGTGGTGCCGATGGCGATCATGACGATCAGCATCGGGGTGAACAGCCGCCGGCCGGCCTCGTGCGTGGTCATCTTCGCGCCGTCGTAGTCCCGGGAGATCGGCAGCGCCTTGCGGCTCCACCGGATCAGCAGGTTCTCGCTGAACTCGTCCTCGTCCGGCTCGCCCTGCCGGGCCAGGTTGACCGCCGTGTAGATGAGGAACGCGCCGAAGATGTAGAAGACCCAGGAGAACTGGGAGATCAGGGCCGCACCGGCGGCGATGAAGCCACCGCGCATGAGCAGCGCCAGCACGATGCCGATCAGCAGCACCTTCTGCTGGTACTGCCGGGGCACCCCGAACCGGGCCATGATGATCACGAAGACGAACAGGTTGTCCACCGAGAGGCTGTACTCGGTGAGCCAGCCGGTGTAGAACTCACCGGCCACCCCGGGACCGGAGAAGATCCACAACCCGGCGCCGAAGAGCAGGGCCAGCCCGACGTAGAAGCTGACCCACAGGCTCGACTCACGGACGCTCGGCTCGTGTGGTCGCCGGCCGATGATCAGCAGGTCGACGACGAGAACCGCAGTCAGTGCGACGAGGGTCCCCGCCCACACCAATCCGGACACGTTCAATCCCATCCTCCGGCAGACACACGGCGTCGGGCACACCGTACGCCCGCCGGGGCGGGTGGGTGTGGCGACGCGGACACTGGTGACTGTCGGAGGTCTCTTCCGTCGCCGACCCGCGAGCGGGCCGACAACCTACGGAGCCGGGTCGCGCCGCCCGGGGGCGGTCGACCGTGCTGACGACTCCGTCGCGGGGGAATACTCCCCTCCTTCGCGCCCATTCTTCACCATCGCGAGGCCGGAGCGCATCTCCTGCTTTTGTGCCGGGGCTCTCAGCGGGCGCCCAGTGACGGATCTCTCCACCGGCCTCGCCCCCCTGGCCCCCTCTTCACGCAGGTCCCCCATCACGTAGGTCCCTCACCACGCGTAGAGCGTCCTAGGAGGCCAGCTCGCATCGATGCCGGCGCGAGTCGCCGTCCCTGCGGTGGACACGGCCACCCCGGCGGCCCGGGCCCGGCCGGCGTCGTGCGAGGCTCTCGGCATGGTGCTTGAGGTTGCGCTCATCGACGTGACGCCCGGACACGAGGACGACTTCGCCGCCGCGTACGCGCGGGGCCACGAGATCCTGGCCGGCACGCCCGGCTGCCGCTCCGTCCGGATGACCCGCGGCGTGGAGTCGCCGACGCGGTTCGTCCTGCTGGTCGAGTGGGACTCCGTGGCCGCCCACGAGGAGAACTTCCGCGAGACCGAGCGGTTCGACCAGTGGCGGGCGCTGATCGGCCCCCACTTCGCCGGCCCGCCGCTGGTCGAGCACTTCGTCGACGTCCCCGCCTGAGCCGACGCCCCTGCCTGAGCCGACGTCCCGGCGTCGCCACCGCGGCCCGACCGGTCCCCGCCCCGCCGGAGTGTCACACCCCCCGGCTACCGTGCGCTCGCGCGCGGCCACCGGCCCCGGCGGGCTCGGGGTCGCCGGGGCCGGCGGCCGCGCGGGCAGCACCGGGCGGGTCACCGGCTCCGGGGCGGCTTCGAGCGCTGCGCCGGGTCGGTGAGTGGCGGAGGTTGCCGGTCACGCGGCACCGCCGCCGGCAGGCCCGCCCGCCGCCGGAGAACGGGCCCGGCGCGACACGGCGGGCCGACGGGCCGGGGCCGCGCCGTCAGTCCTGCGGCTGGCGGGGCCGGGGCAGCGCCGCGCCCTCCGGCCGGGACCGCACCGACGGCTGACCGCCGAGGTCGACCGCGGCCGGCAACGACGGGTCGTCGGCTAACCGGCCCAACAGCGCCGCCGTCTCCGCCGCCGGGAGCGCGGCGTCGAGCAGCCGGTCGATCACCGCGTCGTACCAGCCGAGGTCCGCCGGAGAAACCAGCCGCACATCGGTGGTCAGGGCTTCCAGCATCACCGTGCGCGGGTCGGCCGGGTCGGGGAACGAGTAGCGGGTGAACGGGGTCAGCGGATGCGCGCCCCCGGCCGTCGCCCCCGGCGGGACCACCCGGATGGTCACGTTCGGCCGGCCCGCCAGGTGGACCAGGTGCCGCAGCTGCTCGCGCCAGATGCCGTCGGGCACGCCGCCCGGGTCACAGGCCGCGAGCTCCAGCAGCGCCGTGTAGCGGGGCGGCTCCGGCCGGTGCAGCACCTCCTGCCGGACGAGCCGGGCCCGCACGTCGGCCTCCACGTCCACCTCGGGGTGCAGCAGCCGGGCGACCCCGAGCCGCAGCCGCGCGTACGCCGGGGTCTGCAACAGCCCCGGCACGACGGCGGGCTGGTATTCCACCACGGTGGCGGCGCCGGCCTCCAACTCGGCGTAGGCGCGCTGCCGCTCCCCCATCCCGCCGAGCGTCTTCCACCAGCCGCGGCCCGTCGCCGCGTCCCGGGCGATGACGATCAGCGCGTCGCGCTCGTCGGGCCCGACCCGGTAGACGTCCAGCAGGTCGAGCACGTCGGCGAGATCCGGCCGGCTCTGCCCCAGCTCGATGCGGGACAGCTTCGAGGTGGACGCCCAACCCAGCCGGTCACAGACCTGCTCCAGCGTCAGCTCCTCCCGCCTGCGCAGTTGGCGCAACTCGGCTCCGAGTCGCGCCCGTCGAATCACCGGACTCGTTGGCAACGGCATCCCCGCCTCCCCAGGACGGAGAGTACGCAGATCGATCACTCGCTGCAATACCTTGCTTGCTTACGGCGACGACATCCGACGCCGCGGAGAGGCACGACGGTCACTTCACGCCCGCCGCGTCCATCCCCCGCAGCTCCTTCTTCAGGTCGGCGACCTCGTCGCGGATGCGGGCGGCCAGCTCGAACTGCAACTCCCGGGCGGCGGCCAGCATCTGGTCGTTGAGCTCCTGGATGAGCTGGGCGAGATCGGCCCGGGCCATCCCCTCCCGCGACGGACCGGCCGCGCCGGCCCGGCTGCGGCTGCGGGTCTCCTTGACCGGCGCCTTGCCCCGCGACAGTTGCCGCGCCGCACCGCCGACCCGGGAGCTCTCGGTGTCCTCCGCCTCCCGGTAGATGTCGTCGAGAATGTCGTGGATCTTCTTGCGCAGCGGCTCGGGGCTGATCCCGTGCGCCTCGTTGTGGGCCACCTGCTTGGCCCGGCGTCGGTTGGTCTCCCCGATCGCCTCCGCCATCGACGGGGTGATCTTGTCGGCGTACATGTGCACCTGGCCGGAGACGTTTCGCGCCGCCCGGCCGATGGTCTGGATCAGCGACCGGCCGCTGCGCAGGAAGCCCTCCTTGTCCGCGTCGAGGATCGCCACGAGGGACACCTCGGGCAGGTCCAGGCCCTCGCGGAGCAGGTTGATGCCGACCAGCACGTCGTATTCGCCCTTGCGCAGCTCGCGCAGCAGCTCCACCCGGCGCAGCGTGTCGACCTCGGAGTGCAGATAGCGCACCCGGATGCCGTTCTCCAGCAGGTAGTCGGAGAGGTCCTCGGCCATCTTCTTGGTCAGCGTGGTGACCAGGACCCGCTCGTCGCGCTCGGTGCGCAGCTTGATCTCGTGCATCAGGTCGTCGATCTGCCCCTTGGTGGGCTTCACCACCACCTCGGGGTCGATCAGGCCCGTCGGGCGGATCACCTGCTCGACGAACTCGCCCTGGGCCTGCTCCAGCTCCCAGGAGCCCGGGGTGGCGGAGAGGAAGACCAGCTGCCCCACCCGCTCCAGGAACTCGTCGAAGCGCAGCGGCCGGTTGTCGGCGGCGCTGGGCAGCCGGAAGCCGTGGTCGATGAGCATCCGCTTGCGGGAGGCGTCGCCCTCGTACATGCCGCCGATCTGCGGGATCGTCACGTGCGACTCGTCGATGACGGTGAGGAAGTCGTCGGGGAAGTAGTCGAGCAGACAGTGCGGCGGGCTGCCCGGCAGCCGGCCGTCGATGTGCATCGAGTAGTTCTCGATGCCGGAGCAGAAGCCGACCTGCCGCATCATCTCCAGGTCGTAGGTGGTGCGCATCCGCAGCCGCTGGGCCTCCAGCAGCTTGCCCTGCCGCTCCAGCTCGGCGAGGCGCTCGGCCAGCTCCGCCTCGATGTCGCGGGTGGCCCGCTCCATCCGCTCCGGGCCGGCGGCGTAGTGGGTGGCCGGGAAGATCATCAGGCTGTCGACCTCGCGGACCACGTCGCCGGTCAGCGGGTTGAGGTAGTAGAGCTTCTCCACCTCGTCGCCGAACAGCTCGACCCGGACGGCGAGCTCCTCGTACGCCGGGATGATCTCCAACGTGTCGCCGCGGACCCGGAACGTGCCCCGCTGGAACGCCATGTCGTTGCGGGTGTACTGGATGTCGACGAGCCGGCGCAGCAACTGGTCGCGGTCGAGCTCCTGCCCGACGGCGACCCGGACGGCGCGGTCGAGGTATTCCTCCGGGGTGCCCAGGCCGTAGATCGCCGAGACGGTGGCCACCACCACCACGTCTCGGCGGGTCAGCAGCGACATCGTCGCCGAGTGCCGCAGCCGCTCGACCTCCTCGTTGATCGAGGAGTCCTTCTCGATGTAGGTGTCGGTCTGCGGGATGTAGGCCTCGGGCTGGTAGTAGTCGTAGTAGGAGACGAAGTATTCCACCGCGTTGTGCGGCAGCAGCTCGCCGAACTCCTTCGCCAGCTGCGCGCAGAGCGTCTTGTTGGGGGCCAGCACCAGGGTGGGCCGCTGCAGCCGCTCGACGAGCCAGGCCGTCGTGGCGCTCTTGCCCGTGCCGGTCGCGCCGAGCAGCACGGTGTTGCGGTCGCCGCGCCGCACCCGACGCTCCAGGTCGTCGATGGCGGCCGGCTGGTCGCCGGCCGGCTGGAACTCGCTGACGACCTGGAAACGGCCGTCGAGCCGGGGAATGTCGAGCGCCATGACACCCACCGTACGCCCGGGGTCCGACAGCGCGGCACGACTACCGTCGGTCCGTGATCGGCTTCGATATTCGCATTGTGTGGCGGATTTCACCGCGCTAGGGTATGGCCGTAGGCCGCTCGCGGCGGCCGTCCGGGCCGGCGGCTCGGCCCTCGACGGCCGACACGCCCCCGGCACAGGGGTCGCAGCACCTGGGACATCACCCGGCGTGCGCACCCGACGTGGTCGCGCGCAGGCGCAGACCGGCCGCCGCGAGCGCCCCACGCAACCGGCGGGCGTCACCTGTCCCGCACGCCGCACGTTCATCCTCGCGTGGAGAACTCCCCCGGGCCGACGCCCCGGCCCGCCCGGCCGACGCACCCGCGCGCCGAGGGTCCGGCCCGGTCCACGGCGACGCTCCCCCTCGTCGTCGCGCCCGTCCGGGGCCGGCGCGGCGACCGGGGTCCCGCCGCGCACCGCGCCCGGCCGGGCCGCGGGAGCCGGGGCAGGGGCGGCCGCGGCGGCGGGGACGGGGACGGGCCCGCCGGGCGGCGACGCACCGCCGTGGTCGTGCTGGGGGTGGTCGCCGCCGCCGCGGCAGCGGCCCTGGTCGTCGGGCTGCTGACCTGGGTGCCTGCGGCACCGGAGCCGTCCCGGCCGCTGACCCCGGCGGAGGCGGAGCGCCTCGCCGCGGTGCGGGTCACCAACCACCGGGACGTCCGCTCCGGCGTGCGCCTGACCGTCGGCGAGGCCGGCGCGCGCACCGACGTCGTGGGCTGGGTCGACTGGTCCCGGCCGCTGGCCTACCTGGACGTGGGCGGGCCCGGGGCCGGCCCGGACCGCGGGCTGGTCCAGGCGGTCCCGGGGCTGCTGCTGACCCGGCCCGACCCGACGGCGGTGCCCGCCCCGGCGTATCCGCCCCTGGTGCCGCCGGCCGACGGCTGGCGGGTGGGCGACGTGGCCGCCGCCCGGCCCCTACGCCCCGCGGTCGACCTGCTCCTCGCGCTCGCCGCGCCCCGGCCCGAGCCGGCCGGGGACTTCCCGGCCGACGACGCCCGGTGGCTGGCCCCGGCCGAGGCAGGCGGGCTGCCGGTGGACGTCTTCCAGTCCCGCCTGCCCGGTCCGACCCCCGGGCCGGTGCCGGGAAGCGTGACACCGACGACAGGGCGGCGGAGCGCGTCGACGGCGGCGGGACGGAGCGCCCCGACGACGGCGCGGCAGGGCGCGCCGGGGAAACCGGGACGGAGCACGCCGGCCGGGTCGGGGCCGGCGGCGTCGACCCCGGGCGCGTCGGGTCCGGCCGGGTCCTGGCCCGGGCCCGCGATCAGCCTGCCGGCCGCGGTCCGCCCGCCGGCCGGGCCGGCGCTCGACGGGGCCGCCCGCTGGTGGGTCGACCGGGACGCCCGGCTGCACCGGCTGGAGGGACGCCTGCGGGGCGGCGTGCCGGTGACGCTGGAGTTGCAGCGGGCCAACCGGCCGGTGCTGTGGCCGGTGGCCGCGCTCGGCGGCCGCGCGGGGCTGCCCCGGGCGCTCACCGGCGCCGAGGAGGACCGGCTGGCCCGGGTGGCCACCCGGCTGCGGGCCCAGGGCGGTGCCGCCGCCACGCTCACCGCGCCCGTGGCCCCGGGCCGGGCCGTGCGCGGCACCGGCTGGCTCGACTGGACGGCCCGGGCGGCGTACCTGTCGGTCGGCGGCACCGGCGCGTGGCCCGGCCGGACGCTGCGCCGCTACGACGCCGCCGGGGTCTGGTCCGCCGCCGCCACCGGCGACCCGACCGCCCCTCCGCCGCTGCCGCCGCCGCGCACCGGGTACGCCTGGCACCACCGCCCGCCCGGGGCCGACGGCGCGGACGACATCGACCTGCTGCTGGCCGCCGCGCTGCGCGCCGGCGCGGCGACGAAACGGACGGCCCGCCCGGCGAGCCGGATCCGCGGGGACCGCCTCGCCGACCGGGCCGTCGACGTGATCGAGGTGGACGCGGGGCGCGGCCCGCTGCGCTACTGGATCGACCGGTCCGGGCTGCTGCGCCGGCTGGAGCTGCGCACCCGGCTCGGCACGTACGCCCAGCTCGACCTGTCGCCGGAGGCCGTGCCGGCGCTGCCGCCGGTGGCCCCGGCGCGCGCCCCGCGCTGACCTTGGCGGGACCGGTCCGTGGCCGGCAGCGGGCTCAGGGCCGCCAGCCGGTGCGCGCGGCCCACTCCTCGGCCCGGTGGTGTTCCTCGTCGAACCACGGGTCGCGCGCCGTGGCGTTGGGTGACCCCCCGTCCGGCGCGCTGGCCGCCAGGTCACCCTTGAGCGTCAGGTACGCCGCCCGCCGGGCGGGGTCGGCGCGCAGGTGGTCGCGCATCAGCAGCGCGTACCGCCAGCCGGGCGAGCCCTCCGGCCGCAGGTGCAGGCGCACCGGGCGGCCCGGGTCGGCGTTGCCGTGCAGCCGCTTCTCCCAGCGGCCGCTGCCCGCCGGGCGGGGGCTGTCCCACCACTGACCGGGCACGCGCGGGAAGCCGGCCGCGGCGAGCCGCTCGGCGAGCGCGCCGTCCGCCTCCGCGAGACTCGGCACGGTCACCTGGATGTCGACGACGTCCCGGGCGGCGAGGCCGGCGACGGCCGTCGAGCCGACGTGGTCGATCCGCGGATCGGCCGGGGCGAGCGCGTGCCGGAGCCGGGCGGCCAGCCGGGCGTACTGCTGCGGCCAGGTCGGGTCGGGGCCGGTCAGGGCGGCCCCGTCGGGTTCGGCCGCCCGGCGGAGCCGGACGTTCTCCTCGTACGGCAGCAGCCGGTCCCGCCACAGCCCGTCCACCTGGACGTGCAGCTCGTCGAGGGTGGCGTCGTTGCGCAGGACCACGTCCGCGGCCGCGTCCCGGCGGGCGTCGTCGGCCTGCGCGGCGATCCGCCGCTCGGCCTCCGCCCGGCTCATCCCCCGGTCACGCGCCAGCCGGGCCAGCCGCACGGCCACCTCCGTCTGCACCACGACCACCAGGTGGTACGTCGGCGCGAGCCCGACCTCGACCAGGAGCGGCACGTCGTTGACCACCACGGCGTCGGGCGCCGCCGCGGCGGCCAGCTCGGCGGTCCGCGCGCGGACCCGGGGGTGGGTGATCGCCTCCAGCCGGCGGCGGGCCGCCTCGTCGGCGAAGACCAGCCCGCCCAGCGCGGCCCGGTCCAGGGCCCCGTCGGGGCCGACGACCCGGTCGCCGAAGGCGGCCACGACCTCTCTGAGCCCTTCGCTGCCCGGGGCGACCACCTCGCGGGCGATCCGGTCGGCGTCGATCACCACCGCGCCGAGCGCGGCCAGCCGGGCCGCGACGGCGCTCTTGCCGGAGCCGATCCCGCCGGTCAGTCCCACCATCAGCACCGCAACAGTCAACCGGATCGACGCCCGCACCGCCAAACCGGCCGTCGACGCCCGTCGGGGCGGGGCAGGCGGGGCCGCCGGGCGAGGCACGCGGTGCGGTGCGGCATGCGGTGCGGGGCGGGTCCCGCCGGGCGGTGCGCGAAGGAGGGACCGGGCGGGACCGGGCGGGCGGCAACGACGACGGGCCCCGCCCGGCGGCCCGGTGGAACCGGATCGCGGGGACAGGGCCCGTCGTCGTCAGCGGCGGCTCCGGACCGGGGGCGTCGTCGAACGCGCCCGGCGGGGAGTCGTCACGGGGTCACTTGCCGCCGGCGAGCTTCTCCCGCAGCGCGGCGAGCGCCTCGTCGGTGGCCAGGGTGCCGGCCGGCTCCTCGGCCTGCCGGCTCGGGGCCGTGCTGGTCGAGGTGGTGGTGCCGCTGGTCGACACGGCCGGAGCCGGGTTGGCAGCGGCCTCGGCGTCGGCGGCCCGGGAGGTCTGCACCTGCTTGGTGTGGGCCTCCCAGCGCTGACGGGCCTCGGCGTACTGGTTCTCCCAGGTCTCGCGCTGCTTGTCGTACCCCTCGAGCCACTCGCCCGTCTCCGGGTCGAAGCCCTCCGGGTAGATGTAGTTGCCCTCGGCGTCGTACGTCGCGGCCATGCCGTAGAGGGTCGGGTCGAAGTGCTCCTCGCCCTCGACGAAGCCCTCGTTGGCCTGCTTGAGCGACAGGGAGATCCGGCGGCGCTCCAGGTCGATGTCGATGACCTTGACCATGACCTCGGAGCCGACCTGGACGACCTGCTCCGGGATCTCCACGTGGCGCTCGGCCAGCTCGGAGATGTGGACCAGGCCCTCGATGCCGTCGTCCACCCGGACGAAGGCGCCGAACGGCACCAGCTTGGTGACCTTACCCGGCACGATCTGCTGGATCGCGTGGGTGCGGGCGAACTGCCGCCACGGGTCCTCCTGGGTCGCCTTCAGCGACAGCGAGACCCGCTCGCGGTCCAGGTCGACGTCCAGGACCTCGACCTCGACCTCCTGGCCGACCTCGACGACCTCGGACGGGTGGTCGATGTGCTTCCAGGACAGCTCGGAGACGTGCACCAGGCCGTCCACGCCGCCCAGGTCGACGAACGCGCCGAAGTTGACGATCGAGGACACGACGCCCTTGCGGACCTGGCCCTTCTGCAGCTTGTTGAGGAACTCGGTGCGCACCTCGGACTGCGTCTGCTCCAGCCAGGCCCGGCGGGACAGGACCACGTTGTTGCGGTTCTTGTCCAGCTCGATGATCTTGGCTTCGAGCTCGCGGCCGACGTACGGCTGCAGGTCACGCACCCGCCGCATCTCGACCAGGGACGCGGGCAGGAAGCCGCGCAGCCCGATGTCGAGGATGAGACCACCCTTGACCACCTCGATGACCGAGCCGCGGACGACGCCGTCCTCGTCCTTGATCTTCTCGATCGTGCCCCAGGCCCGCTCGTACTGCGCCCGCTTCTTGGAGAGGATCAGACGACCCTCCTTGTCCTCCTTCTGGAGGACCAGGGCCTCGATGTGGTCACCGACCGAGACGACCTCGGCGGGGTCCACGTCGTGCTTGATCGACAACTCCCGAGAGGGGATGACACCCTCGGTCTTGTAGCCGATGTCGAGCAGGACCTCGTCCCGATCGACCTTGACGACGGTGCCTTCGACAATGTCGCCGTCGTTGAAGTACTTGATGGTCTCGTCGATCGCGGCGAGGAAAGCCTCCTCGGAACCGAGATCGTCGTGGGTGACCCGGGTGGCGCTCGAGGGGGCCTCGATGCTGCTCGTCATGTGGGCGGTTGCTCCGGTCGGATGGGTTGTCACAGCAGGCTGGTGTCGCGGTGACCTGTTCGCGCCAGCGGATCCGTCGCCGGGCACACAGAAGATCACTAGTGAGGTCCTGATGTGGCTCCGTCTGGAACTCCGCGACCGCGCGCCTTCTCCCTGCCGAGGCACGCGACCCGCGAGCGCATCGTCTAGCCTACCGTGCGCATTACCACAGCGTGCAAGCCCCGGGAGAAGTGATCCAGCCCGCTTTCGCGACGGACTGCACCTTTCGTGCCCGAACCGGGGGTTTACGGGCGGGGACCCGGCGGCCACCCCGCCCCCACCGGCAGTCGCGCCGCAGCGGGCCGGCAGCCGGGGCCACCACTAGACTGCCGCGGTGACCGACGACCTGGCCAACCTCACCGTGAGCGCCGAGCCGGACGCGGCGCCGGGGGTGCTGCGACGCCCGGTGACCGACGCCGACGCCCGGCGGGCCAGCCGCGGCTGGTGGGACTCCGACGCCGACGACTACCAGGCCGAACACGGCGCGTTCCTCGGCGACGTGGACTTCGTCTGGTGCCCCGAGGGGCTGCGCGAGGCCGACGCCCGGCTGCTCGGCGACCTCGCCGGACGCCGGGTGCTGGAGGTGGGCGCGGGGGCGGCCGCCGCCGCCCGGTGGCTGGCCACCCAGGGGGCCCGCCCGGTGGCCCTGGACCTCTCCGCCGGCATGCTGCGGCACGCGGCGGACGCGGCCGGGCGCAGCGGCGTACGGGTGCCGCTGGTGCAGGCCGACGCGCTCGCGTTGCCCTTCGCCGACGCGGCCTTCGACACCGCGTGCACGGCCTTCGGGGCGATCCCGTTCGTGGCCGACTCGGCGGCGGTGATGCGCGAGGTGTTCCGGGTGCTGCGCCCCGGCGGCCGGTGGGTGTTCTCGGTGACCCACCCGATGCGGTGGATCTTCCTCGACGACCCCGGGCAGGGCGGGCTCACGGCGGTGCACTCGTACTTCGACCGCTCCCCCTACGTGGAGCAGGACCGCACGGGCGCGGCGACGTACGTCGAGCAGCACCGCACCCTCGGCGACCGGATCCGGGAGCTGGTCGGCGCGGGGTTCCGGCTGGTGGACCTGGTGGAGCCGGAGTGGCCCGAGGGACACGAGGGGATCTGGGGCCAGTGGAGCCCGCTGCGCGGCCGGCTCTTCCCCGGCACGGCCATCTTCGTCGCCGAGAAGCCGGCGGGCTGAACCCGGGGACCACCGACGCACCGGGCCGCGAACCGGCCGGGTGGCCGGGACACTGGTCGGTCGGCACGTCGCACCGCCGGTGCGACGCCCCGGCCGGCGGGTGGCGTTAGCTGACCGGGTGAGCGCCGAGCCGATCCCGACACCACCTGACCCCTGGTGCCCGGACCCGATCCGGCAACAGCGTGCCGACTACACGCTGGAGGACCTGCCCCACCTGCCGGACGACGCCCCCCGCGTCGAACTCGTCGACGGAGTCCTCCGACTCATCCCCTTCCCCACTCTGGGCCACCAGGACATCTGAAGCCTGCTCACGCTGTGGCTGCGCGCGCACGCCCCCGATCACCTGCGGGTCACACAGGCCGTCGGGGTCGCGCTGGACGCGAAGAACACCCGGCAGCCGGACGTGCTGCTGCGCCGCGCGGACGTGCGCGCCGACCGGTCCCTGCTCCAGCCAGAGGACGTGGTCCTCGCGGTGGAGGTGGTCTCCCCCGGCACCCGGCGGATCGACCGGTTCGCCAAGCCCGCCGAGTACGCCGCCGCCGGCATCCCGTTCTACTGGCGCGTCGAGTTCTACTGGCGCGTCGAGTTCTACTGGCGCGTCGAGCAGGACCCGGTGCACGTGTACGCGTACCGGCTCAGCGACCGGCTCAGCCTCGGCGGCGAGCGGCAGTACGAGCTGGTCGCCGACAGCGCGGAGCTGATCGCGCTGGCCGAGCCGTTCGAGATCAAGCTGCCGGTCGCCGAGCTCGCCGGCTGACCCGGCCCGTTTCGCCGCACCCGCCCCGGGTAGCCAGGCGCATGGCCGAGCAGAGGGAGTTCCGCGCGGGCGACCACGTGTCCTGGGCCAGCCACAGCGGCCGGGCGCACGGCGTGGTCGAGGAGAAGCTCACCGAGCGCACCCACGTGCGGGGGCACACCGTGAACGCGTCCCCCGAGCAGCCGCAGTACCGCATCCGCAACGACGACTCGGTGCGCGACGTCGCGCACCGGCCGGAGGTGCTGCGCCGTGAGCGGGACTGACGACGACCGGCGCGGCGAGACGTACCGGGAGTTCACCGAGGCGGTGAACATGCGGCCCGGCGAGCTGTCGACGTGGCTGGAGACCGACGAGTCGAAGCACGTCGGCTGGCGGAAGAAGGGCACCGCGGGCGGCGAGTCGGTGGGGCACTCGTCCGGCCGGCGGATCATCGACCTGCTGCGCCGCAGACGCGCCGAGCTGACCGAGGCCGACTACCGGCACATGCGCAAGGTGATCGGCTACGTGCACCGGCACCTGGCGCAGCGCCCCTCGGGCGACGTGCGGGACACCAGGTGGCGCTGGTCGCTGATGAACTGGGGCCACGACCCGCTCCGGTGAGCGGGCCACGGCCCCGGCCGCCACCCGGCCGCCGACACCACCTCGGGACACGCCGCCGGCACAGCCCGGCACGCGGGGCATGGCGGCCGGGCGCGCCGGTCAGTGGTCGGCGCTGTTCCAGTCCCGGCCCTCGCCGACGGAGACCTCCAGCGGCACCGACAGCGGGTACGCCCCGCCCATCTGGCCGCGCACCAGCGCCTCCAGGGCGTCGCGCTCGCCGGGGGCGACCTCGAAGACCAGCTCGTCGTGCACCTGGAGCAGCATCCGCGAGCGCAGCCCCGCCTCGCGCAGCCCGGCGTCGACGCGCAGCATGGCGACCTTGATGATGTCGGCCGCCGAGCCCTGGATGGGGGCGTTGAGCGCCATCCGCTCGGCCATGTCCCGCCGCTGCCGGTTGTCGCTGACCAGGTCGGGCAGGTAGCGGCGGCGGCCCAGGATGGTGGAGGTGTAGCCGTCGTGCCGGGCCCGGGCCACCACCTCCTGGAGGTAGTCGCGGACCCCGCCGAACCCCGCGAAGTAGTTGTCCATCAGGCCGCGCGCCTCCTCGGCGGTGATGCCGAGCTGCTGGGACAGGCCGAACGCGCTCAGCCCGTACGCCAGGCCGTAGTTCATCGCCTTGATCTTGCGACGCTGGTCGGCGGTGACCTCGGTGACCGGCACCCCGAACACCGACGAGGCGGTGGCGGCGTGGAAGTCGTGGCCGGAGTTGAACGCCTCGATCAGCTTGGCGTCCGACGACAGGTGCGCCATGATCCGCATCTCGATCTGGCTGTAGTCGGCGGTGAGCAGGCACTCGAACCCCTCCCCCACGACGAAGGCGCGGCGGATCCGGCGGCCCTCCTCGGTGCGGATCGGGATGTTCTGGAGGTTGGGGTCGGTGGAGGAGAGCCGGCCGGTGGCCGCGACGGTCTGCTTGAACGTGGTGTGGATGCGGCCGTCCTCGGAGACCGACTTGAGCAGGCCGTCGACGGTCGTCTTCAGCTTCGCCACGTCCCGGTGGCGCAGCAGGTGCTCCAGCACGGGCAGCGGGTTCTGCGCGTAGAGCCACTGGAGGGCGTCGGCGTCGGTGGTGTAGCCGGTCTTGATCTTCTTGGTCTTGGGCAGCCCCAGCTCGCCGAAGAGGAGCTCCTGGAGCTGCTTGGGCGAGCCCAGGTTGAACTCCCGCCCGACTGCGGCGTACGCGCCCTGCGCGGCGGACTTCACCTCGCCCGCGAAGTGGGCCTCCAGCTCGTGCAGGTAGTCCAGGTCGGCGGCGATGCCGACCCGCTGCAGGGCGGCGAGCACGTCCGACAGCGGCAGCTCCACCTCCGCCATCAGCCGGGCGGACTGCTCGCCGTCGCGGGACAGCTCGGCGTCGATCGCGTCGGCCAGGTCGAGGGTGGCCCGCGCCTGGAGCATCAGGTTCTGCTCGGCCTCGCCCTCGTCGCCGAGCCCCTCGAAGGTGAGCTGCCCGGTCTCGGGGGCGTCGACCCGCAGCTCGCGGTGCAGGTAGCGCAGCGCCAGGTCGGTCAGGTCGTAGGAGCGCTGGTCGGGGCGGGCCAGGTAGGCGGCCAGCTCGGTGTCCCGGGCGACGCCGGCCAGCGACCAGCCCCGGGCGGCGAACGCCAGCCGGGCGTGCTTGCTGTCGTGCAGCACCTTCGGGCGGGCCGGGTCGGCCAGCCAGGCCGCGAGGGCCCGCTCGTCGGCCTCGGCCAGCGCCGCCGGGTCGAGCCACGCCGCCGGGCCGGTGGACAGCGCGAGGGCCAGGGCGTCGAGCTGCGGCTCGTAGCGCTCGCGGGGGGCGGTCGGCTTGGCCGGGGTCTTCACCGCCACGCCGACCTGGGCGCCGGCGGGGGCGTGCCGGTCGAGCCAGGCGACGACCGCCCCCGGCTCGGTGAGCCGCTCGGCGGTCAGGTCGAACCCCGCCTCGGCCTCCGGCTCGACGGCCTCCAGATACTGGTAGAGGCGGTCGCGCAGGATGCGGAACTCCAGGGTGTCGAAGACCTGGTGCACGGCCTCGCGGTCCCAGCCGGTCCAGCGGGCGTCCTCGGGACGGACCGGCAGCTCCAGGTCGGAGACCAAGCGGTTGATCTCGTAGTTGCGGATCACGTCGGCGAGCCGCTCGCGCAGGCTGTCGCCGGCCTTGCCCTTGATCTCGTCGGCGCGGGCCACCACGCCGTCGAGGCCGCCGTAGAGGTTGATCCACTTGGCGGCGGTCTTCGGGCCGACGCCCGGCACGCCGGGCAGGTTGTCGCTGGTCTCGCCGACCAGCGCCGCCAGGTCGCGGTAGCGCTGCGGGCCCACGCCGTATTTCGCCTCGATGGCGGCGGCGTCCATCCGGGCCAGGTCGGAGACGCCCTTGCGGGGGTAGAGCACGGTGACGTGGTCGTCGACGAGCTGGAAGGCGTCCCGGTCGCCGCTGGAGATCAGCACCGACATGCCCTGGTCGCGGGCCTGGCAGGCGAGGGTGGCGATGACGTCGTCGGCCTCGTAGCCCTCCTTCTCCACCACCGGCACGCGCAGCGCCGCGAGGACCTCCTTGACGAGGCTGACCTGGCCCTTGAAGTCGGCCGGGGTCTCGCTGCGGCCCGCCTTGTACTCCGCGTACTTCTCCGTGCGGAAGGACTGCCGGGAGACGTCGAAGGCCACGACGATGTGGGTGGGCTGCTCGTCGCGCAGCACGTTGATCAGCATCGAGGTGAAGCCGTAGACGGCGTTTGTCGGCTGCCCCGTCGTGGTGGAGAAGTTCTCCACCGGCAGGGCGAAGAACGCCCGGTATGCCATGGAGTGTCCGTCGACGAGGAGCAGGCGCGGCGTCGTAGCTGTCACGGCAGCGACTCTAGCCCGTACGGCTGACATCCCCGCCGCACGGCACGGCGACGGCCCCGGCACGGCCACGAACGCCGGCGGCCGGCCGCCCGCGAGGGACGACCGGCCACCGGGGCGCGCGTCAGGCCACGCCGAGGTACGCCTCCTTGACCGCCGGGTCGTGCAGCAGCTCCTGGCCGGTGCCCTCCTTGACGATCCGGCCGGTCTCCAGCACGTAGCCCCGGTGGGCGCGGGACAGCGCCTGCTGGGCGTTCTGCTCCACCAGCAGGATCGTGGTGCCCTGCTCGTTGATCCGGGTGATGATCTCGAAGATCTGCTGGATCAGCTTCGGCGCGAGACCCATCGACGGCTCGTCGAGCAGCAGCAGCCGGGGCCGGGCCATCAGCGCCCGCCCCACGGCCAGCATCTGCTGCTCGCCGCCGGAGAGGGTGCCGCCGGCCTGCTTGCGCCGCTCTGCCAGCCGGGGGAACAGGTCCAGCACCATCGCCATGTCCTTGGCGATCTCCGCCCGGTCCCGGCGGGTGTACGCCCCCATCTCCAGGTTCTCCAGCACCGTCATCCCCGGGAACACGCCCCGGCCCTCCGGCGCCTGCCCGATGCCCCGGGTCACCCGCAGGTCGGCCCGCATCCGGGTGACGTCGGTGCCGTCGAAGACGATCGAGCCCCGGGCCACCGGGCGCAGCCCGGAGATCGCCCGCATCGTGGTGGTCTTGCCCGCGCCGTTGGCGCCGATGAGCGCGACCACCTCGCCCTCGTTGACCACCAGGCTGATCCCGTGCAGGGCCTGGATGCGCCCGTAGAGCAGGGTCAGGTCCTTGATCTCAAGCAGCATCGGTCGGCACCCCCAGGTACGCGGCGATCACCTTCGGGTCGTCCCGGACCTCGGCCGGCAGCCCCTCGGCGATCTTCTTGCCGAACTCCAGCACGACGATCCGGTCGGTCACGCCCATCACCAGCCGCATGTCGTGCTCGATCAGCAGCACGGTCGTGCCCTTGTCCCGGATCTCGCGGATCAGGCCGAGCAGCTCCTCCTTCTCCGCCGGGGTGAAGCCGGCGGCCGGCTCGTCCAGGCAGAGCAGGGCGGGGTCGGTGGCCAGCGCGCGGGCGATCTCCAGGCGGCGCTGCTCGCCGTACGACAGGTTGCGGGCCAGGTCGTTCGCGCGCCGCTCGATGCCGACGAACCGCAGCAGCTCGCGCGCCTTCTCCCGGCCCTCCCGCTCCTCGCGGAAGTGCCGCGGCAGCCGCAGCATGGCCGAGATGACGCTGGTCTTGTGGTGGACGTCCGCGCCCACCATCACGTTTTCCAGCGCCGTCATCTCGGGGAAGAGCCGGATGTTCTGGAACGTCCGGGCGATGCCGGCCTTGGTGATCCACGACCGCCGCTTGCCGTTGGTGCGCTGCCCCTTGAACCGGATCTCGCCCTCGGTGGGCCGGTAGACGCCCGTCATCGCGTTGAAGCAGGTGGTCTTGCCGGCGCCGTTCGGGCCGATCAGGCCGAGGATCTCCCCCTTGTAGAGGGTGAAGTTGACCTTGTCGAGGGCGACGACGCCGCCGAAGCGCAGCGTGACGTCGTCGACCTCCAGCAGCGGTTCCCGCCCCGCGGCGTCGGGCCCGGCCGGGCCGGCCGCCGTCGGCGCGCCGGAGCCGGGCTCCGGCGGCACGCCGACCGTGCTGCGGCCGTCGGCGGTGATGTCGCGGTCGCTGCTGGCGTCGCGTTCGCTCTTCATCTGCGGATCACTCACTGGGCACCTTCTCCTGCGGAACCGCCTCCTGCCGCCGGTCGGCGAACTCCGCCGCCCGCCGCCGGTTGGGCACGATGCCCTGTGGACGGAAGATCATCATGACGATGATGACCACACCGAACACGAGGATCCGGTATTCGGCCGCGTCGAACTCCACCCCGACCAGGTCGCCGACGCCGCGCAGCCACTCCGGCAGGTACCAGGTGACCGCGCCGCCGACGATCGCGCCCTTGATGTTGCCCGCGCCGCCCAGGATGACCGCCGCGAGCACCAGGATGGAACTCTCCAGCACGAACTGGTCCGAGTTGATGAACGTCTGCTTGCCGGCGAAGACGGCGCCGGTGAGGCCGGCCACCGCCGCCCCGATGGCGAACGCCCACAGCTTGTACTTGAACGTGGGCACGCCCATGACCTCGGCGGCGTCCTCGTCCTCGCGGGTGGCCACCCAGGCCCGGCCGACCCGGCTGTTGGCCAGGTTGCGCACCAGCACGATCACCAGCAGGATCAGCGTCAGCATCAGCCAGTAGTAGGGCCGGGCGTCGACCACGCCGAACAGCGGCTTGCCGTCGGAGCCGGTGCCCGGCGGGTGCGGGATCGCCGGGATGCCCCGCTGCCCCTGGAGCACGCCCTCGTTGCGGGCGGCGTAGAGCCGGATCATCTCGGCGAAGCCGAGGGTCACGATGGCCAGGTAGTCGCCGCGCAGGCGCAGCGTCGGGCCGCCGAGGATCACGCCGGAGACCATCGCCACCATGACCGCGATCGGCACCGCCGCCAGCCACGGCCAGTTCGTCCCCAGCCGGCTCTCCGGCGAGGTCAGCAACGCCACCGTGTACGCGCCGAGCGCGTAGAAGCCGAAGTAGCCCAGGTCGAGCAGGCCGGCGAAGCCGACCACCACGTTGAGCCCGACGGCCAGCAGCACGAACACGGCGGTGTCGAAAAGCACGCCCGCGAAGTCCGAGCGGGTGGTGTAGAAGGCGAAGTACTCGCTGCCGACGGGGAAGCCGAGGTACTCGTAGAACCACCGGTTCGGCAGGATGTAGAGCAGGACGATCAGCGCCGCGATCGCGGCCCAGCGGACCTGCTTCGGCATCGCCGCCCAGCGGCCCTTGAGGGCCGGGGCGCGGCCCTTGTCCACGGTGGCGGTCATGCGCGCGCCCTCCCGAGAGATTCGCCGAGCAGGCCGGTGGGCCGGAACATCAGCAGCACGATCAGCAGCACGAAGCCGGTGAAGTCCTTCCAGTCTCCACCGAACAGGCCGGCGGCGTAGTTCTCCGCCACCCCGAGCAACAGGCCGCCGAGCAGGGCGCCGCGCAGATTGCCGATGCCGCCGAGCACCGCCGCCGCGAACGCCTTGAGCCCGATCAGGAAGCCCACGTTGAACTTCGTGTAGCCGTAGCGGACGTTCCACAGCAGCGCCGCGACGCCGGCCATCAGGCCGCCGAGCACGAAGACCAGCAGGATCACCCGGTTCTTGTTCACGCCCATCAGGGCCGCCGTGTCCGCGTCCTGGGCCACGGCCCGGATGCCGCGGCCCAGCCGGCTGCGGTTCACGAACTGGTCCAGGCCGACCATCATCACCAGCGTGACGCCGAGGATGAGCAGCTGGATGTTGGTCACGGCCGCGCCGAACACGGTGAAGGCCGTCTCCGAGGGGATCAGCACGGGCATGCCGAACGGCGCCCGGGCGGTGCCGATGCCGAAGGACTCGGCGAGCACGAACGACGCGCCGATCGCGGTGATGAGGAAGGCCAGCGGCGGCGCGTTGCGGCGGCGCAGCGGCCGGTAGGCGACCAGTTCCACGGTCACCGCGGTCGCCGCCGAGGCGACCGCCGCCACGACCAGGCCGGCCACCAGCGCGAGGATCAGCGGGCCGATGGCGGGCGAGGGGGAGTTCTGGTCGTAGCCGAGGGCCTCCCAGGTCCACAGGGCGGTGAACGTACCGACCATGAAGACCTCGGAGTGGGCAAAGTTGATCAGGCGCAGGACGCCGTAGACGAGGGTGTACCCGAGGGCGACGAGCGCGTAGATCGCGCCCTGTTCCAGCCCGGTGATGGTCAGGGCCGGGAAGTTCCCGAACAGCTCATCGAAGTTCAAGTGGGGGCTCCAACTGTGCGGTCAAACGACGCGGCCGGGAGGAACCACTCTCCCGGCCGCATCGTCTGTGTCCCTGGCGGGACCGGCGAACCGGTCAGGCCTTCGGGATCTCGATGTCGGGGACGACCTGGCCCGCGTTGACCTTGAACGCCCAGACCAGCACCTGGGCCGGGTCCAACTCGCCGTTGGACTCGAACTTGTACGTCACACCGGTGGCGGTGCCCGCCTTGTTGTAGGCCTTCACGAAGGCGAGCAGGTCGGCGCGGGTGGACTTGCCGGCCTTGATGCCCTCGAGGAAGATCTTCGTGATGTCGAACGACACGTCGGCGTAGGTGCCCGGCTCGGCGTTCTCGAAGGCCGCCTTGTAGTCGGTCACGAAGGAGCCCTTGGCCGCGGTGGCCGGGGCGCAGGGGCAGGTCAGCACGGTGCCCTCGGCGACCTGCTGGCCGGCGACCTTGATGAAGTTGGCGTCGTTGACGCCGTCGCCGGCGACCATCGTGCCCTTCCAGCCGGCGCCCTTGAGCTGCTTGAGCAGCAGGCCCGCCTCGGTGTAGTAGCCACCGAAGAACAGCACCGTCGCGCCGCTGCCGACGATCTTGGTGACGACCGCGGAGAAGTTGGTCTGCTTGACCTGGACCTTGTCCTCGCCCGCCACCGTGCCGAGGACCTTCTTGACCTCGTCCACCAGGCCCGCGCCGTACGCCGACTGGTCGTCGACGACGTAGACCTTCTCGGCCTTCAGCACGTTCTTGATGTACCGGCCGGCCGCCGGGCCCTGCGAGGTGTCGTTGCCGACGCCCCGGTGGAAGATCTTCCAGCTCTTGGTGCTCAGGCTCGGGCGGGTCGCCGACGGGGTGATGATCGGCAGGCCGGCCTCGTCGAAGATCGGGTCGGCCACCTCGGACTCGCCGGAGAACGCCGGGCCGATGATGCCGACGACCTTGGTGTCGCCCACCGCCTGCTGGGCCAGCGCCGGGGCCTTGGCCGGGTCACCCTGCGAGTCGTACTCCGCGAGGTTGACCTTACAGTCCGCGTTGTCCTTGTTGTACTGGTCGATCGCCAGCTTCGTGCCGTTGCGCATGTGGATACCGAGACCCGCGGCGTCGCCGGTCAGCGGGCCGAAGAAGCCGATCTTGAGGTCGCAGGCCGCCTTGTCGCCGCTGCCACCCTCCGTGCCACTGTCGGCCTTACACGCGGCCGCGCCACTGATAACGAGCGCGCTGATGGCCACGCCACCCAGCACCCGTGCGAGCTTCTGCCTCACGGCTCGTACCCTCCTCAGTCCGAAGGCCCGAACCACCCGCCGCGACTTGCGAATTGGACCTTGCAGGGGGTGGACGAACCGACCGCGTACCCGGTCTGGGCCGGGACGTTATCCCACAGGTAGGGCACGCCGTAAGACCTAGAAAGCGGGGTTGACCTAACCGTTACGTTGAGTGGCCAGATCCGCCGAAGTGCTGTAACACACACCCCGGCGCAAGGACGAAATCGGACATCCGACACCGACCGGAAACAGACCGGTGGCACGCTCAGCCGGGCCCGCCCGGCAGCCGCGCCGACCACAACCGGGCCTCCTCGGCACCGCCGTCCACCAGCAACAACAGCCGGTCACCCGCCCCGGCCACCGCGACCGACCGGTCCGGCGCCGACGCCAACGCCACCGGCAGCGGCACCGACGCCCACCCCCCGCCGTCCGCCGAGAACCACGCCGAGGAGCCCGCGGCGGCCACCACCACCGCCACCACCCCGCCGTCGACCGCCGCCAGGCCCGCCACCTGCCCCGACCCACCCGTCGCCGGCCCCAACGCCCCGCCCGGCCGCCACTGCGCCACGCCCGGCCCCGCCGGGGCGCTCCCCACGCCGCCCGACTGCCCGCCGGCCGCCGCATCCCGCACCCACGCCGCCAGGGCATCGCCGCGCCGACCCACCGCCACCAGCCGCTCCCCCGCCCGGACCACCCGCTGGAGGTCACCCGCCGCGCCCCCGGCCGTCAGGACCAGCCGCCGCCAGTCCACACCGTCCGGCGACACCCACACCGCCGGGTCACCGCCCGGTCGCCCCGGGGCACGCACCGACCCCACCAGCACCCACCCCGACGCCGCCGCCGTCACGTCCGCCGCCCACGTGCGCCCCGCCGCGTCCGACGCCAACTCGGGAACGCCGCTGACCAGCCGGAACTCCCGCCCGTCGGCCGACGACCAGGCCGCCGCCCCGGTGCCCCGGTTGCCGGCGACCACCCACCCCGCCGGGCCGCCCGCGATCCGCCCCACGTTCACCGCGTCGGGGCCGCCGAACACCTCGAACTCGGCCGGCACCTCCACCACCGAGCCATCGGCGAGCTGCCGCCACGTGCTGACCCGGGGATTGCCGTGCACCCCGCCGCTCTTCGCGCCCACCGCCGCCAGCCGGCCCCCGCGGCAGCCGGCCGCCGTGAGCACGTTCTCCGCGCCGTACGCGGTGCGCGACGCCAACCTCAGCGGCGACCACGCGAACCCGACGCCGCCCGGAGCGGCCGACGCCGCCGGGGACGACCCCGCCGAGACCGGGCTGGACCACGCCGCCGGCCGCGTCACGCCCGCCGCGTCGACGACCGCGCCCACCACGAACCAGCGCCCGCCGCACGCCGCCGCGTCCCGCAGCAGCAGCCGGCCCGGTGCCCCCGGCGGCGTCGGCAGGGTCAGCGCCCGCCAGTCGGGGCGCGGCGGCTCAGGGACGGGCGCGGAACTCCCCGGGGCGGGCGTGCCGCCCCCCGGCGCGGGCGCGACGCGCTCGGGCGACCGGCAGCCCGCCAGCAGCACCGCCAGGCCGGCCGCCACGCCGAGCAGGACACGCAACGCCCGCGACGGTCCCGACGCCAGGCGCGGACGGTGACGAGGCATGCATCCGATCGTATCGATCAACCGGGACGCCGGGGACCCCGCGCGCCCGTCCCCCGACGACCGCGGCCCCGGACGGGCACCACCCACGCGGCGCGCCCGAGGGCACCCGGACCGGGCCCGTCAGGACGCCGGCTGGGTGACCTCGCCGCCGGCCGTCTCGGCGAGGATCCGCTCGGCGACCTCCTTCATGGTCATCCGGTGGTCCATCGCCGTGCGCTGGATCCACTTGAACGCCTGCGGCTCGGTCATGCCGTACGTCGTCATCAGCGCGCCCTTGGCGCGCTCCACCGTCTTGCGGATCTCCAGCCGGTCGGTCAGGCCCGCGACCTCGGCCTCCAACGCGGCGATCTCCGAGTAGCGCGACAGGGCGATCTCCACGGCCGGCACCAGGTCGCTCTTCTGGAAGGGCTTCACGAGGTACGCCATCGCGCCGGCCGCCCGGGCCCGCTCCACCAGGTCCCGCTGGCTGAAGGCGGTCAGGATGATCACCGGGGCGATCCGGGCGCCGGCGATCCGCTCGGCGGCGGCCAGCCCGTCCATGATCGGCATCTTGATGTCGAGGATGACCAGATCGGGCTTCAGCTCCTCGGCGAGCCGGACGGCGGTCTCGCCGTCGCCGGCCTCCCCGACGACCTCGTAGCCCTCCTCGACGAGCATCTCGGCCAGGTCGAGCCGGATGAGCGCCTCGTCCTCGGCGATCAACACCCGCCTGCGCTCGGCATCCGTCTGCGTCTCGGCCACGAGCCACTCCCACCAGTCTGCGCCCGACACCCGCCGTGCCGGGTGTCGCCGTCCCTAGCGTAGTGGGTAGTCTGTCAGGGCCGAATCATGGAAGGCCCTCGTAGCCCAACCGGCAGTAGGCAATGCACTCAAACTGCATACAGTGTGGGTTCGAATCCCACCGAGGGCACAAAAACTGTCATACAGGCGTTCGAAGATAAGCGGGTGCACCCGCCTGAGATCCGCGCCCGCGTCCGCGCGCTCCACCTGTCCGGCTGGAGCATCGCCGAGGCCGCCCGCAGCGTCGGGTTGCCTTACACGACGGTCCGCCACTGGTGCAGGGACCGGCCCGAGAGCAGGCAGCAGGCCAGCGCCCTGCGGTGTTTCCGCTGCCGCCCGGGCGTCGACAATCCGACAGATCCGGGTGCCTACGCCTACCTCCTCGGCCTCTATCTCGGCGACGGCCACCTCGTCACCACTGCGCGGATCCCGGTGCTGCGCGTCTACTGCACGACGTCCTGGCCGGGGCTGATCGACGCCTGCGAGACCGCCATGAGGGCGGTCCTGGCCAACAGCGTGCAGCGGGTCCGGAAGCAGGGCTGCGTGGCGGTCCAGAGCTACGGCCTGCACTGGCCGTGCCTGTTGCCGCAGCACGGGCCGGGCAAGAAGCACGAGCGGCCGATCGTCCTCGCCGACTGGCAGCGCGCGCTGGTCGCCGCCCGCCCCGGGGACTTCGCGCGCGGCCTGTTCCACTCCGACGGCTGCCGGGTGACCAACCGGGTGACCGTGCGCTGCAGGGGCTACGTCTACCCGCGCTACCTGTTCAGCAACGAGTCCGCCGACATCATGGGGCTCTGCCAGTGGACGCTGGGCCTGCTCGGCGTCGCCTGGCGGATGAACCGCCCCAACTCGCTGTCAGTGGCCCGGCGCGAGGCGGTCGCGGTGCTGGACCGGCACGTCGGCCCGAAGTCCTGACCGGCCGGGCGGGGCGGCGGGGTCCGGCAGCGGCAGCAGTCAGCGGCAGCGGTCAGCGGCGGCGTCAGCCGAGCGCGGCGAGCGCCTGCGCCAGGTCCGCCCGCAGGTCCTCCGGGTCCTCCAGGCCGACGGAGAGGCGCAGCAGCCCGCCGGCGGGCCGGGCGTCGCCGGCGACGGGCCGGTGGGTGAGCGAGGCGGGGTGCTGGACGAGGGTGTCGACGCCGCCGAGGGAGACGGCGTGGGTGATCAGCCGGCAGGCGGCGGCGACGGTGGCGGCGGCGGGCGCGCCGCCGCGTACCTCGAAGGCGAGCAGGCTGCCGGTGCCGGTCATCTGCCGGCCGACGAGCCCGGTGGGGTCGTCGAGGCCGGGGTGGTGCACGCGGGCGACGGCGGGGTGCCGGGCGAGCCAGGCGGCGAGTTTCTCGGCCCCGGCGGACTGGGCGCGCACCCGCAGGGGCAGGGTCTGCAGGCCGCGGTGCAGCAGGTACGCGCCGAGGGGGTGCAGGATCGCGCCGGTGAGGGCGCGGACCTGGCGCAGCCGGGCGGCCCAGTCCTCGCCGCAGGCGACGACGCCGGCGAGGACGTCGCCGTGGCCGCCGATGCTCTTGGTGGCGCTGTGCAGGACGAGGGCGGCGCCGTGCCGGGCGGGCCGCTGGAGCACGGGGGTGGCGACGGTGTTGTCGACCAGCAGCGGGGTGTCGCCGGCTGCGGCGGCGAGGGCGGCGATGTCGACGAGGTCGAGGGTGGGGTTGGCGGGCGTCTCGACGACGACGAGGGCGGTGTCGGGGCGGATCGCGGCGGCGACCTGGTCGGGGCGGGCCCAGGTGACGTCGGTGTGGAGCAGGCCGGTGGCGAGGACGTGGTCGGTGCCGCCGTAGAGGGGGCGGACGGCGACGACGTGGCGGTTGCCGTCGCGGGTGGCGGCGAGCAGGGTGGCGGTGAGGGCGGCCATGCCGCTGGCGAAGGCGACGGCGGCGGGGGTGTCTTCGAGCTCGGCGAGGGCGGTCTCGAAGCGGGCGACGGTGGGGTTCCAGAGCCGCTGGTAGACGGCGCTGTCGCCGGGCGGGAGGGCGTTGCCGGTGGCGAGGAGCTCGTAGGCTTCGCCGCCGGTGGCGACCGAGGGCAGCGGGTTGGTGGTGGACAGGTCGATGGGCGGGGCGTGGACGCCGAGGGCGGCGAGGTCGGCGCGGCCGGCGTGCACGGCTGCGGTGTCGACGTTGCGGGGGTCCACGGCGCTGGGCATGACCGGAAGCGTCGAACATAGTGGCGGATCCGGGCAACAGATCCGCAGAAGATTCTGTGAGTCGGCCTTCAGTTACGCGGTGATTCGGAGCAGGATGGGTGGATGCCCGTTGCACCGAATGATGTGCGGCCCTTCGCCGCCCTGGACGACGTCGACCGCGCGATCCTGACCGAGCTGGCGGCGGACGGCCGGCTGCCGAACAACGCCCTCGCCGAGCGGGTGGGGGTGGCCGCGTCGACCTGTCTGACGCGCACGAGGGCGCTGCGGGAGTGCGGGGCGATCCGGGGGTTCCACGCGGAGGTGGACCCGGCGGCGGTGGGCCTGCCGTTGCAGGCGTTGGTGTCGGTGCGGTTGACGGCGCACGAGCGGGCGGCGGTGGACGCGTTCCGGGCCCGCTCGGTGCGGCTGCCGGGGGTGGTGTCGGTGTTCCACGTGGCGGGCGCGGAGGACTACGTGCTGCACGTGCGGGCCGCGTCCGGGGACGCGTTGCGGGACTTCGTGCTCGACCATCTGGCGGTGGATCCGGCGGTGCAGCACACCCAGACGAGCCTCATCTTCGAGCAGGTGCGCGGCGCGGGCTGAGGGCCGAACCGGGCGGGGGCCGGCGGGCCGGCGCGGCAACAGGTTGGCAGGTCGGTTCGGCAACAGACCGGCGGGCCCGTACGCCAATGGGCCGGCGGGCCGGTGACGTGACCGGGCCGGCCGCGTTGTACGGGGTGAGGCGCACCGGCCCACCGGCCGTCGCGCGGGGCCGGGAGAGACACGGGTGTCGGCATGCGCAGATGGTTTCCCCTGACGGCGGTCTGCCTGGGCACGTTCATGCTGCTGGTCGACGTGACGGTGGTGACGGTCGCGCTGCCGGACATGGTGCGGGACCTGGACGCGTCGTTCGGCGCGGTGCAGTGGGTCGTCGACGCGTACGCGCTGGCCCTCGCCGCGCTGGTGCTGGGGGCGGGCGCGGTGGCCGACCGGGTCGGACACCGGGTGACGTACCTGGCGGGGGTGGTGGTGTTCGCGTCGTCGTCGCTGGCGTGCGGGCTCGCGCCCGGCGCGGGGGCGCTGGTCGCGGCGCGGGCGGCGCAGGGCCTCGGCGCGGCGGCGATGTTCGCGACGACGTTCGCGCTGCTCGACGGGGCGTACGCGGGTCGGGACCGGGGCACCGCCTACGGGGTGTGGGGCGCGGTGTCGGGGGCGTCGGCGGCGGTGGGCCCGGTGCTGGGTGGGCTGCTCACCGAGGGCGTGTCGTGGCACTGGATCTTCTTCGTGAACCTGCCGGTCAGCGCGGTCGCGCTCGGGCTGGGCGCGCGGACGCTGCCGGCGGGCCGCCCGGCGGCGGGTGGGCGGGTGGACGTCGGCGGGGTGGTCGTGTTCGCCGTGGCGGCGGGCTGCGCGACGTACGCGCTGATCCGCGCGGCCGGGGCGGGCTGGTCGGACGCCGTGGTGTGGGTGTCGGCGGGCGCGGCGGCGGTGCTGCTGGCGGGGTTCGCCGTGGTGGAGCGGCGGGTCCGGCAGCCCCTGTTCGACCTGGCGCTGCTGCGGGACGGGGCGTTCGTGGCGGTGCTGCTGGCGGGGCTGCTGTTGACGTTCGCGGCGTTCGCGCCGCTGGCGTACTCGATGATCTGGTTGCAGTCGGTGCTGGGGTTGGGGCCGGTCGGCGCGGGGCTGACCGGGCTGCCCATGTCGGTGGTGGCGTTCGTGGTGTCGGCGGTGTCCGGGCGGGCGCTGCACGGCCGGCGGCCGGGCCTGGTGATCGGTGGGGGGCTGCTGTGCGTGGGGGTGGGCAGCGCGGTGACGGCGGTGCTGGCGCGGGGGGCGGCGGGCTGGCCGGTGCTGGTGCCGGGTGGGGCGGTGATCGGCGTGGGGGTGGGGCTGGCGACGCCGGCGCTGGGCGCGGTGGCGATGTCGCTGGTGCCGGCGGCGCGGGGCGGGATGGCGGCCGGCGCGGTGAACACCTGCCGGCAGCTCGGGTTCGCCTTCGGCATCGCCGCGCTGGGCAGCGTCTTCGCGGCGGGGGCGCGGGGCGTCCTGCACGCGCGGGGGGTCGCCGACGCGGCGGGGGTCGCCCACGCCGTCGCCGGTGGGCGGGCCCCGGGCCTGCTGGGGGCGGTGCCGCCGGAGGGGCGGGAGCTGCTGGCGGGGGCGACGCGGGCGGCGGCGGTGGGCGGGGTACGGGCGAGCTTCGCGGTGGCGGCCGGGGTGGGCATCGGGGCGGGCCTGCTCGTGCTCGGGCTGCTGCGGGGCGGGGCGGGCGGGCGGCTCCCGGACGCCGGGGCGGGCGGGGGCGGGGCGGGCGGGAACAATCCGGGTGCCGCCGGGGTTGGTTCCAGCCGTGATCAACGTACCTCTGTCAGTCCTTGACGTCGCCCCGGTCGCCGCCGGCTCCACGGCCGGCGAGGCCCTGCGGCACACCACCGAGCTGGCGCGGCGGGCCGAGGAGCTGGGCTACCGGCGGTTCTGGGTGGCCGAGCACCACAACATGCCGGCGATCGCGAGTTCGGCGCCGGCGGTGCTGATCGCGCACCTGGCCGCCCACACGAGCACGATCCGGCTGGGCTCGGGCGGGGTGATGCTGCCCAACCACGCGCCGCTGGTGGTGGCCGAGCAGTTCGGCACGTTGGAGGCGCTGCACCCGGGCCGGATCGACCTGGGCATCGGCCGGGCGCCGGGGACCGACCAGGTGACGGCGCTGGCGTTGCGCCGGACGATGGAGGGGCTGTCGGCCGAGGGGTTCCCCCGGGAGCTGGCCGACCTGATGGGCTACTTCACCGGCGAGCACGCGGGCCCGATCGTGGCGACGCCGGGGCGGGGCGAGCAGCCGCAGGTGTGGCTGCTGGGCTCCAGCGGGTTCAGCGCGCAGCTCGCGGGGCTGCTGGGGCTGCCGTTCTCGTTCGCGCACCACTTCAGCGCGCAGCACACGCTGCCGGCGTTGGCGCTGTACCGGCAGCACTTCCGGCCGTCGCGGTGGCTGTCGCAGCCGTACGCGATGGTGGCGGTGAACACGATCTGCGCGGAGACCGACGAGCGGGCGCAGTGGCTGGCGGGGCCGTCGGCGCTGGCGTTCCTGAAGCTGCGTTCGGGGCGGCCGCAGCCGTTGGCGTCGCCGGAGGAGGCGGCGGCGTACCCGTACACGGCGGCGGAGCGGGAGTTCGTCGTGCAGCGGCGGGAGGGGCAGGCGATGGGCTCACCGGAGACGGTGGGCCGGCAGTTGACGGAGTTGCTGGCGCGGACCGGCGCGGACGAGTTGATGCTGACGTCGATGGTGTACGACGGGGCGGACCGGGTGCGCTCGTTCGAACTGGTCGCCGAGAAGGTGGCGGGCGGGTTGCGCCGGCAGGGGTGAACCCGGTGGGCCGGTAGGGGTGGACCCGGTTGGAAACGCCCGAAACACGATCTTCATACCGGCGTCACCGGTGCGTTGCGGTCGCCGCGTAACTTTGGTTCCGGTGGTGGTACGGCACTCCCCGGTCGGGACGGGTCGGGGGTGCTGCGGTGTGGTGCACCGGGCCGGAGCTGTGCGGATTCCGCGGCTGCGGCCCGGTGCCTGCCACCTTACCTAAGCGCGGTCAGCGCAGGTAGATGTTGGGCGTGGGCGGGTTGCCCATGCCGTCTCCGATGAAGAACCCCGGATGCGGCGGCTGGTTGTAGGCCGTGTTCTGCCAGGCGATCGCGGCGCGGTACTGCGGGTCGTGCATGAGGGTGTAGATCCGGGTGCTGGTCTGGGTCGGGGTGCTGTAGATGCGCAGGGCGCGGCTGTCGCCGGTGCGCCAGATCACCTCTTCCCGCCAGTCGCCGAGGATGTCGCCGGAGAGCGCCGGGGTGGCCTTGGTGCCGTTGTTGGCGGCGACGTCGCTGCCGGTGAGCAGCCGGGTCTCGCCGGAGGTGCCGTACTTGTCGATCTTCGTGGCGTCGAGGAGCTCGCGGACCGGGTCGCCGTCCCACCAGGCGAGGAAGTTCGTCGACGACGGCTTGCGGCCGACGTTCTGGCCCCGGGTGTTGGCCAGGTAGCTCACCGCCGCCGACCAGGACTCGGCGCCGGGGCTGCCGGCCCAGATGTCGCCGGAGACGCCGCGGCCGTTGTCGCCGGACGCGGGGGTGGACCAGATGACCTGGCCGGTGCGGGCGTCGGCGAAGTAGGAGCTGGGCTTGCTGCCGTCCTCGTCGACCTTGAAGACCTCCAGGCCGGAGCGGCTCGGGTCGAGGTCGCCGACGTGCAGGGCGTCGCCGTGGCCGTTGTTGGTGGAGTACAGCAGGCGGCCGTTGTCGTCGATGGTGGCGGCCCCGTAGACGATCTCCTGCCGGCCGTCGGCGTCGACGTCGGCGACGGACAGGTTGTGGTTGCCCTGGCCGGCGGCGGCGGAGTTGCCGGAGGAGTTGGAGTCGAACGTCCACCGCTTGGTGAGGGCGCCGTTGCGGAAGTCCCAGGCGGCGATGACGGCGCGGGTGTAGTAGCCCCGGGCCATGACCAGCGAGGGACGCTGGCCGTCGAGGTACGCGGTGGCGGCGAGGAACCGGTCGACGCGGTTGCCGTAGCTGTCGCCCCAGGAGGAGACGGTGCCGCGCGGCGGGTCGTAGTTGACGGTGGACACCGCGGCGCCGGTGCGGCCGTCGAACATGGTGAGGAACTCGGGGCCGGACAGGACGTAGCCGCTGGAGTTGCGGTAGTCGGCCGACGACGAGCCGATCACCTGGCCGGTGCCGGACCGGGTGCCGTCGGCGGTCTTCATGGCCACCTCGGCGTCGCCGTCGCCGTCGTAGTCGTACACCTGGAACTGGGTGTAGTGGGCGCCGGCACGGATGTTGCGGCCGAGGTCGACGCGCCACAGCCGGGTGCCGGTGAGGGTGTACGCGTCGACGTAGACGTTGCCGGTGTAGCCGGACTGCGAGTTGTCCTTGCTGTTGGACGGGTCCCACTTGAGGACGATCTCGTAGTCGCCGTCGCCGTCGAGGTCGCCGACGCTGGCGTCGTTGGCCGAGTAGGTGTAGGCCTCCCCGGTGGGGGTGGTGCCGCCCGGCGGGACCTGCAACGGCACGTCGAGGTAGCCGTTGGCGAACTGGAGCGCCGGCGCGGACGCCGCCTGCTCGGCACCGCCGACGACGGCCCGCACGGTGTACGCGGAGCCGGCCGCCGCCCCGGCGTCGAGGTAGTTGGTGGCGCCGGTGATCGGGCTGGCGTTGACCTTGGTGGAGCCGCGGTAGAGGTTGAACGACACCCCGGAGGTCTCGGTGCCCAGCAGCCGCCAGGAGACGAGGTTGCCGCTGCCGGAGCGGACGCTGATCAGCCCCCGGTCGAGGTCCTCCAGCTGCTTGGCCCCGGCGGGCGGGTCGGTGGGGGGCGGGGTCGTCGGCGGCGGGGTGGTGGGGGGCGGCGTCGTCGGCGGCGGGGTCGTCGGCGGGGCGCTCGTCGGGGGCGTGGTGGTGGGGGCGGTGCCGCCCGTGCAGGTGGTGCCGTTGAGGGCGAAGCTCGCCGGCACGGGGTTGCTGCTGTCGTTCCAGGAGGCGTTGAAGCCGAAGTTCGCGGCGCCGTTGGTGCCGAGCGCGGCGTTGTAGCCGGCGTCGCGGGCGGTGACCTGCGCGCCGGACTGGGTGACGGTGGCGTTCCACGCCTGGGTGACCTGCTGGCCGGCGGTGTAGGACCAGGTGAGGGCCCAGCCGTTGATCGGGTCGCCGAGGTTGGTGACGGTGACGTCGGCGCCGAAGCCGCCGCCCCACTGGCTGCTGATCTTGTAGTCGACGCGGCAGCCGGCGGCGGCGGCCGAGGCGGCCACGGTGCCGAGTGCGCCGGCGGCGAGGGTGGTGGCCGCGACGGCGGCGGCCAGGAGGGTGCGGCGGGATGCGGTCAGGTGCACGGGGATGCCTCCGGGGGAGGTCGGGCGGGCGCGGCGACGCGTCGGCCCCGGCAGCCTGCCCTTGGCCGCCGGGTCGCGTCCGCCGCGCTGGCGGCGGTGATCGGACATCGCATCGACGTCCATGGTTCGGCTCGCGCCTCTGGGATGCTAGGACACCGCTTTCCCCGCCGCAACAACGTCCCGGTCCCTTGCGTCCGCCCGGGCGAGTTGGTCGACTCGTCGGATGGCTGAGCACATGGACCCCGAGGAGTTCCGCCGCGCCGGGCACGCCGTGGTCGACTGGATCGCGGACTACTGGGCCACCCTCGGGCAGCGCCCGGTGACCTCGCAGGACCCGCCCGGCGCGGTGGCCGCCGCGCTGCCGGCCGGCCCGACCGCGCACGGCGAGCCGGTCGCCGCGCTGCTGGCCGACCTGGACGCGCTTGTCGCGCCCCGGCTGACCCACTGGCAGCATCCCGGCTTCTTCGGCTACTTCCCCGCCAACACCTCCGGCCCCAGCGTCCTGGGCGACCTGGTCAGCTCGGGGCTCGGCGTGCAGGGCATGCTCTGGGCCTCCGCGCCGGCCTGCACCGAGCTGGAGACGGTGATGCTGGACTGGCTGGCGGGGCTGCTCGGCCTGCCCGAGCGGTTCCGCTCCACCGGCCCCGGCGGCGGGGTGATCCAGGACTCGGCGTCCTCGGCGACGCTGGTGGCCACCCTCGCCGCGCTGCACCGGGCCAGCGGGGGCCGCTGGCGGGAGGTGGGGGTCGACCGCCGCTACCGGGCGTACACGTCCACCGAGGGGCACTCGTCGATCGAGAAGGCGGCCCGCATCGCCGGGCTGGGCCGCGACGGGGTGCGGATGGTCGCCGTCGACCCCGGGACCCTCGCCATGGACCCCGACGCGCTGCGGACGGCGATCCGGGCCGACCTCGCGGCCGGCGACGTGCCCGCGATCGTGGTGGCCACGATCGGCACCACCTCCACCACCGCCGTCGACCCCGTGCCGCAGATCGGCGCGATCTGCGCGGAGTACGGCGTCTGGCTGCACGTCGACGCCGCGTACGCGGGCGCGGCGGCGGTCTGCCCGGAGCTGCGCTGGTCGCACGCCGGCCTGGAGCACGCCGACTCGTACTGCTTCGACCCGCACAAGTGGCTGCTCACCGGCTTCGACTGCGACGCGTTCTGGGTGGCCGACTCGGCGGAGCTGGTGGCGGCGCTGACGGTGCTGCCGGAGTTCCTGCGCAACGCGGCGAGCGACTCCGGGGCGGTCGTCGACTACCGCGACTGGCAGGTGCCGCTGGGCCGGCGGTTCCGCGCCCTGAAACTGTGGTTCGTGCTGCGCTGGTACGGGGTGGAAGGGCTACGGGCGCACGTGCGCTCGCACGTGGCGCTCGCCGACCGGTTCGCCGCCCGGGTCCGCGCCGACGACCGGTTCGTCCTCGCCGCGCCGCACCCGTTCTCGCTGGTCTGCTTCCGGCTCGCCGCCGGCGACGAGGCGAGCGCCGGGCTGCTGGAGAAGGTCAACGCCACCGGCCGGGTGTTCCTCACCCACACCCGGGTCGCCGGCCGGTTCACCCTGCGCCTGGCGATCGGCTCGCCGCTGACCACGCAGGCCCACGTGGACGACGCCTGGGAGCTGATCGCCTCGGCGGCGGGGTGAGCCGTCAGCCGGCCACCGGGGCGGCGGCGGGCTGGTCGGTGGTCGGCTGAGTCGGCTGGGCCGGTGCCGACGGGACCGGCTGGGTCGGGATCGACTGGGCCGGAGCCGGGGCCAGCGGGGCCGGGGTCGACTGGTCGGCGACGGGCTGCTCGGCGACGGGCTGGTCGGCCACGGTCTGCTCCAGGGGGTGCTGGTCGGCGACGGACTGGTCGGCGAGGGCCGCCGCGACCGTGGCGCGGGCCCGGCGGGTGCGGCGCAGCGCACGGACGGCCAGCACGACGGCGGCGACCCAGCCGGCGGCCAGCAACGCGTATACCGTCCACTGGACGCCGCCGGGCAGCTCGCCGGCCCGCACCAGGGTGCGGGCGTTGGTCAGCACGATGACGCCGCCGATGACCGCGCCGAGGAGCTGGGCGGGGACGATCCGCACCAGCCAGGCGGCGATCGGGGCGGCGATGAGGCCGCCGATGAGCAGGGCGGCGACGGTCGGCAGCAGGAAGCCCTCGGTGCCGAGGCCGATCAGGAAGCCGGCGCTGGCCGCGCCCGCGACGACGAACTCGGAGGTGTCGACCGAGCCGATGACCTTGCGGGGCTCCATCCGGCCGGAGACCAGCAGCGCCGGGGTGGCGACCGGGCCCCACCCGCCGCCGCCGGTGGCGTCGACGAAGCCGGCGACCAGGCCGAGCGGGCCGAGGAAGCGGGCGCGCAGCGGCCCGGCGGCGCGGCTGGCGCGCAGCGGCCGGGAGAAGCGCACCAGCAGGTACGCGCCGAGGGTGAACAAAATGGCGGCCATCCAGGGCGCGGCGGCCTCGGTGGAGATCGAGCTGAGGAAGGTGGCGCCGGCGAACGCGCCCACCGCGCCGGGCAGCGCGATGCGGGCGACCACCCGCCAGTCGACGTTGCCGAACCGCCAGTGGGCCACCCCGGCGGCGAGCGTGGTGCCGATCTCGGCCAGGTGCACCGACGCCGACGCCGCGGCCGGGGCGACCCCGGCCACCAGCAGCAGGGTCGACGAGGTCAACCCGTACGCCATGCCGAGCGAACCGTCGACCAGCTGCGCGACGAGCCCGACGAGGGCGAGGACCAACAGCTTGCGCACGAGCGCCCCCTGACTTTTCGGCATCTCCTATCGACTTGGTCGACAATGCGGCACGAGACGGCCTCGGGTCAAGTCCCTATCGGTTAAATGTCGGGACGCTTGCGACGGGTGGGGTCGCGGGTCAGCTCCAGGCGCCCGGGTCGGCCGCCAGCTCGCTGACCCGCTCGGGCAGGGTGCCGTTGGCCACGTCGGCGACGGTGACCAGCTCGAGGATCTGCCGCTCGCTGGCCCGCAGGGCGATCCACACGTCCTGCAACGCGCGGGCCGCCCCCCGGTAGCCGAGCTGCTCCGGGCGCTGCCCGCGCACGTGCGCCAGCGGCCCGTCGATCACCCGGATCACCTCGGCGAGCGAGATCTCGGCGGCGGGCCGGGCCAGCCAGTAGCCGCCCTCGGGGCCGCGCTGGGCGTGCACGACGCCGCCCCGGCGCAGCTGCAACAGGATGCTCTCCAGGAACTTCGGCGGGATCTCCTGGGACTTGGCGATCTGCTCGGCGGTCACCGGGCGGGACCGCACGGCGCCCCCGCCGTCGGCGACCGCCGCCAGCTCGGCGGCCGCGCGGAGGGCGTAGTCGACCCGGGCGGAGAGACGCATGCCGGTCAGGTTAGCCGCCCGCCCGCCCGGCCGGGCTGCCGCCCCTCATCCGAACGGGGGAACCGGGGCCGCCAGGGCGTCCCACGCGCCGTCCCACGGGGCGGACCGCCGGCCCACCGGCCCGCTCCGACGGTGGCGCGGGCGTGGCACCATACCCGTGTCGACGGATCGACGCCGACCGCCCGGACGCCACGCGCTCGGGACCGCCAGCGGCGATGGGGGCAGCCACAGCGATGCCGGAGACCACTCCGCTCGGTCCACGGGATCCGGGCCGGGCCGGGCCCTACGAGCTGCTCGGCAGGCTGGGCTCGGGCGGGCAGGGCGTGGTCTACCTGGGCCGCGACCGGCAGGGCCGGCTGGTCGCCGTCAAGATGCTCGACCTCTCCGCGCCGCCCGACCCGCGCGCCCGGGCCCGGTTCGCCAAGGAGATCGACGCCGCCCGCCGGGTCGCGCCGTTCTGCACCGCGCAGATCCTCTTCGCCGACGTCGACGACGACCCGCCCTACGTGGTGAGCGAGTACATCGAGGGCCCGACCCTGCACCGGCACGTCCAGGAGCGGGGCCCGCTCGCCGGCAACGTCCTGCACCGGCTGGCCGTGGGCACCGCCACCGCGCTCGCCGCGATCCACCAGGCCGGCGTGGTGCACTGCGACCTCAAGCCGGACAACGTGGTCCTCGGCGCGGACGGCCCCCGGGTGATCGACTTCGGCATCGCCCGGGCGCTCGACGTCACCGCCACGGTGACCGGCCGGATCATGGGCACCGCCGCGTACCTGGCGCCGGAGCGGTTCCGCGACGACGAGGTGGGCCCCGCCAGCGACGTGTTCGCCTGGGCGGCCACCATCGCGTACGCCGCGACGGGCCGCCCGCCGTTCGGCACCGGGGCGGTCGCGGCGGTGCTGCACCGGGTGCTGCACGATCCGCCGGACCTGACCGGCTTCTCCGGCCCGCTGGCGGTGCTGGTCGCCGAGTGCCTGGCCAAGGACCACCGGGCCCGGCCGCCGGCCGACCAGGTCCTGCTGCGGCTGCTGGGGCACGGTGGCGCGCCGGTGCCGCTCCGGGCGGCCCTGCAACAGGGCACCGACACGGCGGCCACCCAGCCGGTCCCCCGCCAGCCGACGCCGCCCGCCCCGGCGGCCTGGCAACCGCCGCCGACGGCGGCGTGGCAGCCGGCCCAGCAGCCGGACGGCCCGGCGGCGTACGGGCCGGTGACGTACGAGCCGACGGCATATGGGCAGACGACACACGAGCCGACGGCGGTGGCGTACGGGGCGCGGCCCGAGCGCTGGGCGCGGCGGCTGCGCCGGGAGTCCACCGACGCGTGGGGCGTCTCCACGGCGATCTTCCTCGGCGCCGTCGGCGGCGCCGTGGCATACGTCGCGTCCACCGCCGTGGGCACCGCCGCCGCCGTCGGGGCGGTGACCTTCGTCGTGGTCTACGGCGTGCGCCTGCTCGTCGCCGCGGCGCTGCCGCCGGCCGCCGCCCCGCCCGGGGAGGGCGTCGGCGCGACGTCGCAACCCCCGTCCGACCCGTACCCCTGGAGGAGCCCTTGACCGCCGGCCAGCGTTCCGCCCGGCCGTGGCTGCCGTACTCGGTGGCCGTCGTCGCCGGCCTCGCGGTCATCGCCGCGGCGTACGTGATCGTGCGGCCCGCAACCGGCCCGGACCGTTCCGGGTGCGTGGCGCTGGAGGTCAACTCCTCGACGGAGAAGGCCGACCTGGTCGCCCAGCTCGCCGCCCGGTACAACGCCGCCGACCGGCGCTTCGCCGGGCGCTGCGCCGAGGTGACCGTGCACGGGCTCAACTCGGGCAAGGCGATGGAGGCCCTGGCGGCCGGGAACTGGTCCGGCCGGCAGCCGGGCGTCCCGGCCCCGCAGGTGTGGCTGCCGACGTCGTCGCTGTGGACGGGCCGGCTGCGGCTGCTCGACGAGCAGGCGGGCCGGGCGGCGCAGACCCCCGGCCGGTACCCGTCGATCGCCAACAGCCCGCTGGTCATCGCGATGCCGCTGGAGAAGGGCGAGCTGGTGCGCCAGCGCGGCAAGCTCGGCTGGGCGGACGTCCTCGGGCTCTCCGGCGACACCGGCTGGTCGGCCTTCGGGCGGCCCGAGTGGGGCCGGTTCACCTTCGGCAAGGACAACCCGAACCTGTCCACGTCGGGGCTGGCGGCCACCATCGCCACCTACTACGCGGCGGTGCGGCGCTCCAGCGACCTGACGAAGGCCGACCTGGCGAAGCCCGCGGTGACCCAGTTCGTGCGCCGGATCGAGGCGAACGTGTCGCACTACAGCGACGACTCGGTGGACCTGCTGCGCGACCTCGCCGAGGCGGACCTGGGCGGGGCGGCTCTGGGCGCGGCCGGCGACGCGCGGGCCCGGGACATGAGCGCGGTCGTGGTGCAGGAGGAGCTGGTCTACCAGTACAACGAGGGGCAGCTCAGCCCCACCCCGGGGCAGAAGCCGCGGGTGCCGCTGGTGGCGGTGCACCCCAGCGAGGGCACGTTCAACCTCGACCACCCGTACGTCGTGCTGCCCTCGGCGGACGCGGCGCAGCAGGCGGCGGCCCAGGACTTCCTGGCCTTCCTCCAGGACGACCCGCAGCAGCGCAGCTTCGCCGACCTCGGCTTCCGCGACCACGAGCGGCGGGCGTCGGACGCGCTGACCGCCGCCGTCCGGGGCGGCGCGGACGGGCAGCTGACCTACTTCGACCCGCCGGCGCCCGAGGTGGTCGACGCGATCCTGCGCGGCTGGGGCACGCTGCGCAAGAAGGCGAACATCCTGCTCGCCGTGGACACCTCCGGCTCGATGAACGCCAAGGTGGGCAGCCGCACCCGGTTCCAGGTGGCCACCACCGCCGTCGACCGGGGCGTCGGCCTGCTCAACTCCGCCGACCGGGTGGCGCTGTGGTCGTTCTCGTCGGAGACGCCGCAGCGGCCGGGGAAGCCGTACAGCGAGGAGGTCCGGCTGGGCCCGTACGACCGGGCCGCGTTCGCGCGCCGGCTCACCGGGCTGCGGGTGGGCGGCAACACCGCGTTGTACGCGACGGTCCGCGCCGCGCACCGCCGGCTGCTCGCCGACTACGATCCGGACCGGATCAACGCGGTGGTGGTGCTCACCGACGGCAAGAACGAGTACCCGAAGGACAACGACCTCGACCGGCTGCTCGCCGACATCGAGCTGGACCCGGACCGGCCGGTGAAGGTCTTCTGCGTGGCGTTCGACCGGGAGTCGGACCTGGCCGCGCTGGACCGGATCGCCGGGGCCAGCGCCGGCAAGGCGTTCGACGCCACCGACCCGGCGACGATCGACGAGGCGTTCGTGAAGCTGGTCAGCAGCTTCTGAGCCGGCGGCCGGGGCCGCGGGCGGGGGCCGCCTCAGCCGCCGACGCGGCGCAGCAGGCCCTCCTGCACGGCGCTGGCGATGTGCCGGCCCCCGGTGGTGAACATCCGGCCGGTGGCCAGCCCCCGGGCGCCGGAGGCCGACGGGCTCCAGCAGTCGTAGAGGAACCACTCGTCGGCCCGGAACGGCCGGTGGAACCACAGGGCGTGGTCGAGGCTCGCGCCGACCACGCCGCCGGGGCCCCAGACCTCGCCGTGCACCGACAGCACCGAGTCCAGCAGGGTCAGGTCGGAGGCGTACGTCAGGGCGCAGGCGTGCAGCAGCGGGTCGTCGGGGAGCTTGCCGTCGATGCGCATCCACACCCGCTGGTGGGGGTCGGCGGGGCGGTCGCCGGGGCGGACCCAGCCGGGCTCGCCGACGTAGCGCACGTCGATCGGGCGGGGGATCTGCCCCCAGATGCCGAGCCGCTCGGGGTAGCGGGCGAGACGGTCGCTCATGGTGGGCACGTCGTCGGGGGCCGGCACGTCGGGCGGGGTGGGGGCGTGGTGGTCGAGCCCCTCCTCCTCGTGCCGCTGGAACGACGCCGACATGAAGAAGATCGGCTTGTCGTGCTGGAGCGCCACCGACCGGCGCACGGAGAACGACCGGCCGTCGCGGACGTTCTCCACCTGGTAGGTGATCGGTTCGGCCGGGTCGCCGGGGCGGACGAAGTAGCCGTGCAGGGAGTGGACGAACCGTTCGGGGGCGACCGTGCGGCCGGCGGCGACCAGGGCCTGACCGGCGACCTGACCGCCGTACACCCGTTGCGGGCCGACCGGGGGACTCATCCCCCGGAAGGCCATCGCGCCGGTGTGTTCGAGGTCGAGGACCTCCAGCAGCTGGTCGACGGCCGCCTGGCCGACGGTCGCCCCGTCGGTCACTGCAACGCCCGCGCGGACGCCGCGTCGACCAGCGAGCCGAGCTGGTGCACCCGCAGGGTGTTGGTGGAGCCGGGGGTGCCGGGCGGGCTGCCGGCGACGATGACCACGTAGTCACCGGGGTTGGCCCGGTCGAGGCCGAGCAGCGCCTGGTCGACCTGGCGGAACATGTCGTCGGTGTGCTCGACGAACGGCATCAGGAACGTCTCGACGCCCCAGCAGAGGGCGAGCTGGCTGCGCACCTCGGGCACCGGGGTGAACGCCCACAGCGGCAGGTCGCAGTGCAGCCGGCTGAGCCGCTTGACGGTGTCGCCGGTCTGCGAGAAGGCGACGAGGGCCTTCGCGCCGATGGCCCGGGCGATCGAGGACGCGGCGACGGTGAGCGCCCCGCCGTGGGTGCGCGGGTCGTGCTGGAGGCGGGGCACCCCGATCGAGCCGGCCTCGGTCGTCGTGATGATCTTGGCCATCGTGCTGACCGTGAGCACCGGGTACTTACCGACGCTGGTCTCGCCGGAGAGCATGACCGCGTCCGCGCCGTCGAGCACCGCGTTGGCCACGTCGGACGCCTCGGCGCGGGTCGGCCGCGAATTCTCGATCATGGAGTCGAGCATCTGGGTGGCCACGATGACCGGCTTGGCGTTCTCCCGGCACAGCTGCACGGCGCGCTTCTGCACCAGGGGGACCTGGTCCAGCGGCAGCTCGACGCCGAGGTCGCCGCGGGCGACCATGACGCCGTCGAAGGCCAGGACGATCGCCTCCAGGTGGTCGACCGCCTCCGGCTTCTCGACCTTGGCCAGCACCGGGCGGCGGACGCCCTCCTCGTCCATGATGTTGTGGACGAGCTTGATGTCCTCCGCCGAGCGGACGAAGGACAGGGCGATCATGTCGACGCCCAGGCCGAGGGCGAAGCGCAGGTCCTCGGCGTCCTTGTCCGACAGGGCCGGGACGCTGACCGCCACGTTCGGCAGCGAGACGCCCTTGTTGTTGGAGACCGGGCCGCCCTCGGTGACCAGGCAGCGGATGTCGTTGCCGACGACCTCGCTGACCTCGACGGCCACCCGGCCGTCGTCGATGAGCAGCCGGTCGCCGGCCTTCACCTCCTGCGGCAGCTTGCGGTAGGTGCAGGAGACCCGCTCCTTCGTGCCGAGGACGTCGTCCCCGGTGATCACGACCGAGTCGCCGGTGCGCCACTCGTGCGGGCCGTCGGCGAACCGGCCGAGCCGGATCTTCGGGCCCTGGAGGTCGGCGAGCACGGCCACCGGCCGGCCGGCGGCGTCGGCGGCCTCGCGGACGAGTCGGTAGACCGCCTCGTGGTCCGCGTGGCTGCCGTGGCTGAAGTTGAGTCTCGCCACGTTCATGCCCGCGTCGACGAGCCCCCGGATGCGCTCCGGTGACGAGGTGGCGGGGCCAAGGGTGCAGACGATCTTCGCGCGGCGTGTCACGCCCATCAGGCTAGTCTCTCCTCCGGGTCGGTCTGCGGGCCGACCCCTTTCGGACTTCGGAACAGGATCCGACGACGCGTCTCGCCCCGGGTAGGGAAATCGGGCGAAACCGCACCGGAGGCATCGTCCGGAGTCGTCGTGTGTCGGCGGGCATCGGCGACCGCGCGCCGGGAATCCTACCGCCCGGTGTCACCTCCCATGGGCGCGCTCCCCGCCGCCGGGGCCGACGCTAGCAGCGCGCGGCCGGTGACCGCCGTCACGATCACGACAGCGGCCGGCACCGGCGGGCCGGGCGGGTCAGCTCTGCATGCGGGCGAGCGGGAACTCCACCGAGCCGGCCGGGCAGAGGAACGTCATCACGTCGACCGCGTAGAGCCCCGCCTGCACCGCCGGGTCGGCCTCCATCACGCTGCGCACGTCGTCCACCGAGCCGGTGCGGGCCAGGCCGAAGCCGATCGGCGGGTCGGGCTCGCGCCCGGGGCCGTCGATCGAGCCGGCGACCAGGACGATCCCCCGCCGCTGCAACGCGCGCATGTGCTCGGTGTGCTCGGCCTGCAACCGCTGGACCGTCTCGTCGGGCAGGGCCCGCCCGGACGGGCCCGGGTAGAGCACGATGCACTCGTAGGTGTCGAGCGCGAAGTCGACCTGTGGCATCCCGGTCACGGCGTCCCCCTGCCCCGCTGCCGGCCCGCGCCCCGCCCGCGGACCCGCCCCGACCCAGCCTCGCACGCGCCGCCCCGCCGCCGGGGCCGCTCGGCGCAACTGCCGGGCGGCAGCCGCCGGATCGCCCCGGGGTGACGGGCCGGGCCCGCTGGTACGGTCCGAGGGGATGGCAAAGGCGCCGGGGGCAGCGAGCGGAGGCCGCGGGGGGACGACGTCCCCGCCCGCCGGACCGCCGCCGGACGACGCGCAGCGGGCGGACGACGCCCCGGGCCCGCCCGTGCGTCGCCGCCGGCAGCCGGCCCAGCGGCGGGCGGACGACGCGCACTGGCGGGCCGTCTTCGCCGCCGCCGGCGAGACGGGCGTCCGCGTCGCCCGCCACGACTGGGCGGCCACCCCGCTGGGCCCCGTGCACGCCTGGCCACAGAGCCTGCGCACCGCCGTGGCCAGTTGCCTGCGCTCCCCCGTTCCCGTCCTGCTGTGCTGGGGCGGGGACCTGGTGGTGCTGCACAACGACGCGTGCCTGCCCCTGCTGGGCGACGCCGGGCCCACGGCGCTCGGCCGACCGGGCGCCGAGGTCTGGCCGGGCTGCTGGGACGTGCTCGGCCCCGTGCTGCGCGACGTCCTGGCGGGGGCGACCGTCACCCGCTCGGCGCGGTGGTCGCCGCCGGGCGGCGACGGCCCCGCCGGCGGGCGGCGGCCCACCTTCGCCCACAGCCCGGTCATCGACGAGTCGGGCACGCCCGGCGGGGTCCTCACGGCGGTCACCGTGAGCCCGCGCGCCCCGACCGCGCCGGACACGGCGGGCCCCTCCCGCGCCGCCGACGCGCCGGCCACCGCGGAGCCGCCGGCCGGCGGGGGCGTGTCCGGCGTCGGCGGCCGGCCGGTGCCGTCGCCCCGGCCCGCCGGCTCCGCGCCGCGGGCCGACGCCCCGGCGGCCCGGGAGGTCGACGACCGCAGGCGCGCGCTGCGTCAGGCGGAGGCGTTCGCCCGGCTCGCGGGCGCGCTGAGCTTCGCCCGGGGCCGGGCGGGGATCGTGGACGTGGTGTGCCGCACCGCCCCGGCGCTGCTCGGGGCCGGCGCGCTGCGCGTGGCGACGGCCGACCCGGGCGCGGTCGTGCTGGAGGTGGCCGGCGACGGCGGGCCCGGCCGGCTGGACCTGGCCGCCGACGACCCGCTGGCCCGCGCGGTACGCCACAACGTGCCGGTCGTCGTCGCCGCCACGAGGGACGGGGACGGCGGCACCGCCCTCCCGCTGCGCTACGCCGACGGCGGCGCGCTCGGCGCGGTGGACGTGCGCTGGGCGCACCCGGTGGCCGCCGACGAGGAGCCGCGCACCCTGCTGGACGCGGTCGCCGGGCTGGTCAGCCAGGCGTTGCAGCGGGCCGAGCTGACCGGCTCGGCGCAGTTGATGGCGGACTTCGCCGCGCGGCTCAGCGCCACCCGTTCCACCACGGAGGCGATCGGGGTCGTCCTCGCCGGCGCGCCGGCCGTGCTCGGGGCGCGGCTGCCGGGGCTGGCGGTGCCCGGCCAGGGGCGGCGGCTGCGGCTGTGGGCGGGCGGGGACGTGCCGGCGGGGCTGCTCGCCGCGTACGACGAGATGACGGTCGACGACCCCCGTCCGCTGGCCACCGCGCTGCGCACCGGGGAGCGGGTGGTGATCCACGACCGGGCCGAGTTCGCCGACCGGTTCCCGGAGGGGACCGACACGGCGGGGGCACACGGCATGGTGACCACGGTCGCGCTGCCGCTGTTCGACGCCCAGCGCCGGCCGATCGCCGCGCTCGGGTTCGGCTGGCCCCGGCGACGCCCGCTGCGCGAGAGCGACCTGGCCCTGCTGGACACCGTCGCCGACCTGTGCGAACAGACCCTGGAGCGGACCCGGCTGGCCGCCGCCGAGCACGACCTGGTCACCCGGCTGGCCGGGCGGCTGCGCACCTCGGCGCGGACCGCGCCGCCCACCCTGGACGTCGCCACCCGCTACCGGCCGGCGGTCAGCGGCATGCACCTCGGCGGCGACTGGTTCGACCTGATCCGGCTCGACGGCGACCGGCTGGCCGTGGTCGTCGGCGACGTGGTCGGCCACCAGGTCGAGGCCGCCGCCGACATGGCGCAGCTGCGCACCATCGTGAACACGCTGATCCGGCTCGGGGTGCCGCTGGGCGAGGTCTTCCCCCGGCTGACCGACCTGATCGGCGCGGGGTTCCTCGGCACCTGCGTGGCGATGGTCGTCGACCCGGCCGCGGGCGAGGCGGCGGTGGCCCGGGTCGGCCATCCGCACCCGGTGCTCGCGCGCCCCGGCGGGGCGCCGACGCCGATCGAGACGGCCGCCTCGCTGCCGCTGGGCATGGTGCGGGAGCCGGTGGCCGTGACGACGGTGCCGTTCCGGCCCGGTGACCTGCTGGTGGCGTACACCGACGGGCTGGTGGAGCGGCGCGGGCGGACGTACGACGCGGGGCTCGCGGAGCTGTGCGGCGTGGTCGACGCGGTCCGCGACGCCCCGGTGGAGGCGGTCGCCGACGCGCTGCTGGGCAGGCTGGCCGGAGCCGAGGACGACCAGGCGCTGGTGGTGCTGCGGCACGTCGACCCGGCCGCCCGTTCCCCCACGCCCTTTCCCCCACAGTGATCAAGCCACTACCTTCTGAGGGATTCTCGTAACCGGTGGTGAGTGAGGGATCGCGTGGAGGAGTTCGACTACGTCGTGGTGGGCGCGGGCGCGGCCGGGTGCGTGCTGGCCAACCGGCTCAGCGCGGACCCGGCGACCCGGGTGCTGCTGGTCGAGGCCGGCGGGTGGGACCGCAGCCCGTTCGTGCGCATCCCGAAGGCGTTCAGCCGGCTGATGGACGACCGGCGCACCGCCTGGCACTACCCGGCCGAGGCGGCGCCGGGGCGGCGGGAGGTGTGGCAGCGCGGCCGGCTGGTCGGCGGGTCCAGCTCCCTCAACGGCATGGTCTACGGCCGGGGCGACCGCCTCGACTGGGACGGCCTGGAACGCCTCGGCAACCCGGGCTGGGGGTGGGACACCATGCTGCCGGTCTTCACCCGGCTGGAGGACCATCCGCTGGGCGCGTCGCCCGCGCGCGGGGCCGGCGGGCCGCTGCGGCTGTCGACGGCGACCGGCACCGACGGGCTCTGCGAGGACGTGATCGCCGCCGGTCAGGCGCTCGGCTGGCGTCGGTCCGACGACCTCAACGCCACCGAGGACGAGCGGATCGGGTATGTCACGGCGACCATCCGCGACGGCCGCCGGGTCAGCGCCGCCGACGCGTTCCTGCACCCGGTGCGGGACCGGCCGAACCTGACCGTCGCGGTGGGCACGGCCGTGCGGCGGATCCTGGTGCACGGCGGCCGGGCGATCGGCGTACGGGCCGGCAGCGGCGGCCGCACCGTCGACTACGCGGCCTCCGCGGAGGTGATCCTCGCCGCCGGGGCGATCGCCAGCCCGCAGCTGTTGCAGGTGTCGGGCATCGGGCCCGCCGACACGCTGCGCCGGGCCGGCGTCGACGTGCTGCTCGACCGCCCCCGGGTGGGCCTCGGCCTGCGCGAGCACCGGTCGACGCCGGTGCAGTTCCGGCTGGTCGGCGACGGCGGCTACAACCACATGCTGGGCAGCCTGCTCGGGCAGGGCCTGGCCACGCTGCGCTACGCGCTGACCCGGCGGGGCCCGCTGAGCCTGCCGGTGCACGACGTGGGGGCGCACATCCGGTCCGCCCCGGACGTCGACCACCCGGACGCCCAGTTGCTGATCGCGCCGTTCTCGGCGGCCCCGCCCCGGCCGGGTCACGCGCTGGAGCTGGAGACCGAGGCGGGGATGATGGGGCTGTGCACGGTCACCCGGCCCGACAGCGAGGGCAGCCTGGCCATCTCCTCGGCCGACCCGGGCACGCCGCCGCGGATCGCGGCCAACTACTTCGCCACCGGGCACGACCGGCGGGTCCTGGTGGACGCGTTCCGCCGGATGCGGGAGCTGTTCGCCACCGCGCCGGTCGCCGGGCGGATCGCCGCCGAGACGGTGCCCGGCCCGGCCGTGCGCGGCGACCGGGAGATCGTCGAGGCGGCGCTGGCGCTGGGCTACTGCGGCTACCACGCCGTCGGCACCTGCGGCATGGGCCCCTCCGACGAGCACGTCGTCGACGCCCGGCTGCGGGTACGCGGCGTTGACGCGCTGCGGGTGGTGGACGCCTCGGTGCTGCCGGTTCTGGTGTCCGGGTACCTCAACGCGCCGGTGATGGCGCTGGCCTGGCGGGCGGCCGACCTGATCCTGGCCGACTGACTCCGGGCGGGCCGGGTACGGGAGCACAATCGACCGGACGACACGCACAGGATTGGGGTTCGACTCATGGGTGACGACGCTGGCAGGCAGCCCGCGAAGGCCTCCGGCACCTACCGGATCGGCGGCGACCTCCAGGTGGACCGGCTCGGCTACGGGGCGATGCAGCTCACCGGGCCGGGCGTGTGGGGCGACCCGCGGGACCCGGAGGAGGCGGTGCGGGTGCTGCGCCGGGCGTACGAGCTGGGGGTGACGTTCATCGACACCGCCGACTCGTACGGGCCGTTCGTCTCCGAGCTGCTGATCCGACGGGCGTTGCACCCGTACGCCGACGACCTGGTCGTCGCGACCAAGGCCGGGCTGACCCGCTCCGGGCCCGGCGACTGGCGGCCGGTGGGCCGGCCGGAGTACCTGCGCCAGCAGTGCGAGCTGAGCCTGCGCCACCTGGGCCTGGAGGCCATCGGGCTCTACCAGCTGCACCGCATCGACGCGAAGGTGCCGCTGGCCGACCAGCTCGGCGAGCTGGCGCTGCTGAAGCAGGAGGGCAAGATCCGGCACATCGGGCTGTCCGAGGTGACCGTCGCGCAGATCGAGCAGGCCCGCCGGATCACGCCGATCGTGTCGGTGCAGAACCTCTACAACCTGGCCGACCGCAGCGCCGAGGACGTGCTCGACCACTGCGAGCGCAACGACCTGGCGTTCATCCCGTGGTTCCCGATCGCCACCGGCAACCTGGCGAAGCCGGGCGGCCCGCTGGACGCGATCTCCACCGACCACGGCGCGACGCCCGCGCAGCTCGCGCTCGCCTGGCTGTTGCGGCGCTCGCCGGTCGTGCTCCCCATCCCGGGTACGTCGTCGGTGGCGCACCTGGAGGAGAACGTGGCCGCCGCCCAGGTGCAGCTCACCGACGACGAGTACGCGGCCCTCGCGAAGGCGGCCTGAACCCGCCGGCGCGGCCCGAGGGCACCCGTGGACCAGAGTCAGAGCGCGTAGCAGTCGGGGCGCACCGGGGAGTCGGTGAGCGCGCCCCGGATGACGGTGTAGGTGGTGCCGTCGAGGACGAGGCCGAGGTGCCCGACGAGCCGCAGCGGGCACCACGACTGGATGAGCACGTTGGTGGCCCCGTCGGCGAGGGTCGCGTTGTCGACGGGCCGGACCAGCTCGTCCTGGAGGGTGCGCACGGCCGTCCACCGCACGTCGCCCGGGGTGTCGTCGCCGTCGTTGAGCGCGGTGAGGAAGCTCGACCCGATCGCCATCTGCTGGCAGGCGACGATGCCGAGGCAGCTGCCGAGACCGAGGAACTTCGCGATGTCGGCGACGTAGGTGCCGTAGTGCGGGGTGCCGAGGCTGACGTACCGGCCCACCTTCGTGCCGCCGCCGAGGTTGCGGATGAGATAGCGGGACACCAGGCCGCCCTCGGAGTGGGCGACGAGGTCGACGCGGGCCGCTCCGGTGGCGGCGCGCACCTGGTCGACGTACGTGGAGAAGGCGCGGGCGGAGTCGGCGATGTCGCCGAGGCCGAGGCCGGGCAGCTGGAAGATCGACACCCGGAAGCCGTCGGCGCGCAGGCGGGCGGCGAGCGGCTCGTAGCCGAGGGCGGGGGTGCTGAGCCCGGCGACGACGATGACGGGGTTGCCGGCAGCGGCGGCCCGGGCGGTGGCGCTGGTCGGCGTGGCTGCCCGGGCCCCGGCCGGGGCGGCGGCGGGCCCGGCAGCCTGGGCGGCGGCGGGCCCGGCCTCGGTGGCGGCCCGGGCGGCGGCCGGGGACGGGGCGGCCAGCGCGGCGGCGGTGGCGGTGGACGCGGCGAGGGCGACGAGGATCTTTCGGAGCAGCATGGCTGCACCTCCCGGTGGGGTGTCCCGGCGGGGCCGGGCGGAGGCGAGGGGCGGTCCGATCGATCGTGGAAAGATGATGGGGCAGTCGATCCAGATACGTCAATGGAAAGTTACGCGCGAGTAACAGAATGTCGCACCCAGGGCGAATTCCGGCCAACCGGATTCATGATCGACTTCATGTCGGGGAGGTGGCGGTATCCACGCGTCCGGATGCCGCCACCTCCCCGACATGATCTTGGCTACTCGCCAGCGCCCACCTCGCCGGCCGCCTCGCCGGACTGGGCCGCTTGGCGGAGCGCCCGGGTCGCCTGGTCGATCAGCTTCGTGGCGTCCGTGCGGCCGTTGACCTGGATCTCCACCTCGGACTCCCCCGCCTGCACCCGGACGCTCACCTCGGTGCGCTGCTGGTCCACCCAGCTCTGCAACAGGTTGAACAGCCCCGGCAGCAGCGCCTGCGCCACCACCGCGATGATCACGGCGTCACTGAACCCGGGCCGCCCGCCGGAGCGCCCGCCCCCGGCGTCGCGCACGGCGGCGCGGAACTCGGGGCGCTGGTGGATCCAGCTCAGCAGCGGCACCCGGGGCGGCCGGGCGGCGCGCGGCGTCAGCACCAGCCGCACCGGCTGCCGCGCCCCGGCCGACGCCCCAGTCGAGGTCTCCGTCACGTGGTCGCTCTCCTTCACTCGCCGTTGGGCACGAACGTGATCTTGCCGTCGACCACCGACAGGACGCCCTCGACGCCGAACGAGTCGTCGTCGCTGAACGGGCTGGCCCCGAAGTAGCCGTCGGTGGTGCCGGTCGCCAGCACCGACCCCTGCGCGTCGTACGGGGTCGACACCCGGGCCGTGGCGGGACCGGTCAGCTCCACCGCGATCCGCGGGTACTCGGTGATCTTCCAGGCGATCTTCTTCACCGTGCTGCCGTTGTAGTAGCGGAAGGGGCAGCCCTCCGGGGCCGCCACCTTCTGCGCCGCGCAGTCGTCCAGGTGCCTGCGCACCTCCGCCTCGGCCGCCTCCCGCGCGCCCGAGGCCAGCACCGGCTCCAGCCGCACCTGGCCCGCGCTGTCCATCCCGGGGACGATGGCGACGGCCTGCGCCGGGGTCTCCGCGAGCACCGTGCTCTGCCCGCCGACCGTGTAGACGCCGGGCAGCAGCGCGAGGGTGTCCCCCTCCGGGGGCGTCTCGACCGGCACCCCGTTGACCGTCAGGCCCGCCTGCCCACCGGGGACGCCCAGCGCGACCGGCCCGCCGGTGAGCCGCCACTCGTGGAACAGGCCCAGCGTCGCCGACTCCTCCCGGCGCAGCGACAGCTCGGCCGGCACCCGCTGGCCGGCGAGGGTGAACTCGACCTTCGCCGTCGCCTCGTCGCCGTCCCGGTCGACCGAGAGCACGTCGACGTCGTCGGGCGGCTGGTAGCCCTCCGCCTCGACCAGCGCGGCGAGCCGGTCGACGTCGCCGGCTGCCGACCGCGCGTCGGGGGTCACCAGCGCCAGGGCCGCCCGGGCGTCGTGGTCGGCCAACGCCGAGAAGTAGCCGTCGACGGCCTGTGCCGGGCGGAACAGGGCCCACTGCGTCACCCCGAGCAGGGTGCCGCCGAAGGCGCAGGCCAGGGCCAGCGCGCCGGCCACCAGCATCGCCCGCGGGGACGCGACCGCCCCCGGCCGCCCGAACAGGCCCTCGGCCGTCACCGGGGCGGCGGCGACGCCGTCGGCAGCCGCCGGGGTGAGCGCCTCCAGCCGGTCCAGCCGCAGCTCGGAGGCCGGATGCGTGGCGCAGACCGCCTCGTCCCAGCCGCTGCGCCCGCTCTCGAACGACTTGCGCCGCTCCAGCATGTCCCGCAGGCCCTGGGCGTGGCCGGCGAGCACCGCGCCCGCGTCGGCGCGGTACTCGGCGGCCCGCACGTCGCGCGAGTGCAGCGGCAGCACCACGTACTTCATGGTGAGCAGCACGGGCCAGAAGAAGACGAACACCACGAAGTTGGTCGCCGGGTGCGGGAAGGTGCGCATCAGCCACGTCGGCACGGCGTGCACCAGCACCAGGGGCAGCGCCACGCCCCGGACGAACGCGCTGGTCACCTCGTCGCCGGTGCGCCAGTGCACCAGCTCGTGGCTGAGCAGCGCCGCGACGTTCTCGTCCGGTTCGTCGAGCAGGCCGGTGGTGACGACCACGTGCCGGGCGTACGCGCGGGCGTTGGTGAGCACCGGGTCGTCCTCGATGAGCAGCCGGGGCACGGTGGGCAGGCCGAGGGCACGCGCGCAGTCGTGCAGGACGGGTTGGAGCCGTTCGGCCTCGCGGCGGCTGAGCCGGCGCGCGCCCGAGATGGCCAGCAGGCGGGGCTCCCACATGATCCGGTACAGGGTGTAGAGCACGCCGATCAGCACGGCGGCGCCCACCATCCCGGCCAGGCCGGTGAACAGGTTCGCCGGCTCGTCGAGGGCGTCGAGCCAGGGCAGCACCAGCACGACCAGGAAGCCGGCAAGGAAGCCGAACGCGACGCCCACGAAGCTGCCGAGCACTCCGCCGGAGCGGGCGAGGAACGCGTCGAGCAGCGCGCCGACCAGCGGCGCGTCCCGCACCGGCTCCGGCAGCACCTCGCCGAGGTTGCCGCCCCCGTTGACGATGCCGGCCACGCCGGCCACGATCGCGCACAACACCCCGAGGAGCAGCGCGGCGGGCACGTAGAACCAGGTGGCCAGGAACGCGCCCAGCACGCCGCGCCAGTCGCGCAGCACCCCGGCGCGCAGCCAGACCAGCACGCTCGGGTATCCCGGGGGCCGGGCGGCGAAGCGCTGCGCGAGGCCGGAGGGGCCCCCGCCCCCGGTGGCGGACGCGGGGTCGGTGGGTGTCACGGGTGCAGCCGGTGTGTCGGCTGCGGCAGGTCTGACGTGCGGGTCAGCGTCCGGGTCGCGCACGGCGGCTCCTCGGCTCGACCGCCACCGCGGAACGGGTGGCGAAGGGGAACGGATAAGGGCACGGCGTATCGGACGGGCGGCTCGGCCGACCGTCGGAGGAATTGCGCAGGTGCGATGAGAGCCGCCGATCCCATGAACGGGAGCCGACGACGACGCAGCACGTTACCCGTCCATAGTGGATCTCGCCAGCAGATTACCGACAATGGTTCGTGACCGGAGTCAGGGGCGACCGACAATGGAGTTCCGCAGAAGGTGAAAACCGCTCGCCATATTGGGCGGAGACATCGACACTGTTCGCCGTGGACGACGCCGTGCGACGCAACCGGGCCGCCTGGGAAACCGCCGCCGGGAAGTACGTCCGGGAGCACGACGACCTGCTGCGCGAGGCGCGGGAGGGCACGTCGCTGAACCCGTCCGAGATCGAGCTGCTGCGCCCGTTGCTGCGCGCCGCGCCGGTGGTGGTGCACCTGCAGAGCGGCCACGGCCTCGACGACGTGGCCCTGGTCGCGGCCGGCGCGCGTACGGTGATCGGGGTCGACTACAGCGCGGTGACGACCGGCGCGGCGCACCGGCGCGCCGCCGCGCTGGGGCTGGCCTGCCGGTACGTGGTCGCCGAACTTCCCGGCGCCCCGTTGTCCGACGGCTGCGCGGAGCTGGTCTACACGGGCAAGGGCGCGCTGATCTGGATGCGGGACCTGGCCGCCTGGGCGCGCGACGTCGCCCGGCTGCTGCGGCCGGCGGGTCACCTGTTCGTGTACGAGGCGCACCCGGCGGCCGCCCTGTGGAGCTGGGACGCCGACGAGCCCCGGATCCGGGCCGACCGGAGTTACTTCGGTGATTGCTTCGTCAACGACACGTTCCCGGGGAACGGGGCGGTGGAATTCCAGTGGACCCTGGGGGAAATCGTCAACGTGGTGCTCGCCGCCGACCTGGAGCTGCTCCACCTGGCCGAACACCCCGAACCGTTCTGGCGGCCGGGCGGAATCACGGCGGCGGCCTGGTCCGGGCGACTGCCGAACGCGTTCTCCCTGCTCGCCCGCCGCCCGCCGGAGCCGGCAGACTAGCCAGCACCCGCAGCCCGGCCGGCTGCACGAAGATCGAGCGGCGCGCGACCGCGTCGCCCCGCGCGTCGATCTGGTAGCCGTCGAGCCAGGTCCAGCCGTGGTAGGTGACCCAGTCGGCGTGCACGCGGATCAGCCGGAAGAAGATCGGCTGGACGAACTGCGGGCTCGCCGCCCGGGTCACGTGCAGCAGCGTCCCGGCCCGCAGCGGGGCTTCTCTCGACGCATAGGGAGCTGAGTCAACGGCGACATCACGCACCGCGCTCACAGTCTCCCGCCCTCGCTGTCACCGTCGCCGCCGTCCCCCGCCCCACCTCCAGCCCCGCCCACGGCGTCGGCCGCGCCCCCGGCCTCGGGCTCCGGGCCGTGCGGCCAGTGCCGGTGGTTGATCGGCAGGCGGTGGCGGTGCCGGCAGGGCAATTCGTTGCCGCACGCGCAGACGTATCGCCACCGGACCCACGACCACACGGGCTTGTGCCGACAGACCAGGGTCAGGGCGGTGGCGAGCAGGTATTCCTGGTAGGACACTCGTCGTCGCATAGGGCCACCATTGCGGCAGGCCAACCGGTCAATTGGCTATTGCCGATCGGACAGCGACGATCGCCCTACCGTCGGCGCATGGGTCGTGGCTCGGTGCTCCTGATGGGGCCCTACGAGATCGCAGAGCGCCTGGGCGTGTCGCGGCAGCGGTTCCAGCAGCTCGCCAGGTATCCCACCTTCCCGAAGCCCTACCAGGAGCTACGCGGCATGAAGGTGTGGCTGGCCGAGGACGTCGAAGAGTGGATCAGGAAGTACCGCCAGCCGCGCCCCACCGAGGACGACACCCCGGAATGATCCGTGCGGCCGGACGGTTGGCTTGCTCCCCTGCAAGGTGGCCTTACCCACGGCCGCGAGCCGCGTCGGTCGCAGTGCCTGGCCCCTGTTGCTGCAGGTCCGGCACCCCGCAGGGCCAGCCCCTGGCCTTCCGTGCTCCAGGTGCTCAATGCTGCTGTCCGCCAGCCGTCACACCCCACTCGCATAGGGCGCTTGAATAGCATCCATGAGGAATGCGCCCAAGCTGCTGATTGCAGCAGCGGCAGTGACGGGAACCGTGGCCTACAGCCTTCCGCAGCCATGGTCACTTGTGGCGGCCCTAGCCGACCTGTTCTTGATCGGCCTCGCCGGTGGGCTTTGGCGGAGGGCACACGAGCGGGAATCCCTCCAGCACGCGCCCGGCAGGTCCGAAGACCGGCCGATCCCGCAACCGGGAGCGTACTTTCCCTTCCCCTACGACCCAGAGAACGAAAGCGCGCGTGCAGCGCCTTTATCAGCTCGGCGCAGGCGCTGGCGCGGCTCTACCATCAAGGACACGCCATCACGTACCAGCCGTTTAGGACGACAGCTGCGACTTCGACTCAACAGGATTGTCAGCGCGGAGGATGGCGCGACGAGTGGGAGTGAGAGCTTGGTGGATCTGGCAGCCAGATTGCAGCGAACGAACAGACGGGGTCAGCTGTGGTGGTTCCTGGCCGGCGTAGCTGCTTCCATCCCCACAGGTGTCCTGGTCAACCTTCTGACGGGCTAGCGGCAAGCAGCACCGGCCAACACGGCCGCCACAGTTGCCGGCCGTCCGGTCCGGACCGCCGGCGGTGAGCGTCCGGCAGGCCAGCTGCGACCTCCTGTCAGGATCAGCGAAGTGCGCCCTGTCGGCGAGGTCGACCACCATGCCCCTGACCCGGCCCGAACCACTCCATCCACCGCTGCCTTGGCCGCCGGGGCGGCCAAGGCAGCGGTCACGGATCAGCTGGCGATCCGGCCCATCGCGCCGTAGCCGAGCTGCCGCGACGGCGTCTGGACATCCACGTCCAGGCCCGGGTCCGGACGCCAGTCCGCCATCAGGGTCACCCCCGGATCGATCAGCTCCATACCTTCGAACCAGGACGCGAACGTCGCCTTGTCCCGCACGTGGAGGGTCGCGCCGACCCCGGCCTGGTAGGCGGCGACCATTCGGTCGACCTGTGCTCTTGTTTCCGCGTCCACCGTGTCGGCGGTGAGGTGGGAGATCGCGAGGTAACTGCCAGGCGCCAGGGCCTCCCGGTATGCCGCGACGAGCCCCTTCGGATCATCCTCGTCGGGAACGAACACGAGCAGCCCACCCAGGATGATCCCCACCGGCTGCGACAAATCGATCAAATCGCGGATTGCCGGGTGTGCCCACACCTGCTCAGGGTGCCTCCCGTCGGCTTCCGCCATGGCGGCGAGCGGCTCCTTCGCAAGAATTTCCTCGCCGTGGATGACGGCCGACGGGTCGTTGTCCACATAAATCACCCGCGCGCGGGGGTTGAGGGCGTGCGCGACCTCGTGCGTATTGTTGGCAGTCGGCAGACCCGCCGCGATATCGATGAACTGCTCCACCCCCTGCGCCACCAGATATCGCACGGATCGGCGCAGCCAGTCCCGGTTACCGCGAGCCAGCAGGTCGACGCTGGGCAGCGTCAGCTTGATGCGCTCCGCCTTCTGCCGGTCGATGGCGAAGTTGTAGAGGCCCCCCAGGTAGTAATCGTAAATGCGTGCGATATTGGCGTTTTCCACGTCAGCTACCGCCCCATCCAGGCGGTTGGCGCTTGCCGTCATTCGAGCCCCTTCGGAGGTTGCTACGGCGCAGGACCGGCTCGCCGGCCCGCCACATGATAATCCGACAACCGCGGATATTGCGATGCTGTGTCCGCCATCGATTCGACTGTGCGGACATTATTGCGGCAGCCGCCGCTCGCGGTCGGACCTTCTCCGCGCGAAGAGCACGCCCGAGCCGTTGCAGTTTGAGGTAATTCGCCGGCAGGCCCCAGAGACGAGGACGAGTTCGACAGCTCCCGGGTCCCCGATGACGCCAGCCCATCGCCGTCACCGATTAGTTGAACCTCGTTACTCATCGTCAACTCCTGATGCGCGGGCTCCGAGTTCTTCGGCGGTGGCGGCGAACTCGCGCAACGCAGCCTGGAGGTCCCCGACGATCCCCGGGGTGATCACCTCGGGCGGCAGCGGCGCGGCGGCATCCTCCAGCAAGGTCCTTCAACCACGTGAGGGTGCCGCCGGCATCGAGCGCCTGCACCTGGTGCACGAACGTGGCGCCCTGGGCCCGGGCTCCGGTGCGCCGCACCGGGTCGCGGGCCCGCGCCTCGCCGAAGCCGCGCGTCTTGACCATGGCGGCCTGGGCGTCGACGTAGCCGGGTGATTCCGCGTCGGCGCCCCACCAGACCAGCAGCGGTGGTCCGCCACGGTGAACACGACAGGATATGAGGAGATGCCCATATTCGCCCACCGCCGACGTATCGGGTATCCGACAGAAACTCACGAGAACTATCGACGATCTTCATCCGTTGATGAGTCAGGATTCTTCGCGATCACTGTGGACCGACACGACCGGGAGAGCCATGCGGGACAGCCTTCTCAGCACCGCCGACGAGGTGTTGGAGCGGCTCGAAGACGAGATCGCCTTCCTGGCGGAGGGCCTGGCCGGGGTGTCCGAACAGCTCACCTGCCTGACCGCCGAGCTCGACGGCCAGCTCGCCGAGGGCGCTCCCGACCAGGTCGGGCACACCCTCGACCGGGTCGCCGCGCTCCTGTGCGACCAGGTGCTCAGCGACCTGACGGCCCTGGCCGGGCTCGGCGCGATCCGCCACGGCCATCCCCCACAACGGGAGGACGACAGCGTCCACGCGATCCCCACGCCGACCGCCGTGGGCCTCCCCGCCGCCGGGCAGGGCGACGCGGGCCAGCGCCCGGCCGACGAGTTGCGGACCCGGGTCGCGGCGGCAGCGGACCACCTCCGGCGCTTGTCGGCCTTCGTCACCGACCGGTTCGACCTGGCCCGCGCGGCGGCGGAACGCGGTGACGCCGACCGGGCGCTGGAGGAGTTGCGGCTGACGCGGGAGGCCGCCGGGAGCGCACCTGCGGGCTACCAGCTCTGGCTGACCTGCCTGGCCGACCTGCCCGGCTGACCCCGCCGGCCCCCGCCCAGCCCGACCCACGACCCACCGCCCGCTGTCCACCACCACGAAATGATCAGTCTGCGGTGCGCTCCGGGGTGGCCGCGGGTCGGACCCCCGCCGCCACGGCCCGCAGCTCCGGCTCGGGCACCTGTTCCGGGTCGGCGCGCACGTCGACGGCCACCCCGGGCTCGACCAGCCGGAACGCCTCGCCGTCGCCGACGAGGCCGGTCACGCCGCCCTCGGTGAACTCGGTGAGTGGCCACGTCGCCGCGTCCCGTTCGTGGTAGTCGGCGAGGAAGTCCCGCAGCTCGCCGAGCGTGCCCAGCCGGCCCCCGCGCAGGACGTGCACCCGCAGGTCGACGCGCCAGCCCTCCGCCACCTGCCGCTCCCACACCCGGGTCCGGAAGCGCACCCCCTCCCACTCGCTGGCGAAGTCGGACACCTCTCCGTCGACCCCCGCCGGAACGTACCCGATCAGGAACCCGCCCAGCTCCCCGCCCATCGACGCCTCCCCCTCGCCCGACCCGACCCGCGCCGGGATCCCGGACACCTATCGTCCACAACGGACGACAACTGTCCACGATCCCGGCGGCCACGGGCGACAAGGGGCGGCGCCGTCAGTCCAGGAGCGCCACGAGGGCGTGGACGGCCGGGTTGGTGGTGTCGCGGTGCCAGGCGAGGGCGACGTCCACCGTGGGGGTCGGCGCGGTGAACCGGCGCAGGCGTACCCCCGGCACCTTCAACGCCCGCGCGCGACCGGCGGGCACGGCCGCGACCACGTCGCCCTGCGCCACCGCGCGCAGCAACTGCTCGTCGTCGGGCTCCTGCCGGACCAGCCGGAAGCCGCCGTGCGGCCAGACCTGGGCGATGGTCCGGTCGAACATGCCGGGGCCGTTGGCGCGGGACCACATGACGGCCGGCAGGTCCACCACCTCGGCCCGGGTGATCCGGCGGCGGCCGGTGGCCAGCGGGTGCCCCGCCGGCAGGGCCAGCAGCAGTTCCTCGGTGTCGACGGTGCGGCAGGCGAGCGCCGGCTCGTCGACCGGCGGGCGGACGAACGCCGCGTCGAGCCGGCCGGCGAGCAGCCCGGCGACGTTCGGCGCGGTCCAGGCGGTCTCGGCGGCGACCTCCGCGTCGGGGTGGGCGGTGCGGAACCGGGCCACCAGGGCGTCCACCGGGCCGCCGCGCGCCGACCGGGTGTACGCGAGCCGCAGCCGCCCGCCCCGGCCCTGCACCAGATCCCTGATGCGGGCGGCGCCGGCGTCGACGTCGGCGAGCAGCCGCGCGGCCTCGGCGGCCACCCGCTGCCCCACCTCGGTCAGCGTGCAGCCCCGGCTGGTGCGGTGCACCAGCGGCACGCCGAGCTGGCGTTCCAGGGCGCGGATCTGCTGGCTGAGCGCCGGTTGGGCGATGTGCAGGCGGGCGGCGGCCCGGGTGAAGTGCAGTTCCTCGGCGAGCACGGCGAAGTAGCGCAGCCGGCGCAGGTCCGACCAGGCGTCCATCCCCGGATCATAAGCGCCGCCTATCGCCGCCCGCCCGGTTCCGTCTTGGACGTGGTCCCGGCCGGCGCGGCACGATCCGAGGCCACGGCACGACACCGGGCGGGCCACGAGGGAAGGAGCCGGCGATGACGGAGACGGCGGACGTGGTGGTGGTCGGCGGCGGGATCATCGGGTTGACCGCCGCCGTGACCCTCCAGGAGCGGGGCGCGCGGGTGACCGTGCTGGCGGCGGACGACCCGGCGGACACGGTGTCGACGGTGGCCGCCGCCGTGTGGTACCCGACGCACACCGACGCGGATCCCCGGGTGCTGCGCTGGGCGCGCGAGACCCACGCGGAGCTGACCCGCCAGGCGGGGGCGGGCGTGCCGGGGGTGGTGGCCCGGCCGACGCGGATGCTGCTGCGCCACCGCTACGACGGCCCGCCGTGGTGGGCGGCGGCCACCGGGGACCTGGTGGCCGGGCCGGCCGAGCCGCCGTACACGGCGGTGCTGCGGTTCACCGCGCCGGCGGTGGAGATGACGCCGTACCTGGGGTGGCTGGCCGGGCGGGTCACCGCCGGCGGGGGGCGGGTGCTGCGCCGCCGGGTGGGCCGCCTCGCCGAGGCGTTCGACGTCGCCCCCACCGTGGTCAACGCGACCGGGCTGGCCGCCGGCCGGCTCGCCGCCGACCCGGCCGTGCACCCGGTGCGCGGGCACCTGGTGCTGGTGGCGAACCCGGGGCTGACCACGTCGGTGCGCGACGAGGACGACCCGGCCGGGATCACCTACGTGCACCCACGCCGGCACGACGTGGTGCTCGGCGGCACGTACCAGCCGGGGGTGTGGGACACCGGGCCCGACCCGGAGACGGCGGCGGCGATCCGGCGGCGGTGCGTGGCGCTCGTGCCGGAGCTGGCCGACGCGCCGGTGCTCGGCGAGCGGATCGGGTTGCGCCCCGCCCGGCACGGCGGACCCCGGGTCGCGGTCGAGGCGGCGGGCCCCGCCGGGGGCCGGCTGGTGCACGCGTACGGGCACGGCGGCGCGGGGGTCACCCTGTCCTGGGGGTGCGCGGCCGAGGTGGCCCGCCTCGCCCTGGCCGGCTGACCGGCCGGCCGGCGACGACCGGCGGCCCGGGGCCGGGGCAGCCGGGCCTCAGCGCAGCAGGCGGAACAGCACCAGGTAGCCGCAGTAGGCCAGCGGCATGAGCAGCACGCAGGTCACGAAACCGAGCGGCACGAACCGGGGCGGCGGCCCGTCCGCGCCCAGCGCCGGCCGCCCCCATCGGCCGAGCACGAGGTAGCCGGCGACGAAGCAGAGCACGGGCAGCGCGCCGCAGGTGGCCACGTAGACGGCCCCCGGGCTGGCCACCACCCCCGCGACGCCGAGCAGCACCATCGCCAGCACGACGCCGGCAGCCGCGCACGCCGCGTACACGGCCAGGGCCCGCGCCAGCGGCGACCACGCCGGCAGCAGCGGCGGCCGGCGGCCGACGGCCTCCGTGAGGCCGATCAGCCGGTCGGTCTCGTCGGCGAGCCGCCGGGCCTCGGCCAGCTCCGCGCCCGGGTCGACACCCCCGGCGCGGGGCGCGGGCACCCCGGCCGACGTCGGCACCGCCACCACCGCGCCGGTCGTCCCACCCTGGGGGTACGCCCCGACACCCGGCCGCCCCGGCGCGTCGGCTGCGCCGCCGGCCCCCGCCGTCCCCGGCTCCGGCGACCCACCGGCCCGCCCGCCGGACGCCCCCGCCCCGGACGCCCCCGCCCCGGCCGGTGCCGGCGACACCGTCGGCGAGGCGGGGCGCGCGCCCGGGGCGGCCGGCGGGTCGGCGGTGACGCCGGCGGCCCGGCCGAGCTGGTCGAGGCGGTGGGACTGGGCGTCGAGGCGTCGGGTGAGCTGGTCGAGCGTCGCGCGCAGGGCCGAACGGTGGCGGTCGGCGGCGACGGCGTCCCGGTCGGTCTCGCGGCGCTGGTCGGCGAGCTGCCGGGCCAGGGCGGCGTACTCGGCGAAGGTGGCCACGGCTCAGCGCTCCTCGTCGATCTCGTGTCCCGGCCCGGTGAACGGCACGATCAGCCGGGTGCGCTGGTCGTGCCGGTCCACCAGCAGCGCCCGGTCGGGACGCGGGGTGTAGGCGAGGTCGTGCTCGCCCAGGTGCAGCCCCAGCTCCGCGCCGGGGACGTTCAACGCGACCAGGCAGGCGACGTCGTCGCGGTGGTGCGTCCCGCCGAGGTCGTCGGCGAGCCGGCGCAGCCCCCGCCACCAGCCCAGCAGGTGCACCCCGTGGCCGGGGCCCTCGCGCAGCAGGGCGCGCAGGTCGTCCAGGCCGGAGCGGAACGTGGTCGGGTCGGTGCCGGCGAGGGCGGCCGAAGCCGCGTCCGCGCCGAAGACCACCAGGTAGGTGCGGCCGGCGATCGGCGGACGGGCGGGGTCGGCCGAGTCGGCGGGGCTGGCCTGGTCGGCGGGGCTGGCCTGGTCGGCGGGGCTCGGCGGGCCGGCGGCGGCGAGGGCGGCGATCCGGTCGCGCAGGGCGGCCGGGTCGAGCCGCTGCACCGGGTGGCCCGCCGCGGCGAGCGCGACGGCGGTCGCGTCGACCACCGGGTCGACGGCGGCGACCAGCCCGGCGAGCAGGAACCGGGCCCCGCCGGGGGCGTGCTGCCGGCCGAGGCCCAGCGCGGCGGCGCGCAGCACCTCCGCGCCGACGGTCGAGGTGCCGACCACGGCCAGGTGCCGGCCCGGGGTGGCGTCGAGGGTGAACGAGGCGGGGCTGTTCGCCACGTCGACGACGCGGCCCACCAGGGCGACCGGGGGCCCGCCGCCGGGGCGCAGGGCGGCGAGGGCCGGATCGTCGTCGGCCCGCGCCGGATCGTAGCCCCGGAAGACGGTGGGCGCGGCGGAGCCGGCCGGCCGCTCGCGCCACAGCTCGTGGCGCAGCCGGGCCAGCTCGGCGCGGGCCGCGTACGCGTCGGGGAAGCGGGCCACGGTGTCGGCCCCGGCCGCCCCGGCGGCGGTGTTGAGCACGGCCGCGCCGATCGGCAGCGCGTCGGCGGCGGTGTTGAGCGCGTCGAGCACTCCCCCGCCGCCGGGCAGGGCCACCCGCAGCGGGAACTGCCCGAAGATCGCCTCGGCGCGGCCGTACAGCGACTCGATGCCGGCGGTGGACTGGCTGGCCAGGACCAGGTGCACCCCGTACGAGCGGCCCTTGCGGGCCAGCTCCTCCAGCAGGTCGACGGCCTGGCGGGCGACGGCGTCGGTGCCGGCGAGCAGCACCTGGAACTCGTCGACGACCGCCACGATCCGGGGCACCGCCGCGTCGCGGGGCAGGTCGGCGAGCTTCGTGACGCCGTGCCGCTTGAGGACGGTCGCCCGCCGGTTCAGCTCCCGGCGCAGCTCCCGCAGCACGGCCAGGCCGTATTCCCGGTCGCTCTCGATGCCGACGACACGGGCGTGCGGCAACCAGGACGGGTCCCGCTCGGTGGGCACGAACTCGGTGAAGCTGACGCCCTCCTTGAAGTCGAGCAGCCAGAGCTGGAGCTGGTCGGGGGCGTAGCGGGCGGCCAGCCCGTAGAGGGCGTCGAGCAGGAACACCGTCTTGCCGGCGCCGGTGCGGCCGGCGATCAGCCAGTGCGGGGTGGCGTCGTCGAAGGCGACGGTGACCGGCTGCCGCCCGGCCCGGCCGACCACGGTGGACAACCCGGCGGCGCTGGTCGCCGCCCAGCGGCGGGCCGGCAGCAGGTCGGCGAAGGCGGGCGGGACGTCGCGGCGGGCGGCGGGGGCGAGGTGCGCGGCGAGGGCGGCCACGGTGGCCGGCGGCAGGTCGCCGTCGAGCACGACGGGGGCGGCCAGCCCGGAGCCGTCGGCGCTGAACGGGTGCCCGGGCGGGTCGCCGACGTGGGCGTACCGCTGCATCAGGCGCAGCGCGGTGGCCGCGCCCGGCGGCGGCGCGTCGGAGCCGGCGGGACCCTGCTGGCCGGCGGCGGCGCGGTGGCCGGCGAGCAGCACGCAGACCGCGGCGGACGCCCCGGCGTGGGTGAGCGCGGCGAGCCGGGCCAGCTCGCGGGGGCCGGGCGCGGCGGCGACGACCAGCACCAGCAGCTCGCGGGCGGCCGGGTCGGCTGCCTGGGCGGCCCGGGCGTGCCGCTCGGCGGAGTCGAGCAGCGCGGCGACCTCGGCGGCGGTGGTGGCGGTCGGGGCGAGCACCCCGGCGTCGAGCAGCGGGCGCAGCGGCAGGAAGGTGGCCCCGAAGGCCACCGTGTCGATCCCGGCGACCCGGACCGTGCCGGGCGGGGCGGTGGCGAGCAGCCGCAGCACCACCGCGCGCAGCAACTCGCCGACGCGCGGGTCGCGGGCGTCGGCGTCGACGGTGAGGTGGCAGCCGCCGCCGAGCGGGACGAGCACGGGGAAGCCACCGTCCAGGGTGGTCGCCTCGCCGACGCGGATCGGGGCGGGCGCGCCGGTCAGCGCGGTGACCCCGGGGGCGGGGGCGGCGAGCCGCCCGCCCACGGCGGCCAGCCGGGCGACGACGTCGGCGGCGGTGGGGGCGGCCGGGCCGGGCGCGCCGAGCGACCGGCGGGCCCGGTCGAGCCGCTCGCGGGCCTGCCGATGGGCGGCGACCGCCTGACCGTACGCCGACGCGAGCCTGCCCACCCTCTGTTGCCCCCCACGCGCGATGGCCGTCTGGTCCAGCGAACCCTAACGGACGCGCGGCGGCGTGGGACAGTCCGCCGCGACGGCGCGCGCACCGGCCCCGCCGGGGCGGCCGGCGGGGCCGGTGGTGGGCCGGCGGCGGGGCCTGAGGCGGGGCCCGCCGGCCGCCGGCCGTCTCCGCAGGGCGCGGGGTCAGCCGGTGACGGCGGTGAGCGCCGGCAGGTAGCCCAGCCGGTAGCCGTCGGCCTTCGGGTGGTACGCCTCGATGACGCCGGTGACGTCGTGGATCCACGGCACGGCGGCGCAGACGCCGTGCCCGGCGAAGTAGGGGCGGGCGTCGGCGAAGGTGGCCCCGGCCGCGGCGGCCCGGCCGGCGGTGATCGAGGCGAGCAGGTCGGCGGCCTCGTTGATGATGGTGCGCTTGTAGGCGCTCATCGCCAGCGCGCCGCAGGAGGTCGTCTCGAACAGGCGCGGGTAGCCGAGCACCACGAGCCGGGCGTCGGGGGCCTTGGCGCGGATCGCCGCGTAGGTGCGGTCGAGGCGGCCGGGCAGCTCGGTGGTGGCGAACGCCCTGGCCTCGTTCACCGCGCCCTCGCAGGTGCTGGTGCTGCCGAACCGGCAGCTCGTGATGACGTCGACGAAGCCGGCGTCGTTGCCGCCGATGGTGATGGTGACCAGGGTGGTGCTGGCGCTCAGCGCGTTCACCTGCTTGTTGATCACGTCGGCGGTGACCGCGCCGCCGCAGGCGGGGAACGCGAAGCTGGCGACCTGGTGGGCGGCGGCCCAGAGCGGGGCGTACGACTTGTCGCTGCGCAGGCAGGTGGACAGGTCGTACGGCCCGGCGCCGACGCCGGAGGAGTAGGAGTCGCCCAGCGCCACGTAGTTGACCGCGGCGGCGGCTCGGGCGGGTTTCGCGGCCTGGGCGGCCTGGGCGACGCCGGGGGCGGCCGCCGCGCCGAGGGTCGCGGCGAGCAGTGCGGTCAACGCGGTCAGGGCGCGGACCAGCGGGCGGTGGGGCATGGGGAACCTCCGCGGGGGCAGGGGTGGTGGATCCTCGGAACCGCGCGCGTGGCCCAGGGGTGGTGGTTACTGGTCGGTAATGCTATCGAAACATTTCCATCGAGGGAATAGGGCGTGGACCGCCCGCCGGGACACACCCGTTTACATCTGTCGATTAGGTTGGCCGGCGTACACCCAACGGAGGGAGTCCATTCCGTGCGACGCGTTCTCGCGGCGGCCATCGCCGCCCTGACCGTCTCCACCGCCGGCGCGGTCGCGGCCGGCGCACCCGGCCACGCCGCCGCCCGATCGGGCTGGGGCCGGCCGGCAGCCGCGCCGGCCGCGCCCGGGCCCGGCAGCCCCGGCCTGGGCGACAGCTACTTCCCCGACTACGGCAACGGCGGGTACGACGTCGACCACTACGACATCCGGCTGCGCTACGAGCCCGCCACCGACCAACTCTCCGGCACCACCACGATCCTCGCCCGGGCCACCCAGGACCTCACCCGGTTCAACCTGGACTTCGTGCTCGGCGTCCAGTCGGTCAAGGTCAACAACTACCCGGCCGTCTTCGCCCGCGAGGGCGCCCACGAGCTGGCGATCACCGCACCCCGCCCGATCGTCTCGGGCCAGTCCCTGACCATCGTGGTGCAGTACGCGGGCGTGCCCTCGCAGACCCGCGTCGACGGCTGGACCGGCTGGACGAAGACGACCGACGGGGCGCTGGCCGTCAACGAGCCCGAGTCGGCCTGGTGGTGGTACCCGAGCAACGACCACCCCAGCGACAAGGCCACCTGGGACGTCTCCGTGTCCGTGCCGACCGGCGTCGAGGTCGTCAGCAACGGCGTGCAGCCCCGGCCGCCGCTGGCCGAGCCCGGCAACCGGACGCGCTGGGGCTGGCGCAGCGCCACGCCGGGCGCGACGTACCTGGCGTTCCTCGCGATCGGGGATTACGACATCGTCACCGACACCGCGCCGAACGGGCTGCCGGTCGTCAACGCGTACAGCACCACGCTGGGCTCGCTCGGGCCGGCCGCGCGGGCCAGCATCGAACGCACCGCCGAGATCGTCGACTGGGAGAGCGGGATCTTCGGGCCGTACCCGTTCGAGGCGCAGGGCGGCGTCGCCGCTCCGGCCAACAGCATCGGCTTCGCCCTGGAGACGCAGACCCGCTCGGTGTACGGGCCGGGCTTCTGGCGGCGCGGGTCGAACACCTACGTGGTCGTGCACGAGAACGCCCACCAGTGGTTCGGCGACTCGGTCTCGGTCGCCGACTGGAGCCAGATCTGGCTCAACGAGGGCTTCGCCAGCTACGCGGAGTGGCTCTGGTCGGAGGAGCAGGGCGAGGGCACCGCGCAGGAGTGGTTCGACTTCACCTACGCCAGCTACCCGGCCGACGACGCGTTCTGGCAGGTGCCGCCCGGCGACCCGGGCGCGAACAACGTCTTCGACGGCGCGGTCTACGACCGGGGCGCGATGGCCCTGCACCAGCTCCGGCTGGCCGTCGGCGACGCGGCGTTCTTCCGCATCCTGCCGGAGTGGACCGCCGCCCACCGCCACGGCAACGGCACGATCGCGCAGTTCCAGGCCCTCGCCGAGCAGGTCTCCGGCAAGGACCTCGACGCCCTGTTCACGACCTGGCTGTTCACCAAGGGCCGCCCGGAGCTGACGGCGGGCGGCTCGGCGGCCCGCGCCGCCGCCCCGGCCGCGCCGGTCAAGCCGAAGTCGTGGGCGAAGGTCCGCGAGGCCCACGAACTGCTGCACTGACACGCCGGCGGGCCGGGACACCAGGTCCCGGCCCGCCGAGCGGGGCCGTCAGCGGGCGGCGAGCGGCTGCCGCGCCGGGTCGACCGGGGCGGGCAGCTCGCCCACCCCGCCCAGGTAGGAGTGGATCGCGGCGGCCGCCGCCCGCCCCTCGGCGATCGCCCAGACGATCAGCGACGCGCCCCGGTGCATGTCCCCGGCGACGAAGACGCCGTCGGCCTCGGTCTGCCAGTCCGGCCGGGCGTCGATCGCGCCCCGGGCGTTGCGGGCCACCCCGAACTGCGCCAGCAGCGGCTGCTCCTCGGTGCCCTCGAAGCCGATCGCCAGCAGCACCAGGTCCGCCGGCAGCTCCCGCTCCGAGCCGGGCACCGCGGTGACGATCCGCCGGCCGTCGCGCTTCTCGACAGTCACCTCGGCGATGCGTACGGCGCGCACCTGGCCGGTGCCGTCGTCGACGAACTCCTGCACGGCGGCGGCGAACACCCGCTCGCCGCCCTCCTCGTGCGCCGGGTAGTTGCGCAGGATCCACGGCCAGGTCGGCCACGGGTCGCGCGCGGCGTCGCGGGCGTGCGGCGGCTCGGGGTACAGGTCGAGCTGGTGTACGCCGGCCGCGCCCTGCCGGTGGGCCACGCCGAGGCAGTCCGCGGCGGTGTCGCCGCCGCCGATGATCACCACGTGCTTGCCGGCGGCGTCGATCGGGGTGCCGTCGGGCAGCACCGCGAGGGCCGGCCGGCCCGCACCGGCGGCGGCGACGACGCGGTTCGCGGCGACCAGGTGCGTCATCGCCTGGTGCACGCCGCGCAGCTTGCGCCCCGGCGTCTCCGGGGTGTCCCGGCCCTGCAACGCGCCGCAGGCGAGCAGCACCGCGTCGTGCGCCTCGCGCAGCTGCTCGGCGGTCACGTCGACGCCGACGTCCACCCCGGTGCGGAACGCGACGCCCTCCGCCTCCAGCTGGGCCAGCCGCAGGTCGATGTGCTGCTTCTCCAGCTTGAAGTCGGGGATGCCGTAGCGGAGCAGGCCGCCGATCGCGTCGTCGCGCTCGTACACCGTCACGGCGTGGCCGGCGCGGGCGAGCTGCTGGGCGGCGGCCAGGCCGGCGGGCCCGGAGCCGACCACGGCGACCGACCGGCCAGTCGGGGCCGCCGCCGGACGCGGCGCGAGGCCGGCCCGCGCCGCCGCGTCGGCGATCTCCACCTCGACCTGCTTGATGGTGACCGGCTGCCCGCCGCCGATGCCGAGCACGCACGCGGCCTCGCATGGCGCCGGGCAGAGCCGGCCGGTGAACTCGGGGAAGTTGTTGGTGGCGTGCAGCGACTCCACCGCGGCGTCCCAGCCGCCCGTGCGGACCAGGTCGTTCCAGTCCGGGATGCGGTTGCCCAGCGGGCAGCCGTCGTGGCAGAACGGGATGCCGCAGTCCATGCAGCGGGTGGCCTGCTCGCGGATCAGCGTCTCGCCGGCCGGCGGGTACACCTCCCGCCAGTCGGAGATCCGCACCGGCACCGGCCGGCGCGCGGGCAGCCGCCGGTCGTAGCGCAGGAAACCGTTCGGGTCAGGCACGAGCCACCTCCTGGGCGACCACCCGCGTGGCGGGCGGCACCGGCGCGGCCGGCGCGCTCAGCGCGCTCATCACCGCGTCGTCGACGTCGTGGCCGGCGGCTTCGGCGGCCCGCATGATCTCCAGCACCCGGCGGTAGTCCCGGGGCACCACCGCGGTGAACTCCTCCACCGCCTCCGGCCAGCGCTTCAGCAGCGCCTCGGCGACCGCCGAGCCGGTCTCGGCGAAGTGCCGGTGCACCAGCTCGTGCAGCCGGTCGGACTCCTCGTCACTGAGCGGGGACAGGTCGACCAGCTCGGTGTTGACCCGCTGCTCGTCGAGCCGCCACACGTACGCGGTGCCGCCGGACATGCCGGCGGCGAAGTTGCGCCCGGTCTCGCCGAGCACCACCACCGTGCCGCCGGTCATGTACTCGCAGCCGTGGTCGCCGACGCCCTCGACGACCGCCACCGCGCCCGAGTTGCGCACGGCGAACCGCTCGCCGACCCGGCCGCGCAGGAAGACCTCGCCGGCCGTGGCCCCGTACAGGATGGTGTTGCCGGCGATGATCTGGTCCTCGGCCCGCTCCCCCGGCGCGGCCTCGCCGTCGACGAACGGCGCGGCGGCGTCCGGGCGGACGACGAGCCGGCCGCCGGAGAGCCCCTTGCCGACGTAGTCGTTGGCGTCGCCGTGCAGCCGCAGGGTGACCCCGCTGGGCAGGAACGCGCCGAAGGACTGCCCGGCGGTGCCGCGCAGCAGGAACTCGATGGTGTCGGCGGGCAGGCCGGCCCCGCCGCGGCGGCGGGTGACCTCGCCGCCGAGCATCGCGCCGACGCTGCGGTGCTCGTTGCGCACCGCCACCTCGACCCGCACGGGCGTGCCGTCGGTCAGCGCCGGCTGGGCGAGGGCGATCAGCTCGTTGTCCAGCGCCAGCTCCAGGCCGTGCTCCTGGGCCCGCACGCCGCGCCGGGCGGCGCCGGCCGGCAGCTCCGGGGAGTGCAGGACCCGGCCGAGGTCGAGGCCGTGGGCCTTCCAGTGGTCGATGGCCGGCACGACGTCGAGCAGCTCGGTCTGCCCGATCGCCTCCTCGATCGAGCGCAGGCCCAGCTCGGCGAGGTAGCCCCGGACCTCCTCGGCGAGGAAGAGGAAGAAGTTCTCCACGAACTCCGGCCGGCCGGTGAACCGCTCGCGCAGCACCGGGTTCTGGGTGGCGATGCCGACCGGGCAGGTGTCGAGGTGGCAGACGCGCATCATCACGCAGCCCTCGACGATGAGCGGGGCGGTGGCGAAGCCGAACTCCTCCGCGCCGAGCAGCGCCGCGACCAGCACGTCCCGGCCCGTCTTGAGCTGGCCGTCGACCTGCACGGTGACCCGGTCGCGCAGCTTGTTGAGCAGCAGGGTCTGCTGCGCCTCGGCCAGGCCCAGCTCCCACGGGGTGCCGGCGTGCTTGAGCGAGTTGAGCGGGGACGCGCCGGTGCCGCCGTCGTGGCCGGAGATGAGGATGACGTCGGCCTTGAGCTTGGCCACGCCGGCCGCGACGGTGCCGACGCCGGTCTCGCTGACCAGCTTGACGTGCACCCGGGCGGCCGGGTTGACGCACTTGAGGTCGTGGACGAGCTGCGCCAGGTCCTCGATCGAGTAGATGTCGTGGTGCGGCGGCGGGGAGATCAGGCCGACGCCGGGGGTGGCGTGGCGGGTGCGGGCGATCCACGGCCACACCTTGTTGCCGGGCAGCTGCCCGCCCTCGCCGGGCTTCGCGCCCTGCGCCATCTTGATCTGGAGGTCGTCGGCGTTGACCAGGTATTCGCTGGTGACGCCGAACCGGCCGCTGGCGATCTGCTTGACCGACGAGCGGCGGGCCGGGTCGTGCAGCCGGTCGACGTCCTCGCCGCCCTCGCCGGTGTTGGACTTGCCGCCGAGGCGGTTCATGGCGATGGCGAGGGTCTCGTGCGCCTCGGCGGAGATCGACCCGTACGACATCGCGCCGGTGGCGAACCGCTTGACGATCTCGCTGGCCGGCTCGACCTCGTCCAGCGGCACGGGCGGGCGGACGCCGGTGCGCAGGGTGAACAGCCCGCGCAGTGAACCGGCCTTCGCGGCCAGCTCGTCGACCTTGGCCGTGTACTGCCGGAAGACGTCGTACTGGCGGCTGCGGGTGGCGTGCTGGAGCAGGAAGACGGTCTCCGGGTTGAACAGGTGCAGCTCGCCCTCGCGCCGCCACTGGTATTCGCCGCCGACCTCCAGCCGGTCGGTCGCCGCCGCGCCCGGCGCCGGCCAGGCCAGCGAGTGCCGGGCGGCCACCTCGGCGTGGACGCCGTGCAGGTCGACCCCGCCGATCGTGCTGGGGGTGCCCCGGAAGTAGCGCTCGACGAGGCGGGCGTCCAGGCCGACGGCCTCGAACACCTGCGCCCCGCAGTACGACGACACGGTCGAGATGCCCATCTTGGACATGATCTTCAGGACGCCCTTGCCGAGCCCCTTGACGTAGTTGCGCACCGCCTTCGCCGGCTCGACGCCGGTCAGCGCGCCGGTGGCGATCATGTCCTCGACCGACTCGAAGGCCAGGTAGGGGTTGACGGCCGCCGCGCCGTAGCCGATCAGCACGGCCGCGTGGTGCACCTCGCGGCAGTCGCCGGACTCGACGATCAGCGCCACCTGGGTGCGGGTCTGCTCGCGGACGAGGTGCTGGTGCACGGCGGCGGTGAGCAGCAGCGACGGGATCGGGGCGAGGTCGGCGTTGGAGTCACGGTCGGACAGCACCAGGATGCGCACGCCGTCCTCGATCGCCTCGGAGACGTGCCGGCAGATCTCGGTGAGCCGGGCCTTGATCCCGGCCCCGCCGTCGCGGGCCCGGTAGAGCCCGGAGACCCGCACGGCCTTGAAGCCGGGCAGGTCGCCGTCCTCGTCGATGGAGAGGATCTTGGCCAGCTCGTCGTTGTCGATCACCGGATAGGGCAGCACGATCTGCCGGCAGCTCGCCGGGCCCGGGTCGAGCAGGTTGCCCTCCGCGCCGATGGTGTGCTGGAGGCTGGTCACCAGCTCCTCGCGGATGGCGTCCAGCGGCGGGTTGGTGACCTGGGCGAAGAGCTGGTGGAAGTAGTCGTAGAGCAGCCGCGGCCGGGTCGACAGCGGGGCGATCGGGGTGTCGGTGCCCATCGAGCCGAGCGGCTCGGCCCCGGTGCGGGCCATCGGGGCGAGCAGGATCTTCAGCTCCTCCTCGGTGTAGCCGAAGGTCTGCTGGCGGCGGCGCACCGAGTCGTGGGTGTAGACGATGTGCTCGCGCGGCGGCAGGTCGCCCAGGTCGATCAGCCCGGCGTGCAGCCACTCCGCGTACGGCTGGGCGGCGGCCAGCTCGGTCTTGATCTCGTCGTCGGAGACGATCCGGCCGGCGACGGTGTCGACCAGGAACATCCGGCCCGGCTGGAGCCGGCCCTTGGCGACCACGGTGGCCGGGTCGAGGTCGAGCACGCCCGCCTCGCTGCCGAGCACCACCAGGCCGTCGGCGGTGCGCCACCAGCGCCCCGGGCGCAGCCCGTTGCGGTCCAGCACCGCGCCGACGACCTCGCCGTCGGTGAACGCGACCGACGCCGGCCCGTCCCACGGCTCCATCAGGCTCGCGTGGAACCGGTAGAAGGCGCGCTTGTCGGCGCGCATGTCGGGGTCGTTCTCCCACGCCTCGGGGATCATCATGAGCACGGCGTGCGGCAGGCTGCGCCCGGCCAGGTGCAGCAGCTCCAGGACCTCGTCGAAGTTCGCCGAGTCGGAGGCCGCCGGGGTGCACACCGGGAAGACCCGGCGGATGTTGCCGGGGAGGTTCGGGCTGCGCAGCAGCGCCTCGCGGGCCTGCATCCAGTTGCGGTTGCCGCGGATCGTGTTGATCTCACCGTTGTGGGCGATGATCCGGTACGGGTGGGCCAGCGGCCACGACGGGAACGTGTTGGTGGAGAACCGGGAGTGCACCAGCGCGATGGCGCTGTCGACCCGCCCGTCGGTCAGGTCGGGGAAGAACTCGGGGAGCTGGTCGGGGGTGAGCATCCCCTTGAACACCATCGTCCGGCAGGACAGCGACGGGAAGTAGGCCGGCACGCCCCGCTCGGCGGTCTCCCGCTCGGCCTGCTTGCGGACGCAGAACGCCACCCGGTCCAGGTCGAGGCCGGACAGCGGCGAGCCGGCCGGGCCGGCGGGGGTGTCGGTGAGCCGGCTGGCGGCCAGGAAGACCTGCCGCACCCGGGGCATCGCCGCCAGGGCGGTCTCGCCGAGGCCGCTCGGGTCGGTGGGCACATCCCGCCAGCCGAGGACCTCGGCGCCCTCGACCAGGGCGTACTTCTCCAGCACCCGGCGGGCGCGCGCCTCCGCGTCGTCGTCGGTCGGCAGGAAGACCAGGCCGGTGGCGTACTCGCCGGCGGGCGGCAGCGGGAAGTCGACGACCTCGCGCAGGAACGCGTCCGGCACCTGGATCATGATGCCCGCGCCGTCGCCGGTGTTGTGCTCCGCGCCCCGGGCGCCCCGGTGGTCCAGCCGGAGCAGCGCGCCGAGACCGTTGGCGACGACCGAGTGGGAGCGCCGGCCGTACAGGTCCGCCACGAACGCCACCCCGCACGCGTCGTGCTCGTGCGCGGGGTCGTACAGCCCGGCCGCGGGCGGGGCCGACTGCTGGCTGAGAGGGTACGGAAAGGCCACCGGGCCTCCTGTCGTCACTCAGGTTGGATCATGGTCGGGACGACGTCGGCCCTTATGGGTCTATTGAGTCTACGTTAGGGGTAGGCGCGCAAGGCCAGTTCAGATTGATCACACTTCCAGATTCTGGGAAGGGTAGTCTCGCGCGGTGGATCACGTACGCGCTGAGACGACCGTGACGTTCGACCGGCTGGAGCGGTTCTACGACGCCGTGCCCCGCGACGTGGCCCGCGCGGAGGAACACGGCCCCCTCGTCCTGTTCGTCCGGGAAGGGGAGGGATGGCCGTTCTACGCGCGGCCCCGCCTCGACGCCGCCGGGCCGCCCTCCGTGGCCGACATTACCGCAGTGCGCCAGCGGCAGCGGGAACTCGGCCTGCCGGAGGCGTTCGAGTGGGTGCACGAGCGCAACCCGGCCCTGCTCGCGGTGGCCCGCGCGGCCGGGCTGACCGTCCTGGAGGCCCCGCTGATGGTCCTCGACCCGGCCGCCCTGGCCGACCCGGGCGGCTTCGCCGACGTGCCGGTGCGCCTGCTCGACGCGGCCTCCCCCGGCCTCGCCGCCGACGTGGCCGCCCGCCGGGCGGTCGCCGCCGTGGGCTTCGCCGCCGCCGGCACCGCCCGGGGCGACGCCGGCCCGGCGCAGCGGGACGCGGCGATCACCGAGCTGGACGTGGCCGCGCTGGAGGAGGAGCGGGCGCGCATCGCCGACGGCCGGCGGCTGTCCGCGCTCGCCGAGGCCCCCGGCGAGGGGGCGCTGGCCAGCGGAATGGCGATGCGGGTCGGCGACACCGCCGAGATCGCCGGGGTGGCGACCCTGCCGGCCGCCCGCCGCCGGGGGCTCGGCGCGGCGGTCACCGCCGCCCTCGCCCACGCGCTGCGCGCCGCCGGCACCGACCTGGTCTTCCTCTCCGCCGGCAGCGAGGACATCGCCCGCGTCTACGTCCGGGTCGGCTTCCGCCGGATCGGCACCGCCTGCATCGCCGAGCCCGCCGCGATCATCTGACGCCGCCGCCCCGGCGGCCCGGCGGGGACGCGCCGCCGCCTGCCGGCGGGGACGCGCGGCGATGTCGGCGGGGACGCGCGGCGATGTCGGCGACATCGCGGTATCAGGGGCGCGGGGATACCGCCATGTCGCCGACATGACGCCCGGACCCGGCCCGCGCCCGGACCCGGCCCGCGCCCGGACCCGGCTCGGCCCCGGACCCGGCCCACGCCCGGCCCGAGCCCAGCCCCGTCCCCGGCCCGGACCCCGGCCCGCCGCTCGCGGGCAGCGGGCCCCGGCCCTGCCCGGGGCGGTCAGGACGGGGGACGCCACTGCGCGGCGGAGGCCGCCGCGCCGGAGAGCAGGCGGGGACTGATCGCGCCGAGGGCGGCGTCGCGCGCCCGCAGGGCGAGCCGGCCCCGCGCCTGGAGCACCGCCGACATCCGGCGGGTCTGCCGCACCACCGTCGCCGCGCGGGGCCGGCGCAGCCGGTCGTACGCGGCGACCGCGTCCGGCAGGCGCGACTCGCGCAGCAGCGAGGCGAGGGTGGCGGCGTCCTCGAAGGCGAGGCACGCGCCCTGGCCGAGGTGCGGGGGCATGGCGTGCGCGGCGTCGCCGAGCAGCACCACCCCGCCCGGCCCGGCCGGGAAGCCGTACGAGCGGGGCAGCGGGCGCAGCTCGCGGATCTCCTGCTGCACCAGGTCGGCCGGGTCGGTGGCGTCGAGCAGCTCGCCGACCGGCGCGGGCCAGCCGGCGTACCAGCGGCGCAGCAGGGTGAGCTGGGTCTCCGGCGGCTCCGGGCGGGACGCGCCCGCGGCGGTGGCCACCCAGTAGATGCCGCCCCGGCTCGACGCGCCCGACGAGCCGCGCTCGCCCAGCGAGGCGGCCACGAAGCGGTACCCGGCCCCCAGCGTCTCCCCGCCCACCGGCGCGTCGGCCGGCAGCCGGGGCGCGCGGTACCAGGGGATCACCGCCCGCCAGGCGGCGCAGCCGGAGCTGACCACCCGGGACTCGGGGGCCAGCTGCCGGCGGATCTCGCTGTCGGTGCCGTCGGCCGCGACGACCAGGTCGGCCTCGAAGCGCTGCCGGCCGTCGCCGACCGACGGGCGCTGGCCCGGCTCGGCCCGCACCGTGCGCACCGACACGCCGGTGCGCAGCTCCACCCGCTCGCCGAGGCCGGCGATCAGGGCGTCGTGCAGGTCCTCCCGGTGCACCACGACGGGCATCCGGTCGGCCGGGGTGGGGCGGGGCTGCACCAGCCACTGCCCGTCGGGGCGGCGTACGCCGCCGTCGGGCAGCGGCGTGGCGATCGCGTCGAGCCCCGCGCCGAGGTCGAGGGCGCGCAGCGCGCGTACCCCGTTGGGCCAGAGCACGACGGCCGTCGGGTCCGGGCGGACCCGGTCGGCGCGCTCCAGGAGGGTGACCTGCCAGCCGGACCGGGCCAGCGCGCCGGCGACCGCCAGGCCGCCGATGCCGGCGCCGACCACCACCGCGGTACGCATGCCGGCCCTCCCGCTCAGCTCTCGCGGTCGGCGGCGCGGGAGCCGGTGGCCCCGGCCGCCTCGTCGCCCGCCCCGTCGGGCCCGGCTGCCCCGCCGTCGGCGTCGCCGGTCGCGGTGGGGTCGTCGGGGACGGCCCCGGTCTCCTCGTACGCGCGGAACTGCTCCTCGCTCACCACCCGGTAGCCCGCCGGGGCGGCGGCCCGCGCGCCGGCCTCCCGCTCGGACAGGTCGAGCTGGGACACGTCGCCCCCGGTCGCCGGGGCCGGGGCGGGGCCGCCCAGCGGGACGAGGTATTCCCGGGGCCCGCGCACGCGCAGGAAGTAGACCAGCGCCCCGACGAAGACCAGCGCGGCCGTCCAGACGTTGAGCCGGAGGCCGAGGATGTGGTTGGCCTCGTCGGTGCGCATCAGCTCGATCCAGAACCGGCCGGCCGTGTAGCCCATGACGTAGAGCGCGAACGCCCGCCCCCGGCCCAGGCGCAGCCGCCGGTCGAGGACGAGGACCAGCGCGGCGACGCCGACGTTCCACAGCGCCTCGTAGAGGAACGCCGGATGGTAGAGCCCCGGCAGCAGCACCGGCTCGCCGTCGACGACCTTGGCGTGGCCCGGGTTGCGGGGATCCATGTCGTGCACCTGCAACCCCCACGGCAGGGTCGTCAGGCCGCCGTAGAGCTCGTTGTTGAACCAGTTGCCCACCCGGCCGACGGCCTGCGCGAGCGGCAGCCCCGGGGCGAGCGCGTCGGCCACCACCGCGAACGGGATGCCGAGCTGGCGGGCCGCGAGCCACGCGCCGAGCGCCCCACCCGCCACCGCGCCCCAGATGCCGAGACCGCCCTCCCAGATGGCGAACGCCTTGAGCGGCTCGCCGCCCGCGCCGAAGTATTTCTCCGGCGAGGTGATCACGTGGTAGATCCGGGCGCCGATGATGCCGGTCGGCACCGCCCAGACGGCGATGTCGAGCACCGCGCCGGGGGCGACGCCGCGCTGGCGCAGCCGGCGCTCGGTCACCACGCAGGCCACCGCGATGCCGGCGATGATGCAGAGCGCGTACGCCCGCAGCGGCAGCGGGCCGAGCTGCCAGACGGCCGTGCTGGGGCTCGGCAGGGCCGCCTGGGGGATCGTGGAGACGAGGGTCACGGTTGCACACGCTACCGCCGCCCACCGCCCCGGCGGCACCCCGGGCCGGGTGCAAGGAAGGGCCCCTTGTTAACGCCTGGGGTCGAGAAGGGTCCCCTTCTCACCCCGCACGGCGCGCGCGAGCGGTGCCGGGCGGGGCGGGGCGGAGGGGGCGGGGCGGGGCTGGGCGGCGGAGGGGGCGGGGCGGCGCTGGGCGGGGCGGCGCGGGGCGGGTCAGCGCTGCGGGTGGCGGACGCCCTCGGCCAGCTCGGCGCTCAGCGCCCGCAGGGCGGTCAGGCCGGCGGCCGGGTCGGGCGCGTCGAGCAGGCAGCGGATCAGGGCGCTGCCGACGATCACGCCGTCGGCGTACCCGGCGACGGTGCCGGCCTGCGCGCCCGTGCCGACGCCGAGCCCGACGCCGACCGGCAGGTCGGTCACCTCGCGCAGCCGGGAGACCAGGATCGGCGCGGCCTCCGAGGTCTGCGACCGGGCGCCGGTGACGCCCATGATGGCGGTGGCGTAGACGAAGCCCCGGCAGTGCTCCGCGGTCATCCGCAGCCGCGCGTCCGTCGACGACGGGGAGACCAGGAAGGTGCGGTCCAGGCCGTGCGCGTCCGAGGCGGCCAGCCACTCGTCGGCCTCGTCGGGGATCAGGTCGGGGGTGATCAGGCCCGTGCCGCCGGCCGCCGCGAGGTCCCGGGCGAACGCGTCGACGCCGTACTGCTCGATGGGGTTCCAGTAGGTCATGGTGACCACCGGCGCGCCGGTGGCCGCGACCGCCTCGACGATGCGCAGCGCGTCGGCGGTGCGCACGCCGCCGGCCAGGGCGATGTCGCTGGCCTTCTGGATGACCGGGCCGTCCATCACGGGGTCGGAGTAGGGGATCTCCAGCTCGATGACGTCCACGCCGGCGGAGACCATCGCCTTCATGGCCGCGATGCTGCCCTCGACGGTCGGGAAGCCGGCCGGCATGCAGCCCACCAGCACGGCCCGCCCGTCGGCCCGGGCCTTGTCGAACGCGACCCCGATGCGGCTCACGAGTCACTGCTCCTTGTCGAGGATGCCGAAGTATTCGCCGGCGGTGTGCACGTCCTTGTCGCCGCGACCGGAGAGGTTGACCAGGATGACCGGCTCCCGGCCCAGCTCGGCGGCGAGCCCCGGGGCGATCTTGCGCGCGCCGGCGAGGGCGTGCGCGCTCTCGATCGCCGGGATGATCCCCTCGGTGCGGCAGAGCAGCTCGAACGCGGCCATCGCCTCGGCGTCGGTCACCGGCAGGTAGTTCGCCCGGCCGCTGTCGTGCAGCCACGCGTGCTCCGGCCCGACGCCCGGGTAGTCCAGACCGGCCGAGATGGAGTGCGACTCGATGGTCTGCCCGTCGGCGTTCTGGAGCACGTAGGTGCGCGCGCCGTGCAGCACCCCGGAGGTGCCGCCGGTGATGCTGGCCGCGTGCCGGTCGGTGTCCACGCCCTCCCCGCCGGCCTCGAAGCCGTAGAGTCGCACGCCCTCGTCGGGCACGAAGGCGTGGAAGATGCCCAGCGCGTTGGAGCCGCCGCCGACGCAGGCCGCGACGGCGTCGGGCAGCGCGCCGGTCGACTCCAGGCACTGCGCGCGGGCCTCGACGCCGATGCCCCGGACGAAGTCCCGGACCAGCTCGGGGAACGGGTGCGGCCCGGCGGCCGTGCCGATCAGGTAGTGCGTCTCGTCGACGTTGGCGACCCAGTCCCGCATCGCCTCGTTCATCGCGTCCTTGAGGGTGCGCGAGCCGGTGGTGACCGGGACGACGGTGGCGCCGAGCATCCGCATCCGGGCCACGTTGAGCGCCTGCCGCTCGGTGTCGACCTCGCCCATGTAGACCACGCATTCGAGGTCGAACAGGGCGGCGGCCGTCGCGGTGGCCACGCCGTGCTGGCCGGCGCCGGTCTCGGCGATCACCCGCCGCTTGCCCATCCGCTTGGTCAGCAGCGCCTGGCCGAGGACGTTGCGCACCTTGTGGGCGCCGGTGTGGTTGAGGTCCTCGCGCTTGAGCAGCACCCGCGCGCCGATCTGGGCGGAGAACCGGTGCGCCGGGTAGAGCAGCGAGGGGGTGCCCGCGTAGTCGCGCAGCAGCGCGTCGAACTCGGCGCGGAACGACTCGTCGGACATCGCCTTGCGGTAGGCGGCGTCGAGCTCGTCGAGCGCCGCGACGAGCGCCTCCGGGACGAACCGGCCGCCGAACCGGCCGAAGTGACCGGCGGCGTCGGGGAGCTGACCGGCCGGGGCCGGTTCGGTGGCGCTCATGGCGGTGTCCTCTCGCTGCTGACTTCTCGCCCCGGGTTGCTCGGCGCGCCGGGCGGGAGCCCGGCGCGGCTCAGCGCGCCGGGCGGGGCGTCGCCGGGTGGTTGCCGGCGTTGACCAGGGCGGCCACCGCCTCGCGGGGGCTGGACTGGGTGACCAGGCCCTCGCCGACCAGCACGGCGTCGGCACCGGCCGAGGCGTACCGGATCAGGTCGTGCGGGCCGCGCACGCCGGACTCGGCGATCTTGACGACGTTGCTGGGCAGGCCGGGGGCGATCCGCTCGAACACCGACCGGTCGACCTCCAGGGTACGCAGGTCGCGGGCGTTGACCCCGATCACCTGCGCGCCGGCCTCCATGGCCCGGTCGGCCTCCTCCTCGGTGTGCACCTCGACCAGCGCGCACATGCCGAGGGACTCGATCCGCTCCAGCAGCCCGACCAGCGCGTTCTGCTCCAGCGCGGCCACGATCAGCAGGACCAGGTCCGCGCCGTGCGCACGGGCCTCGTGCACCTGGTAGCTGGAGACGACGAAGTCCTTGCGCAGCACGGGCACCCTGACCGCGGCCCGGACGGCGGCCAGGTCGTCCAGCGAGCCGCCGAACCAGCGCCCCTCGGTGAGCACGCTGATGACCCGCGCGCCCCCGGCGGCGTAGTCGGCGGCGAGGACGGCCGGGTCGGCGATCTCGGCGATCTGGCCCTTGGACGGCGACGAGCGCTTCACCTCGGCGATCACCGCCACGCCGGGTCGGCGCAGGGCCGCGTACGCGTCCAGCGGTGGCGGCGCGGCGGCGGCGAGCTCACGGATCCGCTCCAGCGGAACCTGCTCCTGCCGTCGGGCGACGTCCTCGCGGACGCCGGCCAGGATCTCGTCGAGGACGCTTCCGGACGCCGCCGGACCGGCCCCGTCCCCCTCCGCGTGCGCATGCTCAGCAGTCACCAACGGACTCCCCTCTCCGGGTGTCATGGGCCGATGCTAGGGGGCGCCACCTGGCAGCACGTGCCGGGGGTATGGCGCGCCTCACGAGATGGGCTGCGGCATAATGGCCGACTTCCGGTGAACGGTAGATCACCGAGCGCGATCTCCCGCATCGATCGCGGTGACGCCGCCGCCCGCCAATCCATCGATGATCGCCCATCTTCATCGGATCATTGTCCGTCCGCGGCGCGCCGGGCGCACGCCGCCCGTCGGCACCGGCGCGACCGGCCGGCGGCCCCCGCGCCCACCGGCGGCGCGACCGCGCGCACGCCGGTCGATGTTGTGACGAAGCTCAAGGCTGAACGGCCCTGCCCAGGTGGCCGGACCCGGCGGACAGTTGACGTGGCGGTGACCACGGCGAAACGTGAGCCGGGCACCGTGGGACTCGGGCAGACTCGACAAGGGGCCTGCCCACGGCCCATCGGGCGGTCGCGGCGAGCCGCCGCCCGCGCCGTCGGAACGATCTCGTGTGGGGTGACCAGATGAGCACTGCCGGGCCCAACCCGACCATCGGACTGACCACCATCTCCCGCACCGTGGCGTCGCTGGCCGTCGGGGTGGTGCACACCCTGGAGCGGGCCGTCGTGGGCGACGCCCGGGTGCGCACCGCGCGCGGCAACGCCTGGGAGGCCGTCTGCGCCGACCGGGCCCGCGCCGACCAGCGCGCCGAGCTGAACCGGCTGGTGGCCGAGCTGGCCGCCGCCCGCGCCGCGACGCCGGACCGCCAGCCGGTCGGCTGACCCCGGCCGCCCGCGCCGCCAGGCGGCCCGGCCGCCGGCCGGGCACGCGTCCCCCGGTCAATCGCCCGCCGGTCAGTCGGCCGTCGGTCAATCGGCCGTCGGGTCCTCGCCCCGGTCCAGCGCGTCCCACGCCTCGGTGGTCCGCCGCCCGGCCACCGGGCCCGCCACGGCGGCCTCCGCCGCGGCGGGGCCGACGCCGGGCCGGGCCGGGCGCTCGTAGCGCGCCCCCATCGCCGGCCAGCCCCCGCCGCGCAGCGCGACGAGGCCGCCGCCGAGGGCGGCGAGCAGGCCACCGACCAGGCAGAACGCCGGCCACTGCCGGCTCACCGTGCCGTCGAACGCGGCCACCAGGCCGTAGCCGCCGCCGGCAGCCACGGCCGCGCCGAGCGCCAGCAGCAGGACGCCGACCAGCCGGCGCGGCACCCCCCGGGTGGCCAGCACTGCCCCGCCCCCGGCCAGCCCGACCACCGCGAGCGCGGGCAGCCAGGGCAGCAGGCCCGCCCCGGTGCGGGCCGCCCGCACCGGGGGCAGCGGCGCCGGCCGGGCGGCCAACTCCACCGCCCAGGTCCGGGTCGAGGCCCACAGCGCCAGGCCCGCGCCGGCCAGGCAGAGCAGCACGGCGTACGTCAGCTCGCGGCGCGCCCGCGCGGCCGGCGCGCCGGCCCCGGAGGTCTCCCCGCCGGTCGCCGGCCCGGTCACCGCGGCCACCCGCCGCCCGGTGCCGCGACGGGCCGCCCCGCCGCGCTCACCGGGCGGGCCGCAGCGTCTCGGCGGCGGCGATGGCGGCGAGCACGGCGGCGGCCTTGTCGCGGGTCTCCCGGTCCTCGGCGGCCGGGTCGGAGTCGGCCACCACCCCCGCGCCGGCCTGCACGTACGCGCGGCCGTCGCGGATCAGCGCGGTGCGGATGGCGATCGCCATGTCCAGGTCCCCGCCGAAGCCGAAGTAGCCGACCGTGCCGCCGTAGAGGCCGCGCCGGACCGGCTCCAGCTCCTCGATGATCTCCATGGCCCGGACCTTCGGCGCGCCGGACAGGGTTCCGGCGGGGAAGGTCGCGGCCAGCGCGTCGAACGCCGTCTGCTCCGGACGCAGCTCGCCGACCACGGTCGAGACGATGTGCATGACGTGGCTGTAGCGCTCGATGGTGGCGAACTCCGGCACCTCCACCGTGCCCGGCCGGCAGACCCGGCCCAGGTCGTTGCGACCCAGGTCGACAAGCATGACGTGCTCGGAGCGCTCCTTCGGGTCGGCGAGCAGCTCGGCGGCGAGCCGGGCGTCGGCGTCCGGCGTGCCGCCGCGCGGGCGGGTGCCGGCGATCGGGTGCAGCAGCGCGCGGCGTCGACCGTCGGGGCCGGCGTTGACCTTCAGGTGCGCCTCCGGCGACGAGCCGACGACGTCGAAGCCGTCGAAGCGCAGCAGGTACATGTACGGGCTCGGGTTGGTGGTGCGCAGCACCCGGTAGACGTCCAGCGGGTCGGCGTCGGTGGGCCGCTCGAAGCGCTGGGCCAGCACGATCTGGAAGCACTCCCCGGCCCGGATCGCCTCCTTGGCCGCCTCGACGGCCTTCGGGTAGCCGCCCGGGTCGGTGCGGCTGACCACATCGGCGACGGCCGGCCGGTCGACCGTGGAGATCATCGGCGGGATGGGCCGGGACAGCGCCGTGGTCATCGCGTCCAGCCGCCCCACCGCGTGGTGGTAGGCCGCGGCGACCAGGGCGTCCCGGCCCGGCTCGTCGGCCGGGGGCAGCACCGCGTTGGCGATCAGGATCGCCGAGCCGTCGTAGTGGTCGAGGACCACCAGGTCGGTGGCGAGCATCATGCCCAGCTCGGGCAGGCCGAGGTCGTCCTCGGTCAGCTCCGGCAGCCGCTCGAAGCGGCGGACCAGGTCGTATCCCAGGTAGCCGACCATGCCGCCGGTCAGCGGCGGCATGCCGCTGTCCGGGTCCCAGGCCGGGCCGGCGAGGGCCTCGACGGTCTCGCGCAGCACCCGCACCGGGTCGCCGCCGGCGGGCAGCCCGGCCGGCGGCTGGCCGGTCCAGCACGCCGCGCCGTCGCGCTCGGTGAGGGTGGCGCTGCTGCGCACCCCGATGAACGAGTACCGCGACCAGGCCATCCCCGCCGAGCCGGCCCCCTGCTCGGCGGACTCCAGCAGGAACGTGCCCGGGCCGCCGGCCAGCTTGCGGTAGACGCCCACCGGGGTCTCCGCGTCGGCGAGCAGCCGCCGGGTGACCGGGACGACCCGCCAGCGGGCCGCCAGGTCGGCGAAGGTGGCCTGGTCGGGGCTGACGACGCCGTCGGTCATGCGGGCCCCCCGCTGGTGGTGACCGGCAGCTCGGTGAAGAAGCAGGTGCGCTCGCCGGTGTGGCAGGCCGCGCCGACCTGGTCGACGCTGACCAGCAGCGCGTCGCCGTCGCAGTCCAGCGCGACCGAGCGGACGTGCTGGAGGTGGCCGGAGGTGGCCCCCTTGACCCAGTATTCCTGCCGGCTGCGCGACCAGTAGGTCGCCAGCCCGGTGGTGAGGGTGCGGTGCAGCGCCTCGTCGTCCATCCAGGCGACCATCAGCACCTCGCCCGTGTCGTGCTGGCGCACCACGGCGGCCACCAGGCCGTCGGGGGTGCGGCGCAGCCGCGCGGCGACGGCCGGGTCAAGCCGGGACGGGCGGGCCGGGCCGGGGGTCGCCGCCGGGGTCTTGCGGGCGTTGGCGCCGGTCACCGGCGCGTCAGGTACGGGCACAGTCACCCATTCTCCCGCACGCGGCGCGGGCACCGGCGACGGCTCCCGCCGGGCGAGGGGGGTCGGGCCCGGCACGCAGGCCCGCGCCGGCCCGGGCCCGCCCGTGAGCTGCGCGAGGTAGCGGTCCAGCCGCCCGTCGGACAGCGCCTCGGCGAGGTCCGCGCCGGCGCCGGCGGCGATCTCCTCGGCGTACGGGCGGACCAGCGGGACGGTGCCGGTGACCAGCCGCCCGGCGGCGGCCCAGAGCTGGCCGACGGAGCCGGGGCGCACGCCGAGGCAGAGCAGCATGTCGTCGCGGTATCCGGGCGGGGCGACCGGCAGGTCGAGGGCGGCGGCGAACGCCGCCCGGCGGGACACCACCCGCACCGACGGGTTGGCCAGCCGCAGCACGGACGGGCAGAGCCGGGCCAGGTCGGCGGCGGCCAGCCGGACGCCGAGGTGGTCGCCCCGGGCCCGGGCCCCGGCGACCTTACCGAGCGTGGCGATCAGCTCCTCCAGCCGCGGCTCGTCGGCGGGCTGACAGAGCACCGGCAGGTCGATGCGGGCCCGCCACCGCTCGTCGGCCCAGAGCAGCCGGATCGGCGCGGTGACCGGCAGCCCGAACGCCCACTCGGCCGGCTGGGCGAGCCGCTCCAGCCAGGAGCGGACGTCGCGGACCGCCACCGAGACGTGGGTGAGCCGGCCGCCGTTCTCGGCCAGGTAGGCGCGGCGGGCGGCGTACGGGGCGTTGATCGGCGGCCCGGCCGGGCGGGGCGGCGGCGCGTCGGTGACCAGCACGTCGAGGTCGACGTCGCTGTGCGCCGTGGCGGCCCGGCGGGCGTGGCTGCCCCGCAGCAGGATGCCGACGACGGGGCGCTCGGCCGCCTGCCGCAACCGGGCGGCCCAGTCGTCGAAGAATCCACTTTCCGGTGACGCAGCGTGACCCACCGCGCCATCGTGCCGTACGCCCGATCGGGGCGCAATGCCCGATGCCGGACGGGCTGTCCGGTCAGAAGGCTGACGCCCGGTCCGAAGGCTAGTGCCCGAGGGTTCTCTTTCCTGCCCCGGGGTACCTTTCGCCGCCGCCGTCGCCCCCGGCTCCGGCCGGCGGCCCCCGCCCGCCCCGACGGCAGCCCTGCCCGCCCGGTCCCCGCCCGACCCGGCGGCAGCCGTCGCGGACGCTCCGGCGGCGGCCCGTTGCGGACGGTGCCCTCCCTCGCCTACCGTGGAGTTCATCGGGTGATGAATTCTTTCTCAGGGAGTGGCGATGGACCATGCGATCGCGGTCCGCGACCTGGTCGTGGACCGGGGCCGACGCCGGGTGCTGCACGGCGTGACCTGCGCGGTGCCGCGCGGGGCCGTCACCGGCCTGCTCGGGCCCAGCGGCAGCGGCAAGACCACCCTCATGCGGGCCGTGGTCGGCGTGCAGACGGTCCGCTCGGGCTCGGTGACCGTCCTCGGCCGGCCGGCGGGTTCCCCCGCGCTGCGCAGCCGGGTCGGCTACCTGACCCAGGCGCCCAGCGTCTACGCCGACCTCACCGTCGCCGAGAACGCCCGTTACTTCGCCGCCCTGCACGGCCGGGGCCGGGCCGAGGCGGACCGGGCCGTGGCCGACGTCGGGCTGGCCGGGGCCGCCGGCCAGCTCGTCGGCGCCCTCTCCGGCGGGCAGCGCAGCCGGGCGTCGCTGGCCTGCGCCCTCGTCGGCGAGCCGGAGCTGGTCGTGCTCGACGAGCCGACGGTCGGGCAGGACCCGGTGCTGCGGGCCGACCTGTGGGCCCGGTTCCACGCCCTCGCCGCCGCCGGGACGACCCTGCTGGTGTCCAGTCACGTGATGGACGAGGCGGCCCGCTGCGACCGGCTGCTGCTGATCCGCGAGGGTCGGCTCGTCGCCGACGACACCCCCGACGCCGTCCGCGCCGCCGCCGGGGTCGACGACCTCGACGAGGCGTTCCTGCGCCTGATCCGGGCCAGCGAGGCGGCCGGCGACGGACCGGCCGGCGGCACCGGGCGGGCGGCCGGCGAGGGGGCGGCGGCGTGAACGCGCGCATCCTGGCCGCCACCACCGGCCGCGTCCTGCGCCAGCTGCGGCACGACCGGCGCACCGTCGCCCTGCTCGTGCTGGTGCCGGCCCTGCTGCTCACCCTCGTCTACTACATGTACGCCGACCAGCCCACCCCGCCCGGCCAGCCGAGCATGTTCGACCGGGTGGCCCTGGTGATGCTCGGCGTCTTCCCCTTCGTGATCATGTTCCTGGTGACCAGCATCGCGATGCTGCGCGAGCGCACCTCCGGCACCCTGGAGCGGCTGCTCACCACCCCGCTGGGCCGGCTCGACCTGCTCTTCGGCTACGGCATCGCGTTCGGCCTCGCCGCCGCCGGCCAGGCCGCGATCGCCGCCGGGGTGGCCTACCGGGTGTTCGGGCTGACCACCGCCGGCAGCAGCGCCCTGGTGATCGCGATCGCCGTGGTCAACGCGGTCCTCGGCGTCGCCCTCGGCCTGCTCTGCAGCGCCTTCGCGCGCACCGAGTTCCAGGCCGTGCAGTTCATGCCCGTCGTGGTGATCCCCCAGCTGCTGCTGTGCGGGCTGTTCGTCGCCCGCGACGAGATGGCCGGCTGGTTGCAGGCGGTCAGCGACGCGCTCCCCCTGTCGTACGCCGTCGAGGCGTTGCAGGAGGTCGGCGCGCACGCCGAGCCGACGGCCACCATGTGGCGCGACCTCGGGGTGGTGGCCGGGGCGGCGGTGCTGGCGCTGGCGCTGGCCGCGGCCACCCTGCGCCGCCGCAGCGGCTGACGCGCGGGCGGGGTGGGGACGATGGCGACGCCGCGACGCACCGGCCGGCGGCCCGGCAACCCGGGCACCCGCGAGGCGATCCTCGACGCGGCGCGCGCCGCGTTCGCCGAGCGGGGCTTCGACGCGTCCTCGATCCGGTCGATCGCCGCCGCGGCCGGGGTCGACCCGGCGCTGGTGCACCACTACTTCGGCGGCAAGGACCAGCTCTTCCTGGCCGCGATGGGCGCCCCGCTCGACCCGGGCGAGCTGCTGCCCCGGGTGCTGGCCGGCGACCCCGACGGCGTCGGCGAGCGGCTGGTGCGCACCTTCCTCGGCGTCTGGGACTCCCCGGCCGGCGTCGCCGCGGTGGCCCTGCTGCGCTCGGCCGTGAGCAACGAGTGGACGGCCCGGCTGCTGCGGGAGTTCCTGGTCACCCAGGTGCTGCGCCGGATCCTCCAGCACCTCGACGTCGACCCGGCCGAGCTGCCGCTGCGCGGGTCGCTGGTGGCCAGCCAGCTGGTCGGGCTGGCCCTCATGCGGCACGTCGTGCGGCTGGAGCCGGTCGCCTCCGCCCCGGCGGAGACCCTGGTCGCGGCGGTGGGCCCCACCGTCCAGCGCTACCTGCGCGGGGGGCTGGGGTAAGGAAGGGCCCCTTGTTAACGCATTCGGTAGAGCGGGGTACCCCGCTCACCTCCCGGAGCACGGCCCGCGCCCACCGGCACAGCCCGCGCCCCAGCGAGCGGCGCGGCGCTCAGCCGCGGGGCGCGGCGGAGTGCGGGTGCTGGCAGAGCATCGGGTGCAGCAGCCGGGCGAGCTCCCGGTGGTCGGCCACCGGGCGCGGGAAGGCCAGCCGGGCCCGCCGCCGGGCGCCGGGCCGGCCGAGGGAGACCAGCAGCCCGTACCGGTCGACGCGGACCACGCGGGGCGGGCCGTCGGGGCCGGACTCGACCAGGCCGAGCTGCCGCCGGACGTACGCGGCCATCTCCCGGCCGTGGTGCACGGCCAGCTCGGTGAGCAGCTCCGGCTCCACCGGGTGCAGCGGGTCCGGCTCCGCCTCGGCGTACGCCACGGGGTCGATCCGCAGCAGCCCGTCGGGGCGCTCCAGCCGGGCCTCGGCCACCTCGAAGCGGTAGAGCCGGAAGCGGGTGCCCACGTCGAGCAGGTCGCCGGTCGGGTCCACCTCGGCGAAGTCCAGCGTGGCCTGGCGGGCCGCGTCGCCGTGCAGCGGGGCGGCCCACCCGGAGACCCAGGCGCGGCCGAGCGACGGGGCGCCGGCGGCCGGCGGCAGGTCGAGCACGTCCAGCGCCACGGCGACGTCGGAGCCCTCGCCCCGGGGCAGCGCCGCCGCCAGGTCGCTGTGCACGCCGACGAGGAGCAGCACCCGCCCGTCGGCGTCGGTGGCGTGCCGGACGTGGAACGGGCCGGGCCGCTGGGCCAGGTGCACCAGGGCCGGGAGCCGGCCGGCGACCAGCGTCCGGACGGTCTCGGCGGGCGTGGGGCGCAGGGCGGGACTGGGGCGCATGACCCACCTCCGAAGGTTAGGCTTACCTAATCAGCACCGTAGACCATGCGCTCCTCCGCGTCCACCGCACCGCCGATCCGCCCGCTCGGACCGTCAGCGGGTCTGCTCCAGCCAGGAGGCGTGCAGCAGGCCGTAGACCGAGTCCGGGTCGCGGATCAGCTCCTCGTGCGGCCCGCGCTGCACGATCCGGCCCCGGTCCACCACGATCACCTCGTCGGCGGCCTCGGCGGTGGAGAGCCGGTGGGCGATCGCGAGGGTGGTCCGGCCCCGGGTCACCGCGTCCAGGGTGCGCTGGAGGCGCACCTCGGTCGCCGGGTCCACCGCGCTGGTCGCCTCGTCGAGCACCAGCAGGTCGGGATCCGCCACGTACGCCCGCGCCAGCGCCACGAGCTGCCGCTCCCCCACGCTCAGCGCCTCGCCCCGCTCGCCGACCGGGGTGTCCAGCCCCGCCGGCAGCCCGGCCAGCCAGTCGGCCAGCCCCAGCTCGGTGAACGCGGCCGTCAGCTCCGCGTCGGTCAGTTCCGGCCGGGCGAAGCGGACGTTGTGCCCGACGGTGGCGTCGAACAGGAAGCCGTCCTGCGGCACCATCACCACCCGGGAACGCAGCGAGGCGAACCGGACCTCGGTCAGCGGCACACCGGAGAGCAGCACCGCCCCGTCGGTCGGGTCCATCAGGCGGGTGAGCAGCTTCGCGAACGTGGTCTTGCCGCTGCCGGTCTCGCCCACCACGGCGACCCGGCTCTTCGCCGCGATGTCCAGGGTCACGTCGTGCAGCACCGGCGGCCCGCCCGGGTAGGCGAAACCGACCCCGGCGAAGCGGATGTCCAGAGGCCCCGACGGCAGGTCCCGCCCCTGCTCGCCGGGGTCGGCCACGTCCGGGGCGACGTCGAGCACGTCGAGCACCCGCCGCCAGCCGGCGATCGCGTTCTGCGCCTCGTTGAGCACCTCGGTGGCGATCTGCACCGGCTGGATGAACAGGGTCACCAGGAACAGGAACGCGGTGAGCTGCCCGATCGACAGGGTGCCGTCCGCGCCGAGCAGCACCCCGAGCACCACGACGCCGGCCAGCGCCAGCCCGGCGGCCAGCTCCCCCACCGAGCTGCCCATGATGCTGATCCGGATGGCCCGCTGCTGGGCCCGCTGCTGCCCCTCGATCGCCGCGTCGAGCCGCCGGGCGGTCCGCCCGGAGATCCCGTACGCCCGGATCACCGGCGCCCCGACCACGCTCTCGCCGATCGTGCCGAGCAGGGTGCCCATCCGCTGCCGGACCACCCCGTAGGCCCCGCCGAGGCGGCGCTGGAGCTGCCGGATCACCAGCACCGCCGGCGCGAACGCGGCGAGCACCACGAGGGTCAACTGCCAGGAGTACGCGAGCATGACGGCCGTCGTCACCGCGAGCTGACCGAGGTTGACGATGAGGATCACCCCGCCCCACTGGAGGAACTGGGTGATCTGGTCGACGTCGCTGGTGACGCGGGAGACCAGCGAGCCGCGCCGCTCGGACTGCTGGTGCAGCATCGACAGGTCGTGCACGTGCCGGAACGCCCGGGTGCGCACGTTGGCCAGGGCCGTCTCGCTGACCGTGAACAGCCGGCGCATCATCAGGTAGCCGCAGGTGGTGGTCACCACCAGCACGGCGGCGGTCGCCGCGACGACGGTCCACACCACGCCCAGGTCGAGCCCGCCGACGATGCCCTCGTCGATGCCCTGCTGCACGGCCACCGGCACGGCGACCCGGCCCACCATGTAGACCAGCGCCAGCGCGAGGGTGCCGGCCAGGCCGGTGCGCAGCTCGGGCGAGAGGGCCAGGCCCCGCCGCAGCGTGCGCCAGGTGTTCTCCGCCGGTTGCTCGGCCTCCACCACACTCACCGGTCCACCTCGACTTCCAGGCCGGAGGTCAGCGGGGTGACCTCGTCGTACGGGCGGGGCTGCTGCTCGCTCTCGGCCTCGGCCTGCTCGTAGGCGGTGACCAGGTCGGCGTAGCCGGAGACGGTGGCGAGCAGCTCGGCGTGGGTGCCCCGGGCGACCACCCGGCCCTGTTCCAGGTAGATCACCTCGTCGGCGAGGGCGATGGTGGCCCGCCGGTAGGCCACCACGAGGATCGAGGCGGCGGGGCCGCCGGCGGCCGGGGCGCGCAGCCCGGCGAGGATGGCCGCCTCCACCCTCGGGTCGACCGCGCTGGTGGCGTCGTCGAGGACCAGCAGCCGGGGCCGCCCGGCGAGGGCCCGGGCCAGGGTGAGCCGCTGCCGCTGCCCGCCGGAGAGCGAGGTGCCCCGCTCGCCGACCATCGTGTCGAGCCCCTCGGGGAGCGCGGCGACGAAGCCGTCGGCCTCGGCGAGCCGCAGCGCGGCCCAGACGTCGTCGTCGGTGACGCCGGGCCGGTCCAGCGCGATGTTCGCCCGCACGGTGTCGTCGAAGACGAACGGCACCTGGGCGACCAGGGCGGCGGTGCCGGCCAGCGAGGCGGCGGTGAGCCGGCGGACGTCGACGCCGTCGAGGCTGACCGTGCCGGTGTGCGGGTCGACCAGCCGCACGGCCAGCGCGGCGATGGTGGACTTGCCCGAGCCGGTGGGCCCGACCAGGGCCACGGTCTTCCCGGCGGGCACGGTGAAGGTGACCTCGCCGAGCACCTCGGCACCGGGCAGGTGCGCCTCGGCGGGCTCGTAGGCGAAGCCGACGTCGGCGAAGGCGAGCGTGGCCGGCGTCGGGTCGGCCGGGTCGAGGGCGACGTCGCCGTACGGCATCTCGCCGGTGGCGTCGAGCACCCGGCGCACCCGGTCCCAGCCGGCGACGCTGCGCGGCAGCTCGGCCAGCACCCAGCCGATGGCCCGCACGGGGAAGGCGAGCACGGTGAACAGGAAGGCCACGCTGACCAGGTCGGTGACGGAGATGGCGCCCTGCCGGAGACGGAATGCGCCGACGACCAGCACGGCGAGGGTGCCGAGGCTGGGCAGGGTCTCCAGCATCGGGTCGAAGACGCCGCGCAGCCGGCCGACGGAGATCAGCGCGTCGCGCAGCTCGCCGGCGCGGGCGGCGAACCGGGCGGTCTCCTGCGCCTCGCGGCCCATGGTCTTGACCACCAGGGCGCCGTCGAAGCTCTCGTGGGCGATGCCGCTGACCTCGGCGCGCAGCCGCTGGGCGCGGGCCTGGCGCGGGGCCATCCGGCGGGAGTAGACCACGTTGAGGGCGAACAGGGCGGGGAAGACCGCGAGCCCGACGAGGGCCAGCGCCCAGTCGGTGACGAACAGGGAGGCGATCGCGCCGACCAGCATGACCACGGTGCCGACGGCGAAGGGCAGCGGGGCGATCGGGTACCAGGCCGCCTCGACGTCGGAGTTGGCGTTGGACAGCAGGGTGCCGGTGGCGTTGCGCTGGTGCCAGGACAGCGGCAGGTCCAGGTAGCGGCGGGTGACCTGCCGGCGGTAGGCGGCCTGGAGCCGGAACTGCATGTAGCCCGCGCCGAGCCGGCGGCCGAAGATGCCGACCACCCGCAGCACGCTGATGCCGAACAGCGCCCCGGCGGCGAGGGCGAGGGCGGCGACGCCCACCGACCCGCGCGCGATCGCCGGCACCACGACGTCGCCGACCACCGCGCCGACGACGTACGCGCTGGCGATCACCAGCCCGCCGAACAGCACGCTGCCGCTGACCGCCACCGCGAAGATCCGGGGCTGCTCCCGGATCGCCCGGCCGAGCACGGACAGCCCCCTGCGGAGCACGTCCCGACTTGTCCTGCTGGTCACGCTCTCCCCCGCCGTAAGTTGCACATTATCCCCCTCATCCTTACCGGACGGGTCCAGCCACGCTGTCCCGGAACGGGTATGTCGGCGGTCACGTCGGGGGCCGTCCCCGCGACGACGGGCCGACGGCGGCGCGCCGGCCTACGATCGGGCCATGCCGCGGTACGCCCGGTCGGAGCGCGAGGCGCTCGCCGACCTCATGCAGACCCTGGGTCCTGATGCGCCGACCGTCAACGAGGGCTGGTCGGTCCGGGACCTCGCCGCCCACCTCGTCGTGCGGGAGCGGCGGCCGGACGCCGCCGGGGGGATCGCGCTGCCACCGCTGCGCGGGTACGCCGAACGGGTGCGCCTGCGGGTCGCGGCGCGGCCCTTCGACGAGCTGGTGGCGCAGGTGCGCCGGCCGCCGCTGTGGAGCCCGCTGAGCAATCCCCTCACCGACGAGCTGGTCAACGCCATGGAGTTCTACATCCACCACGAGGACGTCCGGCGGGCCCGGGCGGGGTGGGGCCCGCGCGACCTGCCGGCCGGGCTGGACGCGGTGCTGTGGCGGCGGGCCTCGGTGCTCGGCCGGCTGGCGCTGCGCCGCTTCCCGGCCGACCTGCTGGTGCAGGCGCCCGGGCACGGCGCGCTGTCGGCGGGGCGGGGCGGGCCACGGGTGCGGGTGGTCGGCGCGCCGGGCGAGCTGACGCTCTTCCTCACCGGCCGGCAGCGGGTCTCGCGGGTGCAGGTGGAGGGGCCGGCGGCGGTGGTGGACCGGCTCCGGGCCGCCCAGCTCGGCATCTGACCCGCTGTGCGGGAACGGTCGCCAGGAGAGCTGGCCAACCGTTCGGTCGAGCTATGAATATCTATTCATCTGGCGTACCCTCGGCCGGTCGCCCCACTCGGGGTGGCCCAACCCGGCAGGGGGTGACGTGCGGAGCTTCGCGGTCTCTGCCCTGGACGAGCCACCGTTTCCTCCGTGCCGGCACGCCGGCACCGATCTGGCCGCCGCGCAGAGCCTGGGCTGGGCGCAGGCGTTCGGCCTGATCACCAACGGACGCCGGATGCACCGGCTGCGGCACGCCGGCGCCGCCGAGCTGGCCGGGCGCACCTGCCCGGACGCGCCCGACGACCGGCTGCGGCTGCTCACCGACCTGATCACCTGGCTCTTCGTCGTCGACGACGCCTGCGACGACGACGGGCTCGGCGACGCGCCCACCCGGCTCGCCCCGGTCGTGGCCGACCTGCTCGCGGTGCTGGACCGGCACGGCGCCCCGGGCGTCGCCCCGGCCGGCTGCCCGCTGGGCGCCGCGCTGGACGACCTCTGCCGCCGGATCCGGGCCCACGGGCGTGCGCCGCTGCTGCTGCGCTTCGTCGGCCAGCTGCGCGACTACCTGCTGGCCCTGCTGTGGGAGGCGGCGAACCGGGAGCACGGCCGGGTGCCCGGCGTGGCCGAGTACGTCGCGCTGCGCCGGCACACCGGGGCGGTGCATCCCGCGTTCACCCTGACCGACCTCGCGTACGACGCGCCGCCGGAGGCGGACCGCCGCGCCGAGCCGGCGCTCGTCGACGTCGAGACCCTGGCGGCGGACCTGGTCTGCTGGTGCAACGACCTGTTCTCGTACGGGAAGGAGAACCGGGCGGGGCCGGACGCGCACAACCTGGTCAGCGCGATCGCGGCGGAGACCGGCCGGGGCGAGCCGGCGGCGCTGCGGGCGGCGGCCGACCGGTTCAACCGGGCCCTGGCGCGCTACGCCGAGCGGGAGGCGGCCCTGCGCGACGACGACCCGGCGCTGCGCTCGTTCCTGGCGGCCCGCCGCAACTGGGTCCGGGCCACCTACGACTGGTCGCTGCGGGCCGCCCGGTACGCCTGACCGGCGTCGGGCCCGGCGGGCCGGCGCGAGGACTAGCCGATGCGCGGTGCAGGCAATACCCTTCGGTAACCGCAAACGACGTGACCCCCGTCACGCCTCCACCCCCCGAAGGCGGCTACAGCGATGTCTCTCGATGTACCGTACCGTTCCATCCCCGACATGTTCCTCAAGCGCGTCGCGGCCACCCCCGACCGCCCCGCGTTCGCCCACCCCGCCCCCGACGACTCCGGGCCGGTCTGGCTGACCTGGGCCCAGGTGGGGCAGCGGGCCCGGGCGGTCGCGGCGGGGCTGCACGGGCTCGGTGTCGGCCGCGAGGACCCGGTGGCGATCCTGTCGAGCACCAGGCTCGACTGGGTGCTCGCCGACTTCGGCATCATGTGCGCGGGTGGCGCCACCACCACCGTCTACCCGACCACCGAGCCCGAGGACACCACGTACATCGTCGCCGACTCCGGCTCGCGGGTGCTGTTCGCGGAGAACCCGGCCCAGGCCGCCAAGATCGCCGGTGCGACGCTGCCGGCCCTGACCCACGTGGTGCTCTTCGACGGCACGCCCGACCCGGCGGCGGCCGTGCCGCAGCTGACCCTCGCCGAGCTGGAGGAGCGCGGCGGCCGGACCCTGGCCGACGACCCGGGGCTGATCGAGCGCCTGACCGCCGACCTCGGGCCCGACCACCTGGCCACCCTCATCTACACCTCCGGCACCACGGGCCGACCCAAGGGCGTCGAGCTGCTGCACGGCGGGTGGTGCTGGGAGGGCGTCGCGCAGGCCGAGGTGGGGCTGCTGCGCACCGACGACCTGCAGTACCTGTGGCTGCCGCTGGCCCACTCGTTCGGCAAGACCCTGCTCTGCGGCGCGACCCACGTCGGCCTGCCGACCTACGTCGACGGGCGGGTCGAGAAGCTGGTCGAGCTGCTGGCCGTCGTGCGGCCGACGCTGATGTGCGGAGCGCCCCGGGTCTTCGAGAAGGTCTACAACAAGGCGGTCACCACCGCGCAGGGCGCCGGCGGCGCGAAGGCGAAGATCTTCGCCTGGGGGGTGCGGGTCGGCAAGGAGAAGGTCGGGCTGGAGCAGGCCGGGCGGCCCGTCCCCGCCGGGCTGAGGCTGCGCTACGCGCTGGCCGAGAAGCTGGTGTTCAGCAAGCTCCAGGCCCGCCTCGGCGGCCGGATCCGGGTGCTGGTCTCCGGCTCCGCGCCGCTGAGCAAGGAGATCGCCACCTTCTTCGCCGCCGCCAACCTGCCGATCTCCGAGGGGTACGGCCTCACCGAGAGCAGCGCCGGCAACTTCGTCAACCCGCCCGGCGGCCTGCGCATCGGCACCGTCGGCCGGGCGATGGGCGACCTGGAGTGCCGGATCGACACCGACGGGGAGATCCTGGTCCGGGGCCGGCCGGTCATGCGGGGCTACCACCACCTCCCCGAGGACACGGCCGCCGCGTTCACCGAGGACGGCTTCTTCCGCACCGGCGACATCGGCAGCCTCGACGACGACGGCTACCTGCGCATCACCGACCGGAAGAAGGACCTGGTCAAGACCTCCGGCGGCAAGTACGTCGCCCCCTCGCACATCGAGGGCATGTTCAAGGCGCTGTGCCCGTACACGTCGCAGGCGGTCGTCATCGGCCAGGCCCGCAACTACTGCACGATGCTGGTCAGCCTCGACCCGGACGCGATCCTGGGCTGGGCGGCCGGCGGCCCGCTGGAGGGGCGCAGCTACGCCGAGATCGCCGCCTCCGCCGAGGCCCGGGCCATGGTCGAGGGGTACGTCGCCCAGCTCAACGCCAAGCTCAACCGCTGGGAGACGATCAAGAAGGTGACCGTCCTGCCCCGCGACCTGACCATCGAGGACGGCGAGATGACCCCGTCCCTCAAGATCAAGCGCCGGGGCGTGGAGAGCAACTTCGCGGCCGAGATCGACCGGATGTACGAGGGCAGCCTCGCCGAGATCTGAGCCGGCGACCCGCCGGCGGCCGTGCCCCACCGTCCCGGGGCACGGCCGCCGGTCGCCCGGCCGCTCCCTCGCCCGGCCGCCGGTCACTCCGTCGCCCCGTCGATCCGTCGCCTGGCCGCCCGGTCGGCACGCGACGGCAGCGGCCCGGCTCACAGGTGCCCGGCGCGCCACCGGCTCGCCTCGGCCTCGGCCTCGGCCTGCTCCGCCAGCGCCAACTGGCGGACCCGGTGCCGGCGACGTCCCTCCCCCCGGGTCTCCACCACCGTCAGCACCACGCAGACCGCCCCCAGCAGCAGCAGCGCGTGCAGGGCCCCGATCCGGGCGGCCACCGGCGACAGCCCGGCCAGCACCGCCACCGCGACCACCGGCGGCCAGCGCAGCACCCGCAGCGCCCGCACCCCGCAGGCGACGAGGCTGAGCAGGTAGAGGCCGACCCCGCCGTAGAGGACGAGGATCCAGAACGCCCCCAGCGGCTCGCCCCAGGCCGGCGAGGTCGGATCCGCCGCCTCGACGAGCAGGTCCTTGATCCCGAGGGCGAAGAAGATCACCCCGGCGATGATCGGCAGGTGCAGGTACGTGTACACGTCGCGGGCCAGCCGGGCCCGCGCGACCGGGTCGCGGGCCCGGTGCAGCGCCTGCTCGACGGCGAGCGCCAGGACGTCGAAGTACGCCCACCACAGCGTCGCGGCGATCGCGATGCCGCTCACCGCGGCCACCACCACCGGCCAGGTCAGCGGCAGCCCGGTGACGAACTTCGAGCCCAGCCCCAACGCGATGATCGACTCGCCGAGCGCGATCAGCACCATCAGGGCGTGCCGCTCCGCCCAGTGCCCCGCCGACACCACCACCCAGTACGCGCCGCCGAGGCTCGTCCCGGCCACGTACTCCAGGGTCAGCGCGGCGGCCCAGAGGGCCAGTTGCAGGGCCGTCGCCGTGCCGTCGTGGGCGATCCACGGCGGCACCAGCGCGGCCGCGACGAGCAGGGCCGCCGCGACCACCGGCAGCCCGGCGAGCCACGCCCAGCGGCGCAGCCGGACCGGGTCGCCCCGGGCCACCCAGCCGAGGACCGCGAGCTGCGCGGCGCGGACCAGGAAGTAGCAGCCCGCGAAGACCAGCGGGCCGTTCAGCCCGCCGGGCCGGTCCGTGAACGCGCCCGGCATGCTCAGGGCCAGCAGGAAGGTCGCGGCGACCGTCACGAAGCCGACCAGCGGCAGGATCCCCTGGTCGGCGCGGACGGCGTTGCCGAGCCCGGCGAAGCCCGTCCAGCACCACCACAGCAGCCCCAGCACGAGCAGGCAGCGGCACAGGTTGACGGGGCTCGGGTCGTGCACGGTCAGCGTGGTGACGTTGAGGAACGCGTACACGAAGACCAGGTCGTAGAAGAGCTCCAGCCGGGTGGTGCGCGAGCCGGGCGCGCCGGGTCGCACGCCGAGCGACCATCCCCCGCTGCGCACCCCCGCAGTCTCCCAACCCCGGGGCCCGGGCGGCCGGGTTCGGCCGGATCGGTGGACCGCGCGGGCGCGGGCGGTCAGGCGATGACGGCCGGCTCCTGCCAGCGCGGGCGGCCGGCGCGGTCCAGGTCGTAGCGGACCGCCGCGAGCCGCCCGACGGCCTCCGCGAGGTCCGCGGCGGGCAGCGTGAACGGCAGCCGCAGGAAGCGTTCGAGGGTGCCGTCCAGGCCGAACCGGGGACCGGGGGCCAGCCGTACGCCGACCTCCTCGGCGGCGCGGGCCAGCGCGCTGGAGATCGGCCCGTCCAGCTCCACCCAGAGCGTCACCCCGCCGCGCGGCGCGGTGACCCGCCAGTCGGGCAGGCGGCGCGCGAGCGCGTCGGTCAGGGCGTCGCGCTGGGCGGCGAGCTGGGTGCGGCGGGCGGCCACGATGGCCGGCGCGTCGGCGAGCAGGTGGACCGCGACGAGCTGGTCGAGCACCGGGCTGGCCATGTCCACCCCGACCCGGGCGGCGGCGAGCCGCTGCACCTGCGGGGCGGACGCGCGGACCCAGCCGATGCGCAGGCCGCCCCAGTAGGGCTTGCTCATCCCGCCGATGGAGATCACCCGGGAGTGCCGGTCGAACGTGGCGACGGGCGGGGGCAGCTCGGTGCCGTCCAGCGGCAGGTCCACGAACGACTCGTCGATCACCAGGTCGGTGCCGGCGGCGTGGCCCGCGGCGACCACCCGCTCGCGCAGCTCGGCCGGCATCAGGTGCCCGGTCGGGTTCTGGAAGTCGGGGATCAGGTAGGCCAGCTTCGGCCGCCCCTGGCGCAGGCTGCCCAGCAGCAGGTCGGCGTCCCAGCCGGCGGCGTCGGTGGCCAGGCCGTGCGTGGTGATCCGGGCCCGGCGGGCGGCGAGGGCGGCGAGGGCGTTCGGGTACGTCGGCGACTCGACCAGCACGTTGCCCCCGGGTGCCAGGGCCAGCCGCAGCACCAGGTCCAGCGCGTGCTGGGTGCCGCTGGTGACCATGATCTGGTCGGGCGAGGTGGGCAGGCCCCGCGCCGTGTAGCCGGCGGCGACCGCCTCGCGCAGCTCGATGACGCCGGTCGGGTGGTAGCCGGCCCCGCCCAGGTAGCGGGGCAGGTCCTCGGCGGCGGCCCGGGCGGCGGGCAGCAGCTCGGGCGGCGCGGCCAGCGCGGCCACCCCGAGGTCGATCATGTCGCGGTCGTCCAGCGGGGTCCACAGGCCGGTGCTGGCCACCCGGTGGGTGCCCGGGAGCATCGTCCAGCTGCCCGCCCCCCGGCGGCTGGCCAGGTGACCGCTCTCCCGCAACTGCCGGTACGCGGCGGTCACCGTGGTCCGGCTGATCCGCAGCGCCTCGGCCAGCTCCCGCTCGGCCGGCAGGCGCACCCCCAGGGGCAGCCGGCCGTCGGCGAGCAGCCCCCGGACGGCGCCGGCGAGCGCGGCGTAGTCCGGGCTGCGGCGGCGGCCGGGCAGCGCGTGCCACTGCCCGAGGAGCCGAGCCAATTGGGTCCCACGCACCTGGCTCGTCATGGCCACCCTCCCGATATTGGCTCTCCCCACCGCCGGATTGGCACCTAGGGTGGCATGCATGGTGGCAATTGGCAATCTGCGGCACCGGCCCGCCCGGCGGCTGGTCCAGCTCTACGCGGGGCTGACCCTCTACGGCGTCAGCATGGCGCTGATGATCCGCTCCGGCCTCGGCCTCGACCCGTGGGACGTCTTCCACCAGGGCGTCGCCCGGCGGACCGGGCTGTCGTTCGGCACCGTCACCATCGCCGTCGGCGCGCTCGTGCTGCTGCTGTGGATCCCGCTGCGGCAACGACCGGGCCTCGGCACGGTCAGCAACGTGCTGGTCATCGGGCTCGTGGTCGACGCCACCCTGGCCCTGCTGCCCGGCGACGCCCCGCTGGCGGCACGGGCGGCGCTGCTGGTCGTCGGGATCGTCGCCAACGGTGCCGCCACCGCCCTCTACCTGGGCGCGCGGCTCGGCCCCGGCCCCCGCGACGGCCTGATGACCGGCTACGTGGCGCGCCGCCCCGGCCGGTCGGTCCGGCTGGTCCGCACCGTCATCGAGGTCACCGTGCTGGCCCTCGGCTGGCTGCTCGGCGGCACCGTCGGCGTCGGCACCGTCGCGTACGCCCTCGCCATCGGGCCGCTGACCCAACTGTTCCTGCCCCCGTTCACCGTCGACGCGCACCCGGCGGGGGCGGGACCGGTCGAGGTGGGGGCCGCCGGGCCACGCCCCGCCGGACCGTGACCACGTCACCGCGCTGAGCTGCGGCGACGCCCGTACCGGAAAAACAGGTGTTTCCTCCGGGGGCGACGCACGGCATCATTCCTGCATGGGGGAGAGCGGATGGCGCTGGACCGATGCCTGGATCTTCGTTTCGCTGGTGATCGCCAACGGTGCCGGCCGGCACCGCAGGTCGGCGTCCACCCGACGCCCCGAGGGCGTCCGGCTCACTGACGTGCTCTCCACAGCCGACCACCTCAACCACGCCATCCCCGAGCGGCACGAGGTGGAGACCGCGGTCCGCCGGCTCGTCGGGGCCGGCCTGGTGAGCGTGACCGACGGCTGGTTCCGGCTCACCCCCGACGGCGAGCGGCTCTGGCGCTCCCGGCCGAGCGCCGGCCTGGCCACCGCCGTCGACACCGTGCAGGGCGTGCTGAGCCGCCGGCACGCCCCGGGCAGCGCCGAGTGGACCCTCCCCGAGGACGAGCACGCCGCCGCCGTGCAGGAATACGCCGTCCGCTCGATCCCGGCCCCGCGCCGCTCGCCGGAGGGCCACTCCGGGCGGCCCTGACGGGCGAGGGCGTGCCATCGGACGTCGACCGACCCGGCGGCCGCCACGGGGCCGCGCCACCACGTCGGCCCGGCACCGCACGACGGGCGGGACCGGATCGCCCGGCGCCGCCGGGGCGGGTCAGCGCACGGGGTGGCCCGAGCCGCGCAGGGCGTCCTTGACCTCGGCGACGGTGAGCTCGCCGAAGTGGAAGACGCTGGCGGCGAGCACCGCGTCGGCCCCGGCGGCGATGGCCGGCGGGAAGTGGGCCACCTCGCCCGCCCCGCCGCTGGCCACCACCGGCACGTCGACGACGGCGCGGACCGCGCCGATCAGCTCCAGGTCGAAGCCGGCCTTCGTGCCGTCGGCGTCCATCGAGTTGAGCAGGATCTCCCCCGCGCCCAGCTCGGCGCCGCGCCGCGCCCACTCGACGGCGTCGAGCCCGGTGCCCCGGCGGCCGCCGTGGGTGGTGACCTCGAAGCCGCTCGTGGTGGTGCCGGCCGGGGCGCGGCGCACGTCGAGGGAGAGCACCAGCACCTGCCGGCCGAATCGGTCGGCGATCTCGGCGATCAGCTCGGGCCGGGCGATGGCCGCGGTGTTCACCCCGACCTTGTCGGCCCCGGCCCGCAGCAGCGTGTCGACGTCGGCGACCTGCCGCACGCCGCCGCCCACGGTGAGCGGGATGAAGACCGACTCGGCGGTGCGCCGCACCACGTCGAGCATGGTGCCCCGGTCGCTGGAGGAGGCGGTCACGTCCAGGAAGGTCAGCTCGTCCGCGCCCGCCCGGTCGTACGCCGCCGCCAGCTCCACCGGGTCGCCGGCGTCGCGCAGGTCGAGGAAGTTGACCCCCTTGACCACCCGCCCGGCGTCCACGTCGAGACACGGGATCACCCGCACCGCCACCGTCATGCCGGGAAGCCTATCGCCCCGCCCGCCCCGGCGGCCGCCGACGTGAGGCCGACCACCGGCGACGGGCAGGCCCGGCTCCGCACCCGGCTCCACGACGCGGCTCCGCGACGCGGCTCCGCGACGCGGCTCCGCGACGCGGCTCCGGCTCCGGGGCGGGGTGAGAAGGGGACCCTTCTCTACCGGAAGCGTTAACAAGGGGCCCTTCCTTACAGGCGCACCAGCATCTTGCCGAGGTTCTCGCCGCGCAGCAGGCCGAGGAAGGCGTCCGGGGCGGCGGCGATGCCGTCGACGACCGTCTCGTCGTACGAGAGCCTGCCCTCGCGCAGCCAGCCGGCGACCTCCTGGACGAACTGGTCGCGCAGGTGGCCGTGGTCGCCGACGAGGAAGCCGCGCAGGGTGAGCCGCTTGCCGATGAGCTGCGCCAGGTTGCGCGGGGCGGCCGGCGGCTCGGTGGCGTTGTACTGGGCGATCATGCCGCAGATCGCGGCCCGCCCGTGCAGGCGCAGCGCGCCGATCGCGGCCTCCAGGTGCTCGCCGCCGACGTTGTCGAAGTACACGTCGATCCCCTTCGGGGCGGCGGCCCTGAGCTGGTCGGCGACGGGGCCGTCGTGGTAGTCGAACGCGGCGTCGAAGCCGAGCGCCCGCAGCCGCTCGACCTTGGCCGGCGAGCCGGCGCTGCCGACCACCAGGGCGGCGCCCTTCAGCTTGGCGATCTGGCCGACCATGCTGCCCACCGCCCCGGCCGCGCCGGAGACGAAGACGCTCTCCCCGGGCTGCATGGCGGCCACGTCGAGCAGGCCGGCGTACGCGGTCAGCCCGGTCATGCCGAGCACGCCCAGGTAGGCGCTCACCGGGGCGATCGTCGGGTCGACCCTGCGGGCTCCCCGGGCGTCGACCAGGGCGTACTCCCGCCAGCCGAGGCCGTGCAGGACGGTGTCGCCGGGGCCGATCCCGTTGCCCTCGCCGGCCACCACCTCGCCGACCGCGCCGCCGTCGAGCGGGGCGTCGAGGGCGAACGGCGGCACGTACGACTTGACGTCGTTCATCCGGCCCCGCATGTACGGGTCGACGGACATGAACTGGTTGCGGACCACGAGCTGCCCGGGACCCGGGGTGGGCACCTCGGTCTCGACGAGCCGGAAGTTGTCGGCGGTCGGCCACCCCTCGGGGCGGGAGGCGAGGTGGATCTCACGGTTGACGGTCACGGTGTCGGTCGTCCTCTCGGTCGCTGGTCGGGGCTGTGTCAGGCGGGGCGCGGCGCGCGGCGGCAGAAGGGTGCGCCGACGCCGCGCGCCACGGCTCAGGCGGCGAGGGCCTCGCGGACGGTGAGGGCGACCTCGACGTTGCCCCGGGTCGCGTTCGAGTAGGGGCAGACCTGGTGGGCCTGCTCGACGAGCTGCTCGGCGGCGGGCCGGGGGACGGCCGGCAGGTCCACCACGAGGGTGACGGCCAGGCCGAAGCCGCCGCTGCCGTTGGCGCCGATGCCCACCTCGGCGCCGACGACGGAGCCGGTGACGTCGGCCTTGGCCCGCCGCGCCACCAGGCGCAGCGCGGAGTGGAAGCAGGCGGCGTAGCCGGCGGCGAAGAGCTGCTCCGGGTTCGCCGCGCCGCCCGCGCCGCCCATCTCCTTCGGGACCGCGAGGTCGAGGTCGAAGGTGCCGTCGGAGGTGCGGACGTGGCCGTCGCGGCCGTCGCCGGTGGCCCGGGCGTTGGCGGTGTAGAGGACCTGCATGGCGATCACTTCTCCTTCTGTCGGTGGATCGTCTCGGTGACCCGGTTGAGGGTGTCGCGCAGCCCGATCAGCTCGGCCTCGGTGAGCCCGGTGGCCAGCGCCACCCGCAGCGGCACGCCGCACATCCGCTCGCGCAGCGCGCGGCCCGCGTCGGTGAGGCGCACCTCCACCCGCCGTTCGTCGGCCGCGGACCGCGACCGGACCAGCACCCCGGCGGCCTCCAGCCGCTTGAGCAGCGGGGAGAGCGTGCCGGAGTCCAGCCGCAGGGCGGCGCCCAGCTCGGAGACGGTGGGCGCGTCGTCGCCGCGCTCCCAGAGCACCAGCAGCACCAGGTACTGCGGGTAGGTGAGCCCGAACTCGTCGAGGATCGGCCGGTAGACGTCGGTGAGGGCGCGCGACGCGGCGTAGAGCGCGAAGCACACCTGCCGTCCCAGCACCAGATCGTCGGTCACGGGAAAAACATAGTGTGCAATTGAGTTGTGCACAACCTAATGGCCCGCACTGTGCCCCGGCTCACCGCCACCGGCCGACGCCCGCCCGCCCACCCGACGCCCGGGCGGGCGGGGCGCGCCGGGTCAGCGGTCGCCGAGGTACGCCTCCAGCTCCACCTCGACCAGGTGCTCGGGGTCGAGCAGGGCGGCCACCACGACCAGGGTCGCCGCCGGCCGGACCGCCCCGAACACCGCGTTGTGGGCCCGGCCCACCTCGTCGGCGTGCGCGCGGTCCGTCACGTACATCCGGGTGCGCACCACGTCGCCGGGCCCCGCGCCGACCTCGGCGAGGGCCGCCAGGCCGATCCGCAGCGCCTGCGCGGTCTGCGCGGCGGCGTCCCCCACGTGCACCACCCGGCCGTCGACGGTCGCCGTGCAGCCGGCCGTGACGGCCCGGTCGCCGGCCCGGACGACCCGGGAGTAGCCGTAGAGCGCCTCCCAGGGGCCGCCCGAGCCCAGCCGGGTGACCGTCACGCGGCGGCGAGCACGTCGAGGGCCTCTCGCACGGTGAACGCGCCCGCGTACAGCGCCTTGCCGGCGATCACGCCCTCCACGCCGACCGGCTCCAGGGTGGCCAGGGCGCGCAGGTCGTCCAGCGTCGAGACGCCGCCCGAGGCGATCACCGGGGCGTCGGTGCGGGAGCAGACCTCGCGCAGCAGGTCCAGGTTCGGCCCGCGCATCGTGCCGTCCTTGGTGATGTCGGTCACCACGTAGCGGGAGGCGCCCGCCTTGTCGAGCCGCTCCAGCACCTCGTAGAGGTCGCCGCCGTCGCGGGTCCAGCCCCGCGCCGCCAGGGTACGGCCGCGCACGTCCAGCCCGATGGCGACGCGGTCGCCGTACTCGCCGCAGATCCGGTCGCACCACTCGGGGTCCTCCAGCGCGGCGGTGCCGATGTTGACCCGCGCCGCGCCGGTGCCCAGGGCGGCCCGTAGCGACGCGTCGTCGCGGATCCCGCCGGACAGCTCCACCTGCACGTCCAGCCGGCCCACCACGTCGGCCAGCAGCGCGGCGTTGGAGCCCCGGCCGAACGCCGCGTCCAGGTCGACCAGGTGGATCCACTCCGCGCCGTCGCGCTGCCAGGCCAGCGCCGCCTCCAGGGGGTCGCCGTAGGCGGTCTCGCTGCCGGCGGCGCCCTGCACGAGCCGGACGGCCTGGCCGTCGGCGACGTCCACGGCGGGCAACAGGGTGAGGCTCAACGCTCTTCTCCTCGAAATCGATAACGTGCGCGTCAGGACCGGCGGCCCAGTGCGATCACCACGGCCGCCGGCAGCACCAGCAGCAACAACACGACAAGCACCACCCGCAGCGCCAGGTCGTCGACGAAACTCCAGATGGCGACCAGCGCCACGCCGGTCAGGCCGACGATCGCCGCCCGCTCGCCCCGGGAGTGCCGGGCCAGCCGGCCGCTGCGGCGGCGCGGCCAGCGGGGCGTCAGCCGGCGTACCACCGCGCGGCGGCGCTCCCGGCGCGCCACCCGGCGGCGGCGCACCGCCCGCTCCCGCTCCAACTGGGCCTCGCGGGCCTCCCGGCGGCGGGCCCGCTCCTTGCTCACGCCGCTCCCCCCGGCCCGGTGCCCCGGCCACGCGGGCCCCGCTCAGCCACCGGCGGGCACGGTGCCGAGCCAGTTGCGCAGCAGCGCCGCGCCGGTGTCGGCCGACTTCTCCGGGTGGAACTGGGCGGCCGAGAGCGCGCCCCGCTCCACCGCTGCCACGAAGTCCGCCTCGTGGTGGGCGGTGGTCACCGCCGCGCCCGACGCCGCCAGCGCGCCCGCGTCGACCACCCCGTAGGAGTGGACGAAGTAGAAGCGGCTGTCGGCGGGCAGGCCCGCGAAGAGCACCGACGACGCCGGGGGCCGCACCGTGTTCCAGCCCATGTGCGGCAGCCGGGCGGCGGGCAGCCGGGTCACCCCGCCCGGCAGCAGCCCGAGCCCCTTGGTGACCACGCCGTGCTCGTCGCCGTGCTCGAAGAGCACCTGCATGCCCACGCAGATGCCCAGCACCGGCAGGCCGGCGGCGACCCGCTCGGCGATGACCGGGCCCGCGCCGAGCGCCTCGATCCCGGCCATGCAGGCGGCGTACGCGCCCACGCCCGGCACCACCAGCCCGTCGGCCCCGGCGGCGGCGGCCAGGTCGGCGGTGACGGTGACGTCGGCGCCGGCCCGCGCCAGGGCCCGCTCGGCCGAACGCAGGTTGCCCGAGCCGTAGTCGAGCACCACGACCCGCTTGACCAGATCACCCATCAGCCCTCCCCGGGCAGCAGCCAGAGCACCCCGCCGGCCGTGGCCAGCACCGCCAGCACCGCGGTGACCACCACCGCGCCGCGCGTCGCGCCCTGGCGGTGCAGCGAGAATGCCCCGCCGACCAGCACCCCGGCGAGGATCAGCAGCAGGGTCGGCAGCACCCCGCCCACGGCTACAGCGCGCCCTTCGTGCTGGGGATCGCGCCGGCCGACCGGGGGTCGAGCGCCGTGGCCTCCCGCAGGGCGCGGGAGACCGCCTTGAACTGGGCCTCCACGACGTGGTGGGCGTCGGGGTGGCCGCCGGGGCGGGCCGCGCGCAGCACGTCCACGTGCAGGGTGATGCGGGCCGCCTGGCCGAAGGACTCCCAGATGTGCCGGGTCATGCTGGTCGGGTAGACCGGCCCGATGTACGGGGCCAGCGCCGGCTCGTCGTGCACCACGTACGGGCGGCCCGACAGGTCGACGGCGGCCCGGACGAGGACCTCGTCCATCGGGACGGTCGCCGAGCCGTACCGCCGGATGCCGGCCTTGTCGCCCAGCGCCTGGTCGAACGCGGCGCCCAGGGCGAGCGCCGTGTCCTCCATCGTGTGGTGGGCGTCGATCTCCAGGTCGCCGACGGTGCGCACGGTCAGGTCGAAGCCGCCGTGCCGGGCGATCTGGTGCAGCATGTGGTCGTAGAAGCCGACGCCGGTGCCGATCTCGGCCCGGCCGGCGCCGTCGAGGTCGATCTCGACGAGCACCTTGGTCTCCTTGGTGATCCGCTCGACCCGGGCGGTGCGGCTCATCACAAACTCTCCATCGCGGTGAGGAAGGCGTCGGTCTCGGCGGGGGTGCCGGCGGTGACCCGCAGCCAGCCGGGCAGCCCGACGTCGCGCACGAGCACCCCCTGCTCCAGCAGCGCGCGCCAGGCCACCGCCTGGTCGCCGCCGACCCGGAACAGGACGAAGTTGGCGTCGCTGTCGGCGACCCGCAGGCCGCGGGCGCGCAGCCCGGCGACGATCCGGTCCCGCTGCCCCATGATCGCCTCGACCGTGGCCAGCAGGGCGTCGCGGTGCGCCAGCGCCGCGCGGGCGGCGGCCTGGGTGAGCGCCGACAGGTGGTAGGGCAGCCGCACGAGCTGCACCGCCGCCACCACCGCCGGGTCGGCCGCGAGATAGCCCAGCCGGCCGCCGGCGAAGCCGAACGCCTTGCTCATCGTGCGGGTCACCACCAGCCTCGGGTGGCCGGGCAGCACCGCGAGGGCGCTGACCGTGCCGGGGCGGGCGAACTCGGCGTACGCCTCGTCGACCACCACCATGCCGGGCGCGGCGTCGAGCACGGCGGCGACCACCGCCGGGTCCAGCGCCGTGCCCGTCGGGTTGTTCGGCGAGCAGAGGAACACCACGTCGGGGCGGTGCGCGCGGACCTGGGCCACCGCCTCGTCGGCGGTCAGCCCGAAGTCGACTCCGCGCTCCGCCGGCACCCACCGGGTGCCGGTGCCGAGCGCCAGCAGCGGGTGCATCGAGTACGCCGGCGTGAAGCCGAGCGCCGTGCGCCCCGGCCCGCCGAACGCCTGGAGGAGCTGCTGCTGGATCTCGTTGGAGCCGTTGGCCGCCCAGACCTGCCCGGCGGTGAGCCCGTGCCCGAGGTAGGCCGCCAGGTCGGCGCGCAGCGCCACGGCGTCGCGGTCGGGGTAGCGGTTGAGGTCGCGCAGCTCGGCGGTGAGGGCCTTGCCGATCGCGTCGACCACCGCCTCGGGCACCGGGTAGGAGTTCTCGTTGGTGTTCAGCCGCACCGGCACGTCGAGCTGCGGGGCGCCGTAGGGGGTCAGGCCCCGCAGGTCGTCGCGGATCGGCAGCTCGTCGAGGGTCGTCACCGGCCCTCCCCCGGGAAGCGGACGGCGACCGCCTGGCCGTGGGCCGGCAGGTCCTCGACGCCGGCCAGGGTCACCACGTGCGGGGCCACCTCGCGCAGCGCGTCGTGGGTGTATTCCACCAGGTGGATGCCGCGCAGGAAGGACTGCACGGACAGGCCGGAGGAGTGCCGGGCGCAGCCGCCGGTGGGCAGCACGTGGTTGGAGCCGGCGCAGTAGTCGCCGAGCGACACCGGCGACCACGCGCCGACGAAGATCGCCCCGGCGTTGCGGACCCGCAGCGCCCACTCGCGGGCGTTCTCGGTCTGGATCTCCAGGTGCTCGGCGGCGTACGCGTCGACCACCCGCAGGCCCGCCTCCAGGTCGTCGACCAGCACCACGCCGCTCTGCTCGCCGGTCAGCGCGGTGGTGACCCGGTCGGCGTGCTTGGTCGCCGGCACCTGCCGGGCCAGCTCGGCCTCGACGGCGTCGGCCAGCGCGACCGAGCAGGTGACCAGCACGCTGGCCGCGAGGGGGTCGTGCTCGGCCTGGCTGACCAGGTCGGCGGCGACGTGCGCCGGGTCGGCGGTGTCGTCGGCGAGGATCGCGATCTCGGTGGGGCCGGCCTCGGCGTCGATGCCGACCACGCCGCGCAGCAGCCGCTTCGCGGCGGTGACCCAGATGTTGCCCGGGCCGGTGATCATGTCGACGGGGTCGCAGCGCTGCGCGCCGTCGGGGTCGACCGTCGCGCCGTAGGCCAGCATCGCCACCGCCTGCGCGCCGCCGACGGCGTAGACCTCGTCGACGCCGAGCAGCGCGCAGGCCGCGAGGACCCGGGCGTCGGGCAGGCCGCCGTTCTCCTGCTGCGGCGGGCTGGCCACGACCAGCGACCGGACGCCGGCCGCCTGGGCGGGGACCACGTTCATCACCACGGTCGACGGGTACATCGCCAGGCCGCCGGGGACGTAGAGGCCGACCCGGTCGACGGGGACCCAGCGCTCGGTGACGGTGCCGCCGGGCACCACCTGGGTGGTGTGGTCGACGCGGCGCTGGTCGGCGTGGACCCTGCGGGCCCGGCTGATCGACTCCAGCAGGGCGGCGCGGACCTGGGGGTCGAGCGTCCCCTCGGCCTCGGCGATCGCCTCGGCCGGCACCCGCAGCCGCTCCGGCGAGACCCCGTCGAAGCGCTCGCTCGCCTCGCGGATCGCCGGGTACCCATGCTCGCGGACCGCCTCCACGAGGGGGCGGATCCGCTCGACCGCCACGGAGACGTCGAGCTGGGCACGGGGCAGCAGGCGGCGGGGGTCACGGACGCCGCCGCGCAGGTCGATCCGATTCAACACGCCTGCGAGTCTAGGCGGCCGGGCCGGCGGCGGCCCGCGCCGCCCGCACGCCGGGACGGTGAGCCGAGCCACGCCGGCCGCCGGGCGGCCGGGAGACCCGCCGGGGCGGCCCCGCCGGGGGCCGGCGGGCGCCGCGGGGCGGGACGGGCCCCGCCGGGACGGCGCGGGCGGGCTAGGCTCGATCCCGTGACTGCGCGGTTGCCGATCTTCCCCCTCGGGACGGTGCTCTTCCCCGGCCTGGTGCTGCCGCTGCACATCTTCGAGGAGCGCTACCGGGCCCTCGTGCGCCACCTCACGGGCCTGCCCGAGGGCGCGCCCCGGGAGTTCGGCGTGGTGGCCATCCGGGCCGGCTGGGAGGTCGCCCCCGGCACGCCGGGGCGGCCCGTGCCCGGGGTCGGCGGGGTCACGCTGCACGAGGTCGGCTGCACCGCCGAGCTGCGGCAGGTGACCGAGCTGGCCGACGGCGGCTTCGACATCGTCACCGTGGGGCGGCGGCGGTTCCGCGTCGTGCGGCTCGACGAGACCACCGAGCCCTACCTGACGGCCGAGGTGGAGTGGCTGCCCGAGCCGGGCGGCCCCGACGAGGCCGCCGACCTGCTCGCGGCCCGGGTGATCGCGGTGTTCCGGCAATATCTCGGGCTGATCCGCCCCGACCCGGAGGACATCTCCGAGCAGCTTCCGGAGGACCCGACGGTGCTGTCCCACCTGGTCGCCGCGACCGCCATGCTGACCGTCGACGACCGGCAGCGGCTGCTCGCGGTCGACGACACCGCCGCCCGGCTCCGCGCCGAGCTGCGGCTGCTCAACCGCGAGGCGACCCTGCTGCGCCAGGTGCGGGCGGTTCCGGTGCCGCTGTCGGAGCTGGCGAGTCCACCGGCCCCGAACTGACCTGCGGCCCGGCGCCGGCCGGCACGGCGTAGGCCCAGGACAGGTCCGGCTCGGGCTCCGGGCGCAGTGACGGCCACCGCGACCAGCCGGCCAGCAGGGTGTACGTCACGGCCGCGCCGAACGCCGGCAGCAGCAGGTTGCCGTACGGCAGGGGCAGCACGTCGAACAGCCGGTGCAGGCCACCGGCGCGCAGGTCGGCGGGCTTGGTGAACGCCTCCCCGTCCGGCGCGGTCGCCAGCAGCCGCTCGTACGCCGACAGGCCCACCCGCCGGCCGACCTGCCAGGCCACCAGGGCCGCGCCGAGGCCACCGGCCGCACCGGCGAGCAGCCCGACGGGGCCGCGCCGCCGCCGCAGCAGCACCCACAGGCCCAGCGCGGCGAGCACGCCGAAGCCGAGCCCGAGCAGGCTGAACCAGCCGTCGGCGGCGATCGGCTGCTCCGGCTGCGGCTGGGCGTAGACGGCCCCCTCGGCGGTCTTGACCACCGGGGTGTCGGGGGCGACGGCCGCCCAGAGCAGCCCCAGCGGGACGCCCAGCGCGGTCACCAGGGCCGCCGCGCCCAGCGCCACCCCGGCCACCCGGCCCGGCCGGCGCTCGGGCGGGGCCGGGTCGGCGGGAACCGGACCGGCCGGCGGCGCGCCGAACGGGCCGGGGGGCGGCTGGTGGGCCGGGGGCCCGGCGAACGGGTCGGGGGGCGGGACGGCCGACGGCTCGGGGACCGGCCCGGCGGTCGGGTCGGGACGGGGCGCGGGACGGTCGGCGTCGGAGGTGTCCGGGCTCACCCGATGATCCTTACAGACCGGCGGCGTCCCCGGGGCGTCGGTGCCGCCGCAGCAGGCGCGGGGGCCCGGCGGGCGCGGCGGGCGAAGGGCTCAGCGGGCGAAGGGCTCCAGCATGACCGACGCCGCGCGCAGCCACGCCTGCCGGGTCTCCGGCTGGAGCTGGTGGTATTCGATCGACGAGCCGGTCTCCAGCGCCGGGTCGTACGGCACCACGGCCACCGCCCGGGTGCGGGTGGCGAAGTGCCGCTCCAGGTCGGTCTGCAACGGCGAGCGGCCCGGCGTCGGGCAGGAGATCAGGGTGACGGCGTTGTCGGCCAGCTCGCCCATGCCGACCTCGTGCAGCAGGTCGAGCATCCAGTCGGCGCTGAACGCGGCGTCCTCCCGGGGCACGGTGGTCACCACGAGCTGGTCGGCGGCCTGCATCACCGTGCGCCAGTTGGGGCTCTCCACGTTGTTGCCGGTGTCCACGCAGACCACGTCGTGCGTGCGCCGCAGCAGCTCCAGCACCCGCTTGACGGTGAACTGGTCGAGCCGCTGGGCGAACCGGGGGCTCTCCTCCCCGGCCAGCACGTCGTACGAGCCGTCGGCGGCGTGCCGCAGGTAGTCGTCGAGGCTGCCCAGCAGGGTGGAGCCCTCCAGGATCTCGATCTGGGCGAGGTCGTGGATCAGGTGCCGGATCGTCCGGGCGTGCCGGGCGCTGCCGGCCCGCAGCCCGAGGGTGCCGCGCAGCTCGTTGTCGTCCCAGGCGAGCACGCCCCGGCCGCGTACGCTGCCGACGGTGGCGGCGGCCAGCACCGTGGCGGTGGTCTTGTGCACCCCGCCCTTGGGGTTGGCGAAGGCGAGCACCCGGGGCGTGCCCAGGTCACGGCGGAGCACCCCGGCGGCGCGTTCCAGCTCGCTCTCGGCGCTCTGCGCCCGCCACTCGATGCGGGCCGGGTAGCCCCGCTCGACCACGGCGGGCGGCCCGGGCGGCGGCTGGTAGACCGGATCGGCGACGGGCTGGTAGGCGGCCTCGGCCCGGTAGACCGGCTCGGCCGGCGGCGGATGGTAGACCGGCTCCGCCGGGGGCGGCGGGTAGGCGGGCTCCACCATGGGCGGCTGGTAGACCGGCTCGGCCAGGGGCGGCGGGTAGGCGGGCTCGGGGCGGTAGCCGCCGCCGTCGAGCAGCGAGTAGCGGGACTCGACCGGCGCGGGCTCGGGGCGGTAGCCGCCGCCGTCGAGCAGCGAGTAGCGCGACTGGGCGGGCGGCGGCGGGTCGGCGCGGCGCGGCGGCTCCGGGTCGGGTCGCCCGGGGCCGGACCGCCACGACGGCTCGGCCGGATAGGTCGGCTCGGGCTGGTAGCCGGGGGGCTCGGGCTGGTAGCCCAGCGGATCGGCCGGGTAGCCCGCCTGCTCCGGCTGGTAGGACGGGGCCTCCGGCTGGTAGCCAGGGGGCTCCGGCTGGTAGCCCAGCGGATCGGCCGGGTAGCCCGCCTGCTCCGGCTGGTAGGACGGGTCGATCCGGTAGGCCGGGTCCACCCGGTAGCTCGCCCCGGCCCGGTAGCCGCCGCGCGCCGGCTCGGCCGGATAGCCGGGCTCCGCGGCGTACGGCTGCTCCCCCGGCGGGCCGATCGCCGCCCGCCCGGCATAGCCGTTGCCGGACCCGCGCCGGGGCAGCGGCTCCGGCGCCGCGCGGGCCGCCTCCTCGGCGTGGCGGTCTGCCTCGGCCTGCTCCGCGGTGCGACCACCGAGCCGGGCCCGGTCGAGCAGCGCCCGCCACCGCGGTGCTGGTTCGGCCGGCCGACCCCAGCTGGTCTCCGTGCCGTCCAAGGCTCGCCCTCCCAGCGCCATCGATCTCCGCCTGACAGGCTACGAACGAAACCCTATTCGGACCACACCGGTCCGCGCACATCCTGATTCGGCTTTGTCACTTCTCCGGCGCCGTTCGGCTGCCCGCAGGCGCGTCCGGGGAGCTCGTGACGCCGGACGGGGCCACGGCGGGTCGACCCCGATCGACGTTCGGTGAGGAATCCGTCGCCGTCGGTGCCGCTTCCGACGTTTCGCCCACCAGCGGCGTCGGGCCGGCGTCGGCCGGCGGGCGGGCCACGTCGCGCTGCTCGGGCAGCGGCGGGGTCACCACCGTCCGGTCCAGCCGGCTCAGCTCCGGGGCGGGGTCGACGGCGCGGACCCCGGGCCGGGCGGCCAGGGCGCGCAGCGCGTCGGGCGCGGCCCGCACGACGGCGGCGTAGGCGCACCCGCACCCCGCCCGGTACGCCGCCGCCTCGCCCGCCGCGACCAGCGCGCCGGTCTCGTACGCCCGGCGCAGCTCGGCGTCGTCGGCGGCGGCGGCCCGGGCCCGCTGGTCGGCGGCCTCGCGGTCCTTGCGGCCCGCCACGCCGGCCATCCCCGCCACCACGTCCTGCGGGAGCCGCTGGGCCCGCAGCCGGACGATCTCGGTCTGCCGGCCGGGCAGCGGCGCCCGCGCCACCACCTCGACGACCTCCGCCCCGGCGAGGACGTCGGCCAGCCGGTCCGGCGCGAGGTAGTCCCCGAACGACACCAGCGCGTACGTGCCGGCCGGCGACCCGCCCGCCGGCAGGGCCGCGAGCTCGGCGGCGGCGGCGCGCAGATACGCCGGGATCGACGCGCCGGCCGGCACGCCGACCCGGGTCACCTCGCCCACCGTGCGGTCGCCCGCCGGCCGGTCGTGGCGGCCGACCCAGCCGGCCGCCGCCAGCACCGCCGCCACCGACAGCAGCGCGGCGACGGCGAGCGCGCGGGGCCGGCGCGGGCCCGGCGCGCGGCTGTCCGGCCGCCCGGCGTCTCGGCTGGTCACCGGGTCAGTCGCGGAGGACCCGCAGCGCCCGGTCCAGGTCGTCGGGATAGTCGCTCACGAAGGTCACCTCGTCGCCCGTGCGGGGGTGCAGGAAGCTCAGCGACCGGGCGTGCAGCCACTGCCGGGCCAGCCCCAGCCGGGCCGACAGGGTCGGGTCCGCGCCGTAGGTGACGTCGCCCACGCAGGGGTGGCGCAGCGAGGAGAAGTGCACCCGGATCTGGTGGGTGCGCCCCGTCTCCAGCCGGACGTCGAGCAGGCTCGCCGCCGGGAACGCCTCCAGCGTGTCGTAGTGGGTGATGCTCGGCTTGCCGCCGGAGACCACCGCCCACCGGTAGTCGTGGTGCGGGTGCCGGTCGATCGGGGCGTCGATGGTGCCGCGCGACGGGTCCGGATGCCCCTGCACCACGGCGTGGTAACGCTTCTCCACCTCGCGGTACTTGAAGGCCCGCTTCAGCGCCGTGTAAGCCTGCTCGCTCTTGGCCACCACCATGATCCCGGTGGTGCCCACGTCGAGCCGGTGCACCACGCCCTGCCGCTCGGCCGCGCCGCTGGTGGAGATGCGGTGCCCGATCCCGGCCAGCCCGCCGATCACGGTCGGCCCGGTCCAGCCGGGGCTGGGGTGGGCGGCGACGCCGACCGGCTTGTCCACCACCACGATGTCGTCGTCGGCGTACACGACCCGCAGGCCGGGCACCGCCTGCGGCACCACGGTCGGCGGGGCGACCGGGGCGGGCAGCGTCACCTCCAGCCAGGAGCCGGCCTTGACCTTGTGCGAGTTCGGCCGGACGACGCCGTCGACCAGCGCGTCCCCGCCGTCGACGAGGTTCGCGGCGGCGGTGCGGGAGAGCCCGAACAGCCGGGCCACGGCCTGGTCGAGCCGCATCCCGTCCAGGCCGTCGGGGACGGGCAGGGAACGATGGTCGCCGCCGGCGGCGAACGCGGCCGTCACGCCCGCTCCCGCTGCTCGACGGGGGCGTCGGCGGCGGGCTTGTCCCGGCCGAGCCGGGAACCGTCGCGCTGGCGGCCGGTCAGCTCCAGGAACACGGCGAGCACCACGCCGCAGACCAGCGCGCTGTCGGCCAGGTTGAACACCGGCCAGACCTGCCCGTACGGGTCGAACAGGCTGATCATGTCGACCACGTGCCCGACGAAGTGGCCGGGGGCACGGAAGATCCGGTCGGCCAGGTTGCCCAGCGCCCCGCCCAGCACCAGGCCGAGCGAGACCGCCCACGGCACCGAACGCAGCCGCAGCGCCATCCAGCCGATCCAGCCGATCACCGCGATGGTGATCAGCGGGAACACCCAGGTGTGGTCGCTGCCGATGCTCCACGCCGCCCCGCTGTTGCGGGTGAGGCTGAGGTAGACCGCGCCGCCGAGCAGCTTCACCGGCTCCCGGTCGCTGAGCGCCTGCAACGCGAGGTGCTTGGTGAGCAGGTCGGCCAGGAAGGCGAACAGGCCGACGCCGGCGAGGAGCACGATCGCCCGGCGTCGGGCCCTGCCCCCGCCCGGCTCGGCGGTGCCGGTCTCGGTTCCGGCGGGCGGTGTAGCCGTCATCTGCTCCCCATCGACGCTCCCGGCGGTGATCGCTCACCGCCCTGACCGGCCGGGGAGCGGGGTCAGCGCCGCTCCTCCAGCTGCTTGCACTTCACGCAGAGGGTCGCCGACGGGAAGGCCGCGAGCCGCTCCACCGGGATCGGGTCGCCGCACTTCTCGCACCAGCCGTAGCCACCCTCGTCGAGCCGCTCCAGGGCCCGCTCGACCTGCGTGATCCGTTCCCGGATGCTGTTGGCGAGTGAGATCTCCTGCTCCCGCTCGAACGTCTTGGTGCCGGTGTCGGCCTGGTCGTCCCCGGCCGAGTCGGTCAGCCGGTCGCGCTGCAGCTCGGTGATCTCGCTCAGCGTCTGATCGTACTCGGCGCTCAGCTCGTCGCGGCGGGCCGCCAGCGCCGCCCGGATCTTCTCGGTCTCCGCCGCGCTGCGGGTGGTCCTGGCCACCGGCTTGCGCCCGGCGGTCCTGGTGTCGGCTGGCTTCACCATCGTCACTCCCTCGCGCCACGGGACCGCGGCATGCCACGGCCTCTGGACAGGGGGCACCGGCCTGGCGCCCCCAGGTAACAAAACGGGCGCGCAGCGAGGACCGCCGCGCACTCCGGAGGTTGGCAAGAATACGGAACGTACAGGCGTCCGACAACGTGCCGCACCGCCGCACCGCTAATCCGCCTCGAAAAGCCCTCAAATGGGCAAAACGAACGCTAGCAGATCAGTCGTCGCGGTCGTCGCCGTACTCGCCAAACCACCGCGCCAGACGGCCCCGGCGGCTGACCGCCCGCAGCCGCCGCTCGGCGGCGTCCCGCACCCCGGCGGTGGCCACGATCAACAGGCTGTCGCCCGCCTTCAGCCGGGTGTCCGGGCCGGGCACGAAGCCCACCCCGTCGCGCAGCACCAGCGTCACCGACGCGCCCACCGGCAGCCGCAGCTCGTCCACGTGCACCCCACCCAGCCGCGAGCCCGGCGGCACCTCCAACTGGAGCAAGTCGGCCCGCATCCGCTCCAGCGGCGCGGTCTCGACCCGGATCTCCGCCGGCTCGGCGGGCGCGGTGACCCGCAGCCGGCGCGCGGCCGGGGCGAGGGTGCCCGCCTGGAGCACCGTGAAGATCACCACCAGCACGAAGACCGCGTCGAAGAGCTGCTCCGCCCCCGGGACCCGCTGCGACAGCGGGATGGTCGCCAGCACGATCGGCACCGCCCCGCGCAACCCCGCCCAGGACAGGAACGCCTGCTCGCGCGGGCCGACCCGGAACGGGGTGGCCGACACCGCCACCGACAGCGGCCGGGCCAGCAGCAGCAGCGCCAGCCCGGCGACCACCGCCGGCAGCACCGCCGACTCCAGCCGGCCCGGCGAGACCAGCAGCCCGAGCAGCACGAACAGGCCGATCTGGGCCAGCCAGGCCAGCCCGTCGGCGAAGCCGAGGATCGCCTGCCGGTGCGGCAGCCGGGCGTTGCCCAGCAGCACCCCCGCCACGTAGACGGCGAGGAAGCCCGAGGCGTGCAGCACCGCGCCGGCGGCGTACGCGAGCACGGTGAAGCCGACCACCGCGATCGGGTACAGCCCCGCCGACGGCAGCGCCGCCCGGCGCAGCGCCGCCCGACCGGCCAGCCCCGCGCCCACCCCGACGGCCGCGCCCACGCCCAGCTCGTAGCCGAGCAGCAGCACCTCGTACCACCAGGGGTGGCCGGCCTCGGTGGCCGAGCGGGACAGCAGCACCACCAGCAGCACCACCGGGGCGTCGTTCATGCCCGACTCGGCCTCCAGCGTGGCGACCAGCCGGGGCGGCAGGCGCAGCCGGCGCAGCGTGGCGAAGACGGCGGCGGCGTCGGTGGACGAGAGCACCGCGCCGTAGAGCATCGCCAGCCGCCAGTCCAGCCCGAGCAGCAGGTGCACCGCCAGGCCGACCACCAGGATGCTCACCACCACGCCGACGGTGGACAGCGCCGAGGCCAGGCCGAGCACCGGGCGCAGGGTGCTCCACCGGGCGGTCAGCCCGCCCTCGGCGATGATCACGATCAGGGCGCAGAAACCGAGGGTGCGGGTCAGGTCGACGTCGTCGAAGCGGATGCCCAGCCCGGACTCGCCGATGGCCACCCCGAGGGCCAGGTAGACCAGGAGGCTGGGCACGCCGAGGCGGGTCGAGAAGCGGACCGCGCCGACCGCCACCAGCAACACCCCGGCGCCGAGCAGCAGTGCGAGATCGAACCCGGGGGTCATGCCGGCCCGGTGCGGCCAGCCGTCACCGGCCGGCCCCGTCGCGCAGCCGGCGCAGCGTCTGCGTCAGCTCCGGCGTCGGGCGCTCGACCGCGAAGAGCTTGTCCCGGCTCGCCGCGCCGGCCCGCAGCGCGACGGCCGCCGGCCGGACGCCGAGCGCGTCGGCGAGGGCCCGGCGGGCCGCCTCGGTGGCCCGGCCGTCGACCGGCGGGGCGTTCACGGCGATCACCAGCGCCGGCCCGTGCGGGCCGTCGTGCCGGCCGCCGACGCGGGCGCGGGAGGCACCCGGCCTGACCCGTACGGCGACGGTGAGCGTGTCGTCCATCGGCCGTCAGAGCAGCCGGGCGTCGGCGAGCAGGGCGTCGTCCGGCGCGCAGCGCGAACACGGGGTGAACCCCAGCCGCACCGCCTCGGCCACCGGCAGCGGCTCGGCCCCGCGGCCGTAGAGGTGGGGGCAGTCGGACAGGTGGTAGCGGGGCCGGCCGTCCACGACCTGGACCTCCGCGTCGAGCTCGGCGACCAGCGCCGCGTCGGCCGGGGACACCGGCAGCGGCGGCGGCTCGTCGAGGGGCGTGGCGGCCTCGCCCGCCCCGTCGGCGGACGGGTCCGCCCCGGCGGCCGGCGACCCGGGCGGTTGCCGCCACCCGGGGTCGTCGGCGCCGATCGTGGACGGGACACGCTGGGCCGGAACGTCCGGCCCGGCCGGAGGTTCGGCCGCGTCCCACGGGGCCCGGCCGGCAGGGGGCCGGCCCTGGTCGGACGGGCCGGGGTCGACCCGCGCGGCTGCCGCCCGGGCGGCGGCCGCCTGGCGGGCACCCACCACCAACGCGACGGCGGCCAGCAGGCTGGCCGCGATGGACGCGGCCAGCAGCACGCTGGAGCCACCGGTGAGGCCGACCACCAGGAGCACGACCGCGACGAGGATGAGCAACAGGCTTGCGACTAGCACGGCTCACCCCCGCCGCGTCGGATTCAGGTGGCACGGTCGGCGGCCGTCCCCACGACGGCCGCCACACCGAAGATCAGCGGCCGGACTCCAGCGCGCCGGAGCGCCCGCCGCCGTACGAGCCGGCGAGGCCGGCGGCCGCGAGGCCGTTGCTGCCGCCGACGGCCCGGCCGCCCTCGGCCCGGGTCATCTCGGCCTCCAGGCCCTGACCACGGCCGTCGAGGTCGCGCAGCTGGCTCTCCAGGTAGGCCTTGAGCCGGGTGCGGTACTCCCGCTCGAACTGCTTGAGCTCCTCGATGTGCTTCTGCAACGCGGTGCGCTTGGCGTCGAGGCCGCCCATGGCCTCCTGGTGCCGCTGGCGGGCGTCGCGCTCCAGGGCGTCGGCCTTGGCGCGCGCCTCGCGGGTGACCTCCTCGGCCTTGGACCGGGCCTCGGAGAGCAGCTGGTCGGCCTCGCGCCGGGCGTCGGAGACGTGGTCGTCGGCGGTGCGCTGGGCCATCATCAGCACCCGCAGCGCCTGCTGCTCGCCGTCACCGGCCACGGCCGGGCCGCCCTGGGCGCGGACCTGCTCCAGCTCGGCCTGCATCGCCCGGGCGGCCTGCTCGGCGGCCACCTTGTCGCGCTGCACCCGGTCGAGCTGGGCCTTGACGTCGTTGAGCTCCGCGGCGAGCCGGGCGTCGCCGCCCGGACCGGCGGGGGCGCCGCCGCGACCGCCGCGCTCCACCTGGGCGCGCAGCTCGTTGTTCTCCTCGATCAGACGGGCGAGCTCGCGCTCGACCTCGTCCAGGAAGGCGTCGACCTCCTCCTCGTCGTACCCCCGCTTGCCGATCGGCGGCTTTTTGAAGGCGACGTTGTGAACGTCGGCCGGGGTCAGCGGCATCGAAACTCCTCGGGTCAGTTGCGGCCGCGTAGCGGGCTGGACCTGCGGGTCTTCGTCACCCGAGGATCAGCCGCTTCAACACGAACTCCATCAGCACGAACAGGATAACCAGGAGCACAAGGGAGGCCAGGTCGATGCTCACGGTACCAATTCGCAGCGGAGGGATCACACGCCTCAACGCCTTGAGAGGCGGATCAGTGACGCTCCACACGGATTCCAGTCCGACCGTGGCCCCCCGGCCCGGCTGCCAGCGACGCCCGTAGGCGAGGACCGCGCTGAGGACAAACCGGGCCAGAAGAATGATCAGGAAGACATACAGAATCAGGTACAGCACTTGGAGCAGGATCGACAACACAGCAGGCGACGTCCCTCGGTCGGGCGGGGCTAACTCAGGCTGAAGAACCCACCCTCAGCGATCTTGGCCTTGTCCTCCGCGGTGACCTGGACGTTGGCCGGTGAGAGCAGGAACACCCGGTTGGTCACGCGCTCGATCGTACCGCGCAGCCCGAACGCCAACCCGGCGGCGAAGTCGACCAGTCGGCGGGCATCGGCCTCGTCCATCTCGGTGAGATTGATGATCACCGGGACGCCGTCGCGGAAGTGCTCCCCGATCGTGCGGGCCTCGCGGTAGGTGGTGGGGTGCAGCGTGGTGATCTGGTAACGCTGCTCCTCCTCCACCGGGGCCACCCGCTCCCTCGGCTGGGCCTGCGGGGCCAGGGCGAGGTTGTCCCGGGTGTGGTAGGTCAGCGCGCCGGAGCCCTCCCCGCCGGAGCTGCGGGTGATCGACCGGACGCTGGACCGGTCGGGGCGCTCGACCCGCTCGGCGCGCTCCGGCCGGTCGGAGTCGGCCCGGTCCCGGTCCCGGTCGGAGTCCAGCGGACGGGTCGCGGAACGCTCGGTCAGCCGGCCCCGCTCACCGGCCCGGGGCCGCGGCGCCGGTGGCTCGTCGTCATCGTCGTCGTCGGCGAACTCCTCGGCGTACCGGCCCTGCCGGTAGCGCGACGACTCACGGTAGCCACCCTTGTCGTAGCCACCGTCGTCGTACGCCCGCTCGTCGTCCTCCTCGACCAGACCGAGCCAGACCCCCGCCTTGCGCAGTGCACCCATCCCGCGCCCTTCCGTCCGCCGTGCGGCACGCGCCCCCGTGCCGTGTCGCTTCTCGCGAGTGGACAACCTGCCCACCGGACCGGAACAGCAATCCCCGGCCCACGATTCGCGGTCGTGGGCCGCGCCCCCTGACGACGGGACGCCGCTCCTGAAACAACACTGATGTAATTTGCTTCTCTCGCGGGTCAGGCTACCGCAGCGTGGAACGCATTCCGAGCAACGCGCTGCCGACGCGGACATGTGTCGCGCCGTGTCGGATAGCCGCCTCCAGGTCCCCGCTCATCCCGGCGGAGAGCGCGACCGCCTCCGGATGGGCCGCGCGGAACGCCTCCGCCACCTCCGCGAGCCGGGCGAACGCCCGCTGCGGCTCCCAGCCCAGCGGCGCCACCGCCATCAGCCCCGCCAGCCGCAGCCCCGCCGCGCCGGCCACCGCGCCGGCCACCGGGCCGAGCCCGGCGTCCGGGTCGGCCGAGCCCGGCAACGCCCCACCCCGGGACGGGTCGGCGTCGATGCTGACCTGCACCAACACGTCGACGGGGCGGTCCCGGCCCGCCAGGGCCGCGACGTCGAGCGCCCGGGCCAGCCGGACGCTGTCGACCGACTGGACGACGTCGGCGTAGCGGACCACCGACCGGCACTTGTTGCGCTGCAACTGCCCGATGAAGTGCCAGCGGGGCGTCGCCCCGGCGGCGGCCACCTCGGCGGCCTTGCCGGCGGCCTCCTGGTCCCGGTTCTCGCCCATGTCGACCACGCCCAGCCCGGCCAGCGCCAGCACGTCGGAGGCCGGATAGGTCTTGGTCACCGCGACCATGGTGACCTCGGAGTCGGCCCGCCCCGCCGCCGCGCAGGCGGCGGCGATGCGGGACCGGACCCGGGCCAGCCCGGCCGCCAGCTCGGCCCGGCGGTCGGTGCGCCCGGGCCCGGGGCGCGCCGTCGGGTTCACGTCGGTCATCTCGGGCGGTCAGGATCCGTTCTTGAGGAAGTCCGGCACGTCCACGTCGTCGAAGAGCACCCGCCGCGGCGACTGGGACGGCGCCGGCATCGTGGCGGGGGGCGGCGTCGGCGTGGTCGGCTGGGCGGGCTGGTTCTGGTTGCTCTTGCGGCTCGGCTCGGGCTTGTACGCCGGCGTCCCGCCGTCGAACCCGGCGGCGATCACCGTGACCCGCACCTCGTCGCCGAGGGCGTCGTCGATGACCGCGCCGAAGATGATGTTGGCGTCCGGGTGGGCCGCATCGGTGACGAGCTGGGCCGCGTCGTTGATCTCGAACAGGCCGAGGTCGGAGCCGCCGGCGATGGAGAGCAGCACGCCGCGCGCGCCGTCCATGCTCTGCTCCAGCAGCGGGCTGGAGATGGCCGCCTCCGCCGCCTCGACCGCGCGGTTCTCGCCCCGGGCGCTGCCGATGCCCATGAGGGCGCTGCCCGCGCCGCTCATCACGCTCTTGACGTCGGCGAAGTCCAGGTTGATCAGACCCGGGGTGGTGATCAGGTCGGTGATGCCCTGGACGCCGGAGAGCAGCACCTGGTCGGCGGTGCGGAAGGCGTCCATCATGCTGATGTTGCGGTCGCCGAGCGCGAGCAGCCGGTCGTTGGGGATGACGATCAGCGTGTCGCACTGGTTGCGCAGCTCGTCTATCCCCGCCTCGGCCTGCACCTGGCGGCGCTTGCCCTCGAAGGAGAACGGCCGGGTGACCACGCCGATGGTCAGCGCGCCGAGCTTGCGGGCGATGTTCGCCACCACCGGCGCGCCGCCGGTGCCGGTGCCGCCGCCCTCGCCGCAGGTCACGAAGACCATGTCGGCGCCCTTGAGCACCTCCTCGATCTCGTCGCGGTGGTCCTCGGCGGCGTTCTTGCCGACGTCGGGGTTGGCGCCCGCGCCGAGCCCCCGGGTCAGCTCGCGCCCCACGTCCAGCTTGACGTCGGCGTCGCTCATCAGCAGCGCCTGCGCGTCGGTGTTGATCGCGATGAACTCGACGCCCTTGAGCCCAACCTCGATCATCCGGTTGACGGCGTTGACGCCGCCGCCCCCGATGCCGACGACCTTGATGACCGCCAGGTAGTTGTGCGGAGGTGTCATCTCCGGTCCTTTCCCTTCGAGATTGGCATGGGCCGACCCCACACGGCTTGGCCAGACCAGCGCCGACACGGCCGGGCCCCCAACGAGGCCGAGAGGTGAACCCTCACCCTCTACTAGAGGCTTACTGTTATGTCAACTACTGATCCTCTTCGGGGCAACGTAAGCGGCCCCACGCCCGGAGCCAAGGACCCGCCCGGCGTGTCGCCGCCGGAGAGGGCCACGCCTCACCTTCCGGCCCGCGCCGCCGGCCGGCCCATGCCCCGGGGCGACCCGCCCCGGGTGGGCCGCTGACCGGCCGGTCACCGGAAGGTGACCACGTCCGGCGCGCTCACGTCGATCGTGTCGGCCTTCCGACCGAGCAGGGCCGTGGCGACCCGGGCCTTGTCCGCCCCCCGGGTGGCGTCGCCCCAGACGACGGTCCGGTCGCCGCGCAGCCGCAGGCTGATCCGGGCCAGCCCCTCGACGCCGACCTCCACCAGCTGCCCGCGCAGCTCCGGGGTCAGCGCGCCCAGCACCTCCAGCCCGGCCAGGGTGCCCGGATCCGCCGGCCCCGGCTGGCCGACCCGCACCACCGGCAGGCCCTCCGGCTGCCGGGGCAGCGACCGGAAGACCACCCCGGACCCGTCGACCACGGCGAACCGCTCGCCCTGCGGCACCGCCGCCACCGGCGTGCGCTCCACCACCCGCACCACCAGCGCCCCCGGCCAGTCCCGGGTGACCGTCGCCCGCTCCACCGGGGCGAGCGCGCCGATCCGCCGGGCGACGGCGGCCAGGTCGACCCGCGCCAGCGGCTGGTCGTCCGGCACGGCGGCGGCCTCGCGGACCTCCACGGCGGTGACCAGCTCGGCGCCCTCCACCCGCACCTCGCGCACGCCGAACAGCCCGGTGCCGAGCACCGTCCAGGCCACCAGCGCGGCCAGGGCCAGCACCCCCGCGGCCACCGCCCAGGGCAGCGCCGCGCGCATCCGGCGCTGCCGGGCCCGGGCCATGAACCGCCGGGTCGAGGGCGGCACCGCGTCCGAGCCGGCCCGCACCAGCTGCCAGCGCCGCACCGGCCCCCGCCGGCCCCCGCCCGGGTCCGCGCCGGCCGTGCGGCCCCGCGCCGGACCGGGGCTCATCCGGCGGTGGCCGCCGAGCCGCCCGCGTCACCGGCGCGGGCCGACAGGGCCGCCAGCAGCTCGTCGCCCAGCAGCGAGATCGGCGGGGCGCCCATCGTCACCACCACGTCGCCCGGGCGGGCCCGGCGGGCCACCTCGACCGGCGCGTCCTCCCAGGAGCCGACGAAGACCTTCCGGTCGGCCGGCAGGGGCACCGCCTCCACCAGCGCCGCCGAGCCCTCCCCCGGCTGGCGCAGCTCGCCGGGGCCGAAGACCTCCAGCAGCACCAGCTCGTCGGCGAGGCCGAGGGCGGCGGCGATCTCCGCCTGGAGGTCGCGGGTGCGGTAGAGCCGGTAGGGCTGGAACACCACGAGCAGCCGCCCCTCGCCGGCCACCTCGCGCAGCGTCCGCATGGCCAGCGTCATCGAGGTCGGGTGGTAGGCGTACTCGTCGTAGACCAGCACGCCGTCGGCGACGCCCTTGCGCTCGAAGCGCCGCCGCACCCCGGGAAACGCCGCGAGCGCGGCCTCCGCCGCCTCGACGGGCAACCCCAGCAGGTACGCGGTGAGCACCGCCGACGCGCTGTTGAGCCCCATGTGCCGACCCGGCACCGGCAGCCGGAACTCGCCCAGCGACCGCGCGTCGATCTCGGCGAGGTAGCGCACCCCCTGCGCGGAGGAGACGACCTCGCTCAGCCGCAGGTCGGCGTCGGCCGCCTCGCCGTACGTGTGCACCCGGCGGCCCTCGGCCCGCAGCGTCTGCGCCAGCCGCCGCCCGCCCGGGTCGTCGGCGCAGGTGACGATGAACCCGTCGGGGTCGGTGAGCCGGGCGAACTCGGCGAACGCCGCCTCCAGCGTGGCCAGGTCCCCGTACGTGTTGAGGTGGTCGGCCTCGATGTTGGTGATCACCGATACGTACGGGCGGTAGATGAGGAACGAGCGGTCGCTCTCGTCCGCCTCGACCACGAAGTGCTCGCCGGTGCCGTGGTGCGCCCCGGAGCCGACCTCGGAGATCTCCCCACCGATCACGAAGGACGGATCGGCGCCGGCCTGCTGGAGCACCATCGTCACCATCGAGGTGGTGGTGGTCTTGCCATGGGTGCCGGCGATCGCCACCGTGCGGCGGCCCGTCATCGCCGCCGCGAGGGCCTCGGAGCGGTGCAGCACCCGCAGCCCGCGCCGCCGCGCCTCCACCATCTCCACGTGGTCCTGCGGGATCGCCGAGGAGTAGACGACCGTGTCGACGCCGTCGAGGTTGGACGGCTCGTGGGTCATGTGGACGGTCCCGCCCAGCGCCCGCATCCCGGCCAGCGACGGCCACTCGCGCAGCTCGCTGCCGGAGACCGGCAGGCCCCGGGTGAGGAAGAGCCGGGCCAGCCCGCTCATGCCGACGCCGCCGACCCCGATCAGGTGGATCCGGCCCAGGTCCTCGGCGGTCAGCGTCCCGGCCGGGGTGAACTGCGCGGTGTTCATGACGGGCACCTTCCGGTCGCGACGGCCGCGCCCCTCATCGGGCCACCGCCTCGTAGACGAAGTTCAGCAGCGCCTCGTCGCCGTCGCGCCGCCCGTACGCCGCCGCGGCGGCGCCCATCGCGGCGAGCCGGTGCGGGTCGCGGATCAGCGGGATGATGGTGCGCTCCACCCAGTCCGGGGTCAGCTCGGCGTCGTCCACGAGCAGCCCGCCGCCGGCCTCCACCACGGGCAGCGCGTTGCGCTTCTGCTCCTGGTTGCTGTGCGGGTACGGCACGTAGACGGTGGGCAGCCCGATCGCGGCGACCTCCGCGCAGGTCATCGCCCCGCCCCGGCCGAGCATCAGGTCGGCGGCGGCGTAGCCGATCTCCATCTGGGACAGGTAGGGCAGCGTCACGTACGGCACCGGCAGGTCGCTGGGGACCGGCACCGGCTCGTTGCGGGCGCCCATCACGTGCAGCACCTGCACGCCGTGCCGGGCCAGCTCCTTGGCCGCGCCCGCGACGGCGAGGTTGATCGACCGGGCGCCCTGCGAGCCGCCGGCGACGAAGAGGACCGGCAGGTCCGGCCGGAGTCCGAAGTGGGCGCGCGCGGCGGCGGCGTTGGCCGCCCGGTCCAGCCCGGCGATGCCCCGGCGCAGCGGCACCCCGACCACCCGGGCGTCGCGCAGCGCCTCGGCCTGCGCCGGCTGGTGCGGGAAGCCCACCGCGACGTTGCTCGTGAACTTCATGCCGAGCCGGTTGGCCACCCCCGGCGGCACGTTCACCTCGTGGATGACGATCGGCAGCTCGCGCCGCCAGGCGGCCAGGTAGCCGGGCACGGAGACGTACCCGCCGAAGCCGACGACCACGTCGGCCCGGACCTCGTCGATCACCTTGCCCGCCGCGCGGGCCGCCTTCCACATCCGGTCGGGGGTGCGGACCAGGCTCATGTTCACCGACCGGGGCAGCTGGTAGGCCGGGATCTGCCGCAGGTCGTAGCCGGCCGGCGGGATCAGCTCGTTCTCCAGGCCCTTCGGTGTGCCGAGGCAGGTGATCCGGACGCCCGGGTCGTGTCGGCGCAGGCAGTCGGCGAAGGCGAGCAGCGGGTAGATGTGGCCACCCGTGCCCCCTCCGCAGAGCACCACCGAACGCAGCGGACCCATCAGCGTCTCCTCTCGCTCGCCGTCCCGCCCCGGGCCCGGTCCGGCCGGGCGCCACGGGATGCGGCCTGGTCGTCCTCGCGCCGCGCCCGCGACCGGGGCACGGACCCACGGTCCGCCGGTGGCGACGCCGGGCGACGGCGCCGGCCGGGAAGCGGCGGCAACGGGGCCCAGAGTAGTCGGACCCATCGGGCGGGCGGACGGGCATGCAGGGCTCGGGCCGCGTCGGGTTCGCAGCGGGCGAACGAGGCGAGCATCCCCACCGCCGCCATGGTCACCACCAGGGCGCTTCCGCCGTCGGAGATGAACGGCAGCGGCACGCCGGTCATCGGCGTCAGGCCGATGACCCCACCGATGTTGATGATCGCCTGGCCGACCAGCCAGGTGGTCGCGCCGGCGGCGGCGAGCCGGCGGAACGGGTCCTCGACCCGCCGGGCGATGCGCAGCCCGGTGTAGCCGAGCACCGCGAACAGGGTGATCAGCACCACGCAGCCGACCACGCCCAGCTCCTCGGCGAGGACGGCGAAGATGAAGTCGTTGTGCGCCTCCGGCAGCCAGCCGAACTTGAAGCTGCTCTTGCCCAGCCCGACGCCGAACCAGCCGCCGTGCTCGATGGCGTTGCGGCCCTGGACGAGCTGGTAGCACCACGTCTCGAAGCAGTCCCTGGGCTCGGGCGGATTGAAGAAGATGGTGAGCCGGGCCAGCCGGTAGTTCTCCTCGCCCTTCGCCCCCGAGCCCGCGCCGAGCGAGGCGGCGGCGACGAGCAGCCCGATGCCGACCAGCCCGATCACCGACAGCACGGCGAAGACCTTGGCGCGCACCCCGGCCGCCCAGAGCAGGCCGACGACGAGGGCCAGCAGGCAGAGCATCGTGCCGACGTCGTTGTAGCCGACCAGCACGAACAGCAGCGCGACCACGGGGAACAGCGGGGTGGCCAGCTCCTTCCACCAGCCGAGCCGGGCGCCCTTGCGGGCCAGCACGTCGGCGCCCCACAGCACCAGCGCGAACTTCGCCAGCTCGGAGGGTTGGAGTTGGACGCCGCCGACGAACAGCCACAGCAGGTTGGCCTCCAGCGGCCCCACCCGCTTCACCCCGAAGAACGAGTCGAGCGCGAGCAGCAGGTTGAGCACCAGCAGCAGCACCACGGCGATGCCGAGCGCCGTGCCGGCCACCGACCGGTAGGTGCTCGCCGGCAGCCGCTGGCACACCCAGAACGCCACCACCCCGATCACCGCGAAGATCGCCTGTTGGGTGGCGTCGGCGAAGGCGTTGCCCTCCTCGGCGTAGTTCTTCACGCTGGTGGCCGAGAAGACCATGGTCAGGCCGATGACCAGCAGCAGGCCGGCACTGGAGATCAGCAGATAGTAGGAGGCCAGCGGGCGGGCCAGCAGGCCCCGCAGCGCGGCCAGCCCGCCGGCGGCGTCCAGGCCGAACCCCGGCGCGGCGGCCGGCGGGTCGGCCCCCCGGCCGCCCCCCGGGCCGCGTCGCCCGGCCGTGTCGGTCGTTGTCGCGCTGGTGCCTCGGTCCTCCCCCACCCGCCCATCATCGCCAATGCGGGCGGCCCGTTCCGGCCGAACGCCGTGGTCGGCGTGTCGCCGGGCGAAAGGAGGGGCCCCCTGTTAACGCATTCTGCATAGCAGGGGCCCCTTCTTAACGCCCGGCGCGCCGCGCGAACGGTGCCGGGCCGCGCCGGGCGGGCGGGCGGGCGGGCGGGCGGCTCAGCCCATCGCGGCGAGGAAGTCGCTGTAGAACAGGCCGAGCGCGATGGCCACGCCGATCCCCGCGATGATCCAGAACCGGACCACGATGTTGACCTCGCTCCACCCCGCGAGCTCGAAGTGGTGCTGCAACGGCGACATGCGGAACACCCGCTTGCCGGTGGTGCGGAACGAGATGATCTGGATGACGACCGACATCGTGATGATCACGAAGAGCCCGCCGATGATCGGCAGCAGCAGGATGGTGCGGGTGGACATCGCCATGCCGGCGATCAGGCCGCCCAGGCCGAGCGCGCCGGTGTCGCCCATGAAGATCCGGGCCGGCGAGGTGTTCCACCACAGGAAGCCCACACAGGCCCCGGCCGCCGCCCCGGCGATCAGCGCGATCTCCAGCGGGTCCCGCACGGTGTAGCAGTAGTTGTCGGGGTTCGCCGTGTACGACGGGTCGGCGCACCAGTGCCGGTACTGCCAGAACGCGATCAGCGCGTACGCGGCGAGGACCATCACCGACGCGCCGGTGGCCAGGCCGTCCAGGCCGTCGGTGAGGTTCACGCCGTTGGTGGCCGCCATCACCACGAAGATGAAGATGACCACCGCGCCGATCTTGGTGACGTCCAGCGCGGGGATGTCCCGAATGAAGCTCAGCGTGGTCGCGCCCACGGTCTCGGTGTTGGTGGCCGCCCCGCTGGCGTCGGTCATGCTGCTGGGGAAGTAGAGCGCGACGACGCCGAAGGCCGCGCCGACCAGGATCTGCCCGGCCAGCTTGCCCCGCTTGTTGAGGCCGCCACTGTTCCGCTTGCGGACCTTGAGGAAGTCGTCGATGAAGCCGACCGCGCCGGAGAACACCATCAGGCCCAGCAGGACCAGCGCGGTGATCGTCGGCTCGACCTGGGCGATCTGCGCGTCCGGCAGGGTGGTCAGGGCGAGGTGCCCGGCGACGTACGCGATGACGGTGGCCAGGATGAAGACCACGCCGCCCATCGTCGGCGTGCCCTTCTTGCCCTCGTTGCTGGCGAGCCCGAGGTTCGATCGGATCGGCTGGCCGGCCTTCAGCCGGGCGAACACCTTGATCGCGATCGGGGTGCAGAAGAGCGAGACGAGGAACGCCACGCCGATGGCGACGATCACCGCCCTCATGCGGCGGCACCCCCGTCCGTGGCGTCGGCGCGCAGCGCGTCGGCCACCTCCCAGGTGCGGTACCGGGAGCCCTTCACCAGGACGACGTCGCCCGCCCGTAGTTCACTCCGCAGCACCTCGACGGCCGCCGCCTGATCGGTGAGCAGCACCGATTTTCCTCCCCAGTCCTCTACCGCTGTCGCGCCCTCGTGGATCGGCGCCGCCGGCTCGCCCACCACGAGCAGCCGGTCCACACCCAGCTCGGCCGCGAGCCGGCCGACCTCCAGGTGCCCCTGTCGTTCGTACTCCCCCAGCTCGGCCATGTAGCCCAGCACCGCGACCGCCCGTCCCGCGCCGCGCATCCCGGCGAGCGCGCGCAGCGCCACCGCCGTGGACGCCGGGTTCGCGTTGTACGAGTCGTCGATCACCGTCACGCCGTCGGGGCGCTCGAAGACGTCCATCCGGCGGGTGGAGACCAGGCCCAGCTCGCCCAGCGCGACGGCCAGCTCGCCCAGCGGCATGCCCACCTCCCGGGCCACCGCGGCGGCGGCCAACGAGTTCGACACCTGGTGCCGGCCGGTGAGCCCGAGCCGCACGGCCGCGTTCCCCTCCGGCGTCACCAGGGTGTACGCGGCGCGGCCCCGCCCGTCCAGCGTCACGTCCACGGCCCGCACGTCGGCGTGCGCGGCCTCGCCGTAGCGCACCACGCGGGCGGCGGTGCGGGCGGCCATCGCGTCGACGAGGGGGTCGTCGGCGTTGAGCACCGCCAGCCCGTCGGCGGGCAGCGACTCGACCAGCTCCCCCTTGGCCAGCGCGATGTTCTCCACCGAGCCGAACTCGCCGAGGTGCGCCACGCCGACGTTGAGCACCACCGAGATGCGCGGCGGCACCACCTCGCACAGGTAGCGCACGTGCCCCACCCCCCGGGCGCCCTTCTCCAGCACGAGGAAGCGGGTGTCCGCGTCGGCCTGCAACGCCGTCCACGGGTGGCCCAGCTCGTTGTTGAACGACCCCGGCGGGGCCACCGTGGGGCCGAGCCGCGCGGTGAGCTGGGCGATCAGGTCCTTGGTGGTGGTCTTGCCCGACGAGCCGGTCAGCCCGATCACGGTCAGCGCGGGCAGCCGGTCCACCACCGCGCGGGCCAGCCGGCCCATCGCGTCGAGGGCGTCGCCGACGAGCACCATCGGCACGCCGGGCACCTCCCGGGTGCCGAGCACCGCCACCGCGCCGGCGGCCACGGCACCGGCGGCGTAGTCGTGGCCGTCCACCTTCTCGCCGGGGAACGCGACGAACAGCGCGCCCGGCCCGGCCTTGCGCGAGTCGAACTCCACCGGGCCCGTCACCCGCGCGGCGGGATCGGCGGCGACCAGCCGGCCGCCGACCGCCTCGGCCACCTCGGCCAGCGTCAGCGGGATCATCGCCGGCCCGCCAGGTCCCCGAAGCGGGCGCGCAGCGCGTCGGCCAGCTCCGTGCGGTCGTCGAACGGCAGCACCTCGCCGCCCACCTCCTGCCCACGCTCGTGCCCCTTGCCGAGCACGGCGACCACGTCACCCGGGGCGGCCAGCCGGACCGCCTCGTCGATCGCCGCACGCCGGCCGGCCACCTCGACGATCCGGGCCGGCGTGCCGGCGGCGTACGCCCCGGCCAGCACCTCCGCCCGGATCCCGGCCGGCTCCTCGGTGCGCGGGTTGTCGTCGGTCACCAGCACCACGTCGGCGCCCCGGGCGGCGGCCGCGCCCATCTCCGGCCGCTTGCCGCGGTCGCGGTCGCCGCCGGCGCCGAGGACGCAGATCAGCCGCCCGGCGCTCAGCTCGCGCAGCGCGGCCAGGGCCGCCACGATCGCGTCGGTCTTGTGCGCGTAGTCGACCACCCCGCGCACCGGCCCGGCCGCCGAGACCAGCTCCAGCCGGCCGGGCACCCCGCCGCAGGCGGCCACCCCGGCGGCGGCGGTCGCCGCGTCCACCCCCGCGCCGACCAGCGCGGCGATGGCCAGCAGGGCGTTGGCGACGTTGTGCCGCCCGGGCAGCGCCACCCCGGCCGGCACGGTCACCCCGCCGGGGCCGTGCGCGGTGAACCGCTGCGCGTAGCCCTCGCCGTCGACGTCGGTGGCGTACCAGGTGGCGGTGGGGTCGCCGGCGGCCGAGTAGCTGACCGTGGCGGGGGTGAACAGCGGACGCAGCGCCGGCTCGTCGTGGTTGAGCACCTCGACGGCGCAGCGCCCGTCGAACAGCTGCGCCTTCGCCGCGAAGTAGTCCGCCGAGTCGGCGTGGAAGTCCAGGTGGTCGGAGCCGAAGTTGGTGTAGCCGCCGACGGTGAACCGCACCCCGCCGACCCGCCCCATGGCCAGGGCGTGACTGGAGACCTCCATGACCAGCGCGGTGACCCCGCGCTCCCGGGCGGCGGCGAGCATGGCGTGCAGGTCGGTGGCCTCCGGGGTGGTGCGCACGCTGTCGACGACCAGGTCGCCCAGCCGGGTCTCCACGGTGCCGATCAGGCCCGTTACGTGGCCGGCGGCGCGCAGCCCCGACTCCACCAGGTAGGCCGTGGAGGTCTTGCCGGCGGTGCCGGTGATCCCGATGACGGTCAGGCCGGCGGTGGGGTCGCCGTAGACGGCGGAGGCGAGCGCGCCGAGCACCGCGCGGGGGTCGGGCACCACCAGCGCCGGCAGGCCCGCCGCGGCCACGGCCGGCGCGCCGGCCGGGTCGGTGAGGGCGGCCACCGCGCCGGCGGCGGCCGCGGCGGCGGCGAACTCCGCGCCGTGGCGGCGGGCGCCGGGCAGCGCCGCGTACAGGTCGCCGGGGCGGACCTCCTGGCTGGCGTGGGTCACCCCGGTGACGGCCTGGTCGGCGGCCCCCTCGGGGGCCTCGACGGCGAGCCGGTCGGCGAGTTCGCCGAGCCGGATTCCGGTCACGGTACGTGGGCGTGGATTGCCGGGCACGGCGTCAGACCCTACCCGGTCGTCCGGTTCCGACCGTACAGCCGCCCCGGTGGTTCGTCCCCACCAACCGATGATGTCCCGCCGTGCCTGGTCAGCGCGGAAAGACCTCGAACTTGGGCGCCGGCGCGCCGGACGGGGGGACGCGGTTGCGGCTGAGCGTGAAGCCCATGATGTCGCGGAACGCCGGCGCGGCGACCGCCCCGCCCCCGCCACCGGGGCTCCACACGAAGACCGCCACCACGAAGCGCGGATTGTCCGCCGGGGCCATCCCGATGAACGAGCCGACCTCGCCGGGCTGCTGCTTGCCGTCGACGTAGCGGATGCCGGTGCCGGTCTTGCCGGCGACCCGGTAGCCGGGGACCGCCGCGGCGAGGCCGGTGGCCCCGTCGACGGTGGTGACCGCCTCCAGCATGGTGCGCAGCGCCGCCGCGTTGGCCGGGCTGAGCACCGAGCGGGTGACCGGCGCCTTGCCCGGCGTCCGGCTGCCGTCCCTGCCGCTGATCACCTCCTTGATCAGGTGCGGCTGGACGTACGTGCCGTTGTTGGCGATCGCGGCGTACGCGGCCGCCATCTGCAACGGGGTGGCGTCGACGCTGTGCCCGATCGGCACCGACCCGTACGACGACTCGCTCCACGACTGGACGGGCAGCAGCCGGCCGCTGGCCTCCCCCGGGATGCCCTCGCCGGTGGGCTGGCCGAGCCCGAAGCGCTTCTGGTAGTCGATCAGCCGGTCCGGGCCGAGCTTGTCGGCGATCTCGATGGTGCCGACGTTCGACGAGTACGCGAGCATCCCCGGCAGGCTCATCCGCTGCCCGTTCGCCGGGTGGGTGTCGCGGAACGTGGTGTCGCCCTTGACGATGGTGTCGGGGATCGGCAGCGCCGTGTCGGGGGTGACGACACCCTCCTGGAGCGCCGCGCCGAACGTGATCGCCTTGTGGATGGAGCCGGGGTCGACCACGAAGCTGGTGGCGGCGTCCTCTCGGTCGGTCGGCTCGCTCTCCTGCGGCTTCGCCGCGTTGTAGGTGGGGTGGCTGGCCTGGGCCAGCACCTCGCCGGTGGGCACGTCGAGGACGATGGCGACGCCGACGCTGCCCTGCGCCTTGGCCACCTGGGTCTTGAGCACCTGCTGCGCCTTGAACTGGAGGTCCCGTTCGATGGTCAGTTGCAGGGAGCTGCCCGGCTTGGCGGGGGTGGTGCTGCTGTAGCCGCCGGGGATCGGCGCGTCGAGCTTGCCCTGGCCGGCCTCGTAGACCCGGCGGCCGTTCTCGCCGCGCAGCAGGTCGTCGTAGCGGGCCTCCAGGCCCTCCAGGCCGACCATGTCCTGGCTGGTGAAGCCGATCAGGTTGGCGGCCAGGTCGCCGCCGGGCACCTCGCGCCGCTCGTCGCGGTGCACGCCGATGCCGTACAGGTCGAGCGCCACGATCTTCTTGGCGGTCGGGATGTCGACGCCCCGGGCCAGGTATTCGAACTGGGAGGACTTCCCGTTCTCCAGGGTGCGCGGCTTCATCCGCTCGGCCAGCTCGGAGGCCGGACGGCCGAGCAGGGGCGACAGCGCCCGCGCGGTCTCCGTGCGGTCCTTGACCTGGGTCGGGTCGGCGAAGACGTACCGGGCCTCGACGCTGTTGGCCAGCGGGGCGCCGGTGCGGTCGTAGATCGCCCCCCGGGGGGCGGGCAGGTCCACCCGGGTCAGCCGGTTGGCCAGCCCGCCGCCGGCGTACGCCGGGGTGTCGACGGCCTGGAGGAAGACCAGCCGGATGCCGATGGCGGCGAACAGCACGAGGACGAGCAGGGTGCCCAGGCGCAGCCGGCGGCGCGGGTCGGCCAGCCGGGGCGGCTTGCGCGGCTTGCGCGGCGACCGCCCGGCGGCGGGCCGGGTGGGACGGCGCGGGCCGCGCCCGGGGGGTCGGCGGCGCGGCGGGCGCGGCGCGTCATCGTCGTCGTCGGGCCGCGCCCGGGTGGGCACCGTCCGGACCACCGCGGCCCGCGCGGCCGGGACGGGCTCCCGGCGGGCGGCGCGGCCGCCGTCGAGCACCTGCAACGCCGGCCGGAACGGGTCGCCGCCGGCCCGGGCCCCGCGCGGGGTACGCCGCTGCTCGGCGCCCCCGGCGGTCGGCCGGCCCGCCGCCTGGCGCTCCTCGCGGACGGTGCGCCCCCGGGGGGTGTACGCCCGCGCGTCGGAGATGCCCTGCACGCCGGGCTCGCCGGTGCGCGGCTCGCCCCGCCCGCCGGTGGCCCGCGACGAACCGCGCCGGGAGCCCGAAGGGTCCCGGCGCGGTTCCTCAGCTCTCGGCGGCACCTCGGTCAGCCCCCCGCACCCTGCTGGCTGGTGACCGACGGCTGGCCGTTGGCCGGCTGCGGCACCCCGATCACCCGGCCGTCCGGCAGCCGGATGTACGCCGGCTCCTCCGCCTCGACCATGCCGAGCCGGCGGGCCGTGGCGGTGAGGTTGCCGGGCGCCTTGGCGTCGGCGATCTCCTTCTCCAACTGCTGCTGGTCCACGTCGAGCTTGGCCTGCTGCTGCTGGAGCCGCTCCAGCCGGAACGAGTTTTCGTTGATCTTGGTGTTGACCAGCAGGATGCCGAGCACCCCACCGACGACCAGCACCAGGATCAGCGCCACGAACGGCGCCCGCGGCACCGACACCGGCGGCGGCGGGGCGACCCGCAGCCGCGGCGACGGGGTCGCCGCCGCACCGGCCCGCTCGGTCGGGCTGACCCGCTCCGTCGGGCTGACCCGCTCGGTCGGGCGCAGCGCGGCGCTGCCGTTGGTCGGGAACTCGCGCGCCCCCCGGGCGCGAGTCTCCCCCTGCCGGTCGAGCCGGCCGGCCCCCGGAGCCGGCATCCCGGCCCGCGTGGTCCGCTGCGCCGCGATCCGGCCCCCCGACCGCGGTGCACGCTGCCCGACGCCGGTGTCCCGGCCGTCGCGCTTGTCAGCGTTCATCTTCTTCTTCCCTCCCCCTCTTCGTCCGTCCCTGCGCCCGTCGGCCCCGGATCCGCCGATCCGATTCCCGGTTGGTGCATCGCCCTGACCCGCCGGCGGGGCCGTTCGCGGTCGGCCCGCCCCTGTCGCTCCGCATCCGGGTCGATCCGCTCCGCGGCCCGCAGCCGCACCGACGCGGCACGCGGGTTCGCGGCGACCTCCGCCTCCCCGGGCAGCTCCGCGCCCCGGCTGAGCAGCCGGAACGTCGGACCCGACCCGGGCAGTTCGACCGGGAGGTCGACCGGGCCCTTGCTGCGGACCCGGTCGGTGAGGGCCGCCTTGGTGAGCCTGTCCTCCAGCGAGTGGTAGGACAGGACCACCATGCGGCCGCCCACGGTGAGCTTGTCGAGAGCGGCCGGCAGCGCCGTCTCCAGCGCCGCCAGCTCCCTGTTTACCTCGATCCGTAAAGCCTGAAACGTTCTCTTGGCCGGGTGTCCACCGGTTCGTCGGGCTGGTGCGGGAATGCTCTCCCTGACCAGTTCCGCCAGCCGCGCCGACGAGGTGATCCGGGCCCGTTCCCGCTCCCGCAGGATCGCCGAGGCGATCCTCGGGGCGAACTTCTCCTCCCCGTAGACCCGCAGCACCCGGGCCAGGTCCGGGTGGGAGTAGGTGTTGACCACCTCTTCGGCGGTCACCCCCCGGGTCTGGTCCATCCGCATGTCCAGCGGCGCGTCCTGCGCGTAGGCGAACCCGCGGTCGGGCGCGTCCAACTGGAGCGAGGAGACGCCCAGGTCGAACAGGACGCCGTCGATCGCCGGATAACCCAGCCGCGCCAGCACCTCGGGCAGCTCGTCGTAGACGGCGTGTTCGAGGTGGACCCGGTCGGCGAACCGGGCCAGCCGGACCCGCGCGTGGGCGAGGGCCTCGGTGTCCCGGTCCAGCCCGATCAGCACCGTGCGCGGATGCCGTTGCAGCACCGCCTCGGCGTGACCGGCCAGCCCCAGCGTGGCGTCGACGTGGATCGTGCGGTCGCCCCTGTCCAGCGCGGGGGCCAACAACTCGAGACACCGTTCGAGCAGCACGGGCACGTGCGTGCCGCGAAGCTCCCCCATGTCGACCCCCACCGGTTGGACCGTCCGTTTCTCTCCGCGCCTGTCGTCGGACGACGCCTCCGTCGTACCGCCAGATCCCCATCCGCTCCCGCCCACCGGAGGCCGCGGCCCTCCGGGAGATCGTGCGCCTGGCACCGGGGAAGGGGTGCCAGGAACTCGAAAGCGGCTGGAGATCTCGCAGTACGTCGGGCGTCGTCACGCCCTACAGACCGCCGGGCAACACCCCCTCCTCGATGTCGGCGAAGTCGTCTTCGCTGTCGGCGAGGTAGGCCTCCCAGGCCGCCTTGTCCCAGACCTCCACCCGTGTGCTCGCGCCGATGACCACGAGGTCGCGGTCGAGACCGGCGTAGGCCCGCAGGTGCGCCGGGACGGTGACCCGGCCCTGCTTGTCCGGGACCTCGTCGTGCGCGCTGGCGAAGAAGACCCGGCTGTAGGCGCGGGCCGCCTTGTTCGTCATGGGTTGCGCGCGCAACTGGTCGGCGATGCGCTGGAACTCGGGCATCGGGAAGACGTAGAGACAGCGATCCTGCCCTTTGGTGATCACGACACCCCCCGCCAGCTCATCCCGGAACTTCGCCGGAAGGATCAACCGGCCCTTGTCGTCCAGGCGCGGGGTGTGGGTGCCGAGGAACATCGGCCCAACCCCCTCGCCCTTGCAGCGGCGTTCGCGGCGCCGCTCCCCCCGGGCCGGTGGGCCCTCCCGGCCTCACCATTGGTCCCCACTCTACTCCACTTCCCTCCACCTGCAACCAGATTCGCCGGCGCGGCGCGTCGCCGGTGCCGACAAAACCGCACGTCAGAAGGGGTGGAGCGAAGTGGAGGGCCGCACCGCCCCCACCCCGGCGTCCACTACCCGACATAGATCGACTCCATCCGGTCGAGCGCGTTCCGGCCGTCCGCCCGGGTGCCCCGGCCGAACGGTTCGCCGTCGGCGGCGATCTGGCGGGGGCGGCGGTCCGGTAACCTCGCTCGCGTGACGGACGCGAAGATGCCCCTGCGGGCAAAGGTGGCCAGCTCCGTGTCGCGGACCGCCGCGGCGCTGTCCCGGGCCGCGGGTCGTGGCGACGGTTCGGTGATCGGCGGCTGGATCGGCCTGAAGATCGACCCCGACCTGCTGGCCCACCTCTCGGCGGGGCGCGCCATCGCGCTGGTCTCCGGCACCAACGGCAAGACGACCACCACCCGGCTGACAACGGCGGCGGTCGGCGTCCTCGGCCGGGTCGCCACCAACTCCTTCGGCGCCAACATGCCCACCGGCCACACCTCGGCGCTGGCCAAGGCCGGCAGCACCCCGTACGCCGTGCTGGAGGTCGACGAGCACTACCTGGCGCAGGTCCTGGAGGCCACCGAGCCGCACGTGGTGGCGCTGCTCAACCTCTCCCGCGACCAGCTCGACCGCGCCAAGGAGGTCGCCATGATGGCGCAGCTCTGGCGCGCGGCGCTGGTCAACCACCCCGACGTGCGGGTGATCGCCAACGCCGACGACCCGATGGTCGTGTGGGCGGCCACCCCGCCCGGCGACCCGGCCCGGGGCATCCGGCCGCCGCACGTCACCTGGTTCAGCGCCGGCCAGCGCTGGCACGACGACTCGTGGGTCTGCCCCGAGTGCGGGCACACCATCGCGCGCAACGGCGACCAGTGGTGGTGCAGCGGCTGCCCGCTGCGCCGGCCCGAGCCGCAGTGGGCCGTCGAGGACGACGGGGTGCTCGACCCGACCGGCGCCTGGCACAAGGTGATGCTCCAGCTCCCCGGCAAGGTCAACCTCGGCAACGCCGCCACCGCCCTCGCCGTCGCCGCCGAGTTCGGCGTCCGCCCGGTCGACGCGGTCTCCCGGCTCGGCGCGGTCACCTCGGTCGCCGGCCGCTACGCCCAGGTGGACCGGGACGGGCGCAACATCCGGCTGCTGCTGGCGAAGAACCCGGCGAGCTGGCTGGAGGCGTTCGACATGGCCGACTTCGCGCCGACGCTGCTCTCCATCAACGCCCGGGACCCCGACGGGCTGGACACCTCCTGGCTCTTCGACGTCGACTTCGCCCCGTTGCGCGGCCGGCAGGTGCTGATCACCGGCGACCGGGCGTACGACCTGGCGGTCCGCCTCGACGTCAACGGCGTGCCCTTCCAGCACGTCCGCACGTTCGGCGAGGCGGTCCGGTCGGTCCCGCCGGGCCGGCTGGAGGTCATCGCCAACTACACCGCCTTCCAGGACATCCGAGCGGAGCTGGACCGTGTCAACTGAGAGCCTGCGAATCGTCTGGATCTACCCCGACCTGCTGTCCACCTACGGCGACCGGGGCAACATGCTGATCCTGGCCCGCCGGGCCCAGCAGCGCGGCATGCCCGTGGAGGTGCTGGAGGTCCGCTCCGACCAGCAGCTGCCCGCCACCGCCGACATCTACCTCATCGGCGGCGGCGAGGACGGCCCGCAGGCGCTCGGCGCGCAGCGGCTGCGGGCCGACGGCGGCCTGCACCGGGCCGTCGCCCAGGGGTCGGTGGTGTTCGGCGTCTGCGCCGGCTACCAGCTCCTCGGCACCTCGTTCTTCGCCAAGGGCGTCCAGTGCGCCGGGCTGGAGCTGCTCGACCTCTCGTCCGACCGGGGCCCGTCGCGGGCCGTCGGGGAGCTGGCCGGCGAGGTCGACCCCCGGCTCGGGGTGCCGGCGCTGACCGGCTTCGAGAACCACGGCGGCCGCACCCACCTCGGTCCGGGCGTGTCCCCGCTGGCCCGGGTCACCGCCGGGGTCGGCAACGACGGCGCGACCGAGGGCGCGTGGCGGGGCAAGCTGCTCGGCACGTATTCGCACGGGCCGGCCCTGGCCCGCAACCCCGCCCTGGCCGACCTGCTGCTGCGCTGGGCGACCGGCGCGCACCAGCTCCCGCCGCTGGACGACACCTGGGCCGACCGGCTCCGCGCCGAGCGCCGCGCCGCGGTGGCCGCCGCGCGGGCATGACCCGGGCCGCCCGGCGGCGAGCTGAACGCGTGGGCCATCCCCACCCGTCCGGGCCGCGGCCCCGCCGCGCATGACACCGGCCCCCCGGCGGCTGCTGCCGGCCGTCCGGCGGATCCTCCCGGGCGCCCGGCGGCTGCTCGGGCAGCCGGCGGCGCGCCGGTTCGCCCTGCTGCTGCTCCTGCTCGCCGGGCTGGCGGCGCTGCTGCCGGTGCTGCCCCGCCCGGAGGCGGGGGCGCTGCCCCGGCTCGCCGACCCCCTCGGCGGCTACGCCCCGCTCGCCGCGATCGTCGGCGGGGCGCTGCTGCTGGTCGCCCTGGTGCCGCGCACCTTCGTCACGCTCGCCATCGGCGCGATCTTCGGCCCCCTCGAAGGGGCGGCGTACGCGCTCGGCGCGGCGCTGCTGGCCGCCGCGCTGGGCTTCGCCGTCGGCCGGGCGCTGGGCCGGGAGTTCGTCGCCGCACGGGTCCGCGGGCGGCTCGCCCGCCTCGACGGCTGGTTCGCCCGGCAGAGCGTGCTGGGCGTGGCCACCGTCCGGCTGCTGCCGATCTCCGGGTACGGCCTGGTCAGCTACGGCTACGGCACCACCGGGGCGCGGATGCTGCCGTACCTCGCCGGCAGCGTCCTCGCCTCCGCCCCGACGGCGTTCGGCTACGCGGCGCTCGGCGCGGCGGCCAGCTCCCCCGGCGACGTCAACTGGTACGCCGCCGCCCCCGCGAGCCTCGGCCTGATCGCCAGCGCGGTGCTGCTGCACCGGTGGTGGCGCGCGGAACGCCGCCGCCGCGCGGCCCCCTGACTTCCCGGCCTGACGCCCCCGCCGCGACCGCGCCCCCGCCAGCGGGGCGTTAGGAAGGGGCCCCTGCTATGCAGAATGCGTTAACAAGGGGCCCCTCCTTGCACCTCAGGCGACGACCGAGACCATCCGGCCCTTCACCACGATGACCTTGCGGGGCGCCTTGCCGGCCAGCGCGCCCGCCACCGCCTCCAGCGCCGCCGCGCGCACGTCGTCCTCGGACGCGTCGGCGCTCACCTCGACCCGGCCGCGCACCTTGCCGTTGATCTGCACCGGGTAGGTCACCGTCTCGGCGACCAGCAGGGCCGGGTCGGCGGTCGGGAAGTCCGCGTACGCCAGGGAGGCGTCGTGGCCCAGCCGCCGCCACAGCTCCTCGGCCACGTGCGGGGCGAACGGGGCCAGCATCAGCACCAGCGGCTCGGCCACCTCGCGGGGGGTGGCCGGCAGCCGGGTCAGCGCGTTGGTCAGCTCGATCAGCTTGGCGATCGCGGTGTTGAACCGGATCCCCTCCATGTCGCCCCGGACCCCGTCGACGACCTTGTGCAGCAGCCGCCGGGTGGCCTCGTCGGCCGGGTCGTCGGTGACCCGCGGCGCGCCGGTCTGCTCGTCGACGACGGCCCGCCAGACCCGTTGCAGGAACCGGTACGACCCGACGACCGCCCGGGTCTCCCACGGGCGGGACACCTCCAGCGGACCCATCGACATCTCGTACACCCGGAAGGTGTCCGCGCCGTACGCGGCGCACATGTCGTCGGGGGTCACCACGTTCTTCAGCGACTTGCCCATCTTGCCGTACTCGCGGCGCACCTCCTCCTCGCCCAGGAACCAGGCGCCGTCGCGCTCGACGACCTCCTCGGCCTGCACGTAGGAGCCCCGGGCGTCGGTGTACGCGTACGCCTGGATCATGCCCTGGTTGAACAGCTTGCGGAACGGCTCGAAGCTGGACACGTGGCCCAGGTCGTACAGCACCTTGTGCCAGAAGCGGGCGTACAGCAGGTGCAGCACGGCGTGCTCGGCCCCGCCGACGTACAGGTCGGTGCCGCCGCAGTCGCCCTCGACGCGCGGGCCCATCCAGTACCGCTCGTTCTCCGCGTCGACGAAGCGCTCGGCGTTGGTCGGGTCCAGGTAGCGCAGCTCGTACCAGCAGGAGCCGGCCCACTGCGGCATCACGTTGGTCTCGCGGGTGTAGCGCCGCAGCCCGTCGCCCAGGTCCAGCTCGACCTCGACCCAGTCGCGGCGGCGCGACAGCGGGGTCTCCGGGTTGCTGTCGGCGTCGTCGGGGTCGAACGTCTTCGGCGAGAAGTCGTCGACCTCGGGCAGCTCGACCGGCAGCATCGACTCGGGCAGCGCGATGGCCGCCCCGGACTCGTCGTAGACGATCGGGAACGGCTCGCCCCAGTAGCGCTGGCGGGAGAACAGCCAGTCGCGCAGCCGGTAGGTGGTCGCGCCGGCGCCGTGGCCGTTGGCCTCCAGCCACGCGATGATCGCCGCCTTGGCGTCGGCGACGCCCAGGCCGTTCAGGTCCAGGCCGCGGTCGGGCGCGGCGCTGTTGATCGCCGGCCCGTCCCCGGTGTACGCCTTGCCGGCGAAGCCGTCGGCGGGCTGCACGGTACGCACGATCGGCAGCTCGAAGACCTCGGCGAACGCCCAGTCCCGCTCGTCCTGCGCCGGCACCGCCATGATCGCGCCGGTGCCGTAGCCGGCCAGCACGTAGTCGGCGATGAAGATCGGGATCTGCCCGCCGGTGACGGGGTTCGTGGCGTACGCGCCGACGAAGACGCCGGTCTTCTCCTTCGTGTCGGCCTGCCGCTCCACGTCGGTCTTGGCCGCCGCCGCCTTGCGGTACGCCTCGACGGCCGCCCGGGGGCTGGCGTGCCCGCCGGTCCAGGCGTCCCGCGTGCCGTCCGGCCAGGCGGCCGGCAGCAGCGCGTCGACCAGCTCGTGCTCGGGGGCCAGCACCATGTAGGTGGCCCCGAAGATGGTGTCCGGGCGGGTCGTGAACACCCGCACCGGGCCCCGGTCGGTGGCGAAGTCGACGTGCGCGCCCGTGGACCGGCCGATCCAGTTGCGCTGCATCAGCTTGATCGGCTCGGGCCAGTCCAGGGCGTCCAGGTCCTCCAGCAGCCGGTCGCCGTACGCGGTGATCCGCATCATCCACTGCTTCAGGTTGCGCTTGAACACGGGGAAGTTGCCCCGGTCGGAGCGGCCGTCGGCGGTGACCTCCTCGTTGGCCAGCACGGTGCCCAGCCCCGGGCACCAGTTCACCGGCGCCTCCGAGACGTACGCCAGCCGGTGCCCGTCGACGACCGCCCGCCGCTCGGCGTCGGTCAGCGCGGCCCACGGCCGGCCGTCCGGGGTCGGGCGGTCGCCCGCGGCGAACTCGGCGATCAGCTCGGCGACCGGCCGGGCCCTGCGGGCGTCCGCGTCGTACCAGGAGTTGAAGACCTGCAGGAAGATCCACTGGGTCCAGCGGTAGAAGTCGGTGTCGATGGTGGCCACCGAGCGGCGGTCGTCGTGGGCCAGGCCCAGCCGGCGCAGCTGCGCCTTGTACCGCTCGATGTTGGCCACGGTCGTGGTGCGGGGGTGGGTGCCGGTCTGCACCGCGTACTGCTCGGCGGGCAGGCCGAACGCGTCGAAGCCCATCGCGTGCAGCACGTTGCGGCCGGCCATCCGCTGGTAGCGGGCGAAGCAGTCGGTGCCGATGTAGCCCAGCGGGTGCCCGACGTGCAGGCCCGCCCCCGACGGGTACGGGAACATGTCCAGCACGTACAGCTTCTCCGCGCCGGCCCGGGGGTGGCCGGGGTCGGCCAGCGGCCCGGTCGGGTTCGGGGCGTGGAACGTGCCCTCCCGCTGCCAGGTGTCCTGCCAGCGCTGCTCGATCTCCTCGGCCAGGGCCGCGGTGTACCGGTACGGGGGGATGTCGCCCGCCGCTGTTGCCTCACTCATCGTCTCTCCTCGTTCGCTTCGTCGCGGCGTCGCCGGGCCGGCTCCGGCGGTGTCGGCCCGCCGGCCGGGCCGGCGGTCCCGGCTCGCCGGTCCGGCCCGGTGGAGGGCACAAAAAAGCCCCTCGCGCAGGAGGGGCCGCCGTGCTGTCGCGCGTCAGCGCATCAGCACGGCCCGGTAAGAAGCAGGAAGACTCCGGCCATGTCGGGCAGTGTACCCCGCCGGCCCGCCGGGCACGCGGCCCGCCGCCGCGAGGTCGGCTGCGGGACACCCTCTCACGCTCGGTGACGATGCGTTTCCCCCGTCGGGCGAATAATCCGGGCGTAACCGACCGACTTCCTGCGGGGTTCGGCGTTCACGACAAACATGGTTAGCCTGAGAGGCCAGTGAGATTCTGCGGCAGACGAGGCTCTCCCGTCGCGAACCCAACGGCGGGTCCAGGTGCTCTTAACAGAGCTGCCGTCGTGGCGACGAGGAGGAGGCCCGTGACACAACAGACCTGGGACGAGGTGGGCGGTCTGCTGCCGCACGACGAGTTCCGCGCCGCCAGTGAGGCCATCGTGGCCAACATCGAGCAGGTCATCGAGGGCAAGACGGCCACCGTCCGGCTGGCCCTGGCCGTCCTGCTCGCCGAGGGCCACCTCCTCATCGAGGACGTCCCGGGCGTCGGCAAGACCAAGCTGGCGAAGGCCCTCGCCCGGTCCATCGACTGTTCGGTACGGCGCATCCAGTTCACCCCCGACCTGCTGCCCAGCGACGTCACCGGCGTCAGCGTCTACAACCAGGAGACGCACGACTTCGAGTTCCGCCCCGGCGCGGTCTTCGCCAACCTGGTCGTCGGCGACGAGATCAACCGGGCCTCGCCGAAGACCCAGTCCGCCCTGCTGGAGTGCATGGAGGAGCGGCAGGTCACCGTCGACGGCGTCACCTACCAGCTCCAGACCCCGTTCATGGTGATCGCCACCCAGAACCCGATCGAGATGGAGGGGACCTACCCGCTGCCCGAGGCGCAGCGCGACCGGTTCACCGCCCGCATCGCGATGGGCTACCCGGGGCCGGAGGCGGAACTGGCCATGCTGGACGGGCACGGCGCGGCCGACCCGTTGCAGGAGCTGCGGTCGGTCTCCGACGCCGACACCGTGCGCCGGCTCATCGCCACCGTCCGCGAGGTGCACGTCGCCGACGCCGTGAAGCAGTACGCGGTGGACCTGGTCACCGCCACCCGGGAGGCCCCCGACCTGCGGCTGGGCGCGTCGCCCCGGGCCACCCTCCAGCTCCTGCGCACCGCCCGGGCCGTCGCCGCCCTGGAGGGGCGCGACTACGTCCTCCCCGACGACCTGCAGGCGCTCGCGGTGCCGGTGCTCGCCCACCGGATCATCCCGACCGCCGACGCCCAGCTCGCCCGGCGCACCACCGACGCGATCGTCGCCGAGCTGGTGCACCGGCTGCCGCTGCCGCACGACCGCCAGCGTTCCCCGTACGACAACCGGCCCGCCGCCGACGGCAACGGCCGCGCCCCGTACGAGCCGCGGAGGCGGTGAGCGTGCGCGACGGGCTCCGGGGCCTGACCACCCGCGGCCGCTCGTTCCTGGCCGCCGCGCTCGCCGCGGCGGTCTCCGCCCTCATCCTCGGCGAGAAGGACCTGCTCCGGGTGGCCGTGCTGCTCGCCGTCCTGCCGCTGCTCGCCGCCGCCTACGTGGGGCGCAGCCGCTACAAGCTGGCCTGCAACCGGTCGCTGGACCCGCACCGGGTGCCGGTCGGGGCCAGCTCCCGGGTGGTGCTGCGGTTGCAGAACCTGTCCCGCCTGCCCACCGGCACGCTGCTGCTGGAGGACCGGCTGCCGTACGCCCTGGGCAGCCGGCCCCGCGTGGTGCTGGAGCGGCTCGGCGCGCACCAGGCCAGCTCCGTGGCGTACACGGTCCGCGCGGACGTGCGCGGCCGGTACGAGGTGGGCCCGCTGGTGGTCCGGCTCACCGACCCGTTCGGGCTGTGCGAGCTGACCCGCTCGTTCCCCAGCGTCGACCAGCTCACGGTGATCCCGCAGGTCACCCCGCTGCCCTCGGTGCGGCTCCCCGGCGAGTACGCGGGCAGCGGCTCCAGCCGCGCCCGCTCGGTCGCGGTGCACGGCGAGGACGACGCGGCGACCCGGGAGTACCGGATGGGCGACGACCTGCGCCGGGTGCACTGGAAGTCGACGGCCCGCACGGGCGAGCTGATGGTGCGCCGTGAGGAGCAGCCCTGGGAGAGCCGGGCGACGGTGGTGCTGGACACCCGGGGCTACGGCCACCGGGGCGACGGCCCCACCGCGAGCTTCGAGTGGGCGGTCTCCGCCGCGGCCAGCATCGCCGTGCACCTGCGCCAGGCCGGCTACAAGCTGCGCCTGGTCACCGGCGACGGCGCGGACGTCGACGCCACCGAGGCCGCCGGCGACGGGCTGCTGCTCGACCAGCTCGCGGAGGTCCGCCTCGACCCGCGCGGCGACATCACCACGCTGGTGCGGCAGGTCCGCCAGCGCGGCGACGGCGGCCTGATCATCGGCCTGTTCGGCGCGGTGAGCACCGCCGAGGCGGAGCTGCTCGCCGGCCTGCGCGGCAACGGCGCGACCTGCGTCGGCTTCCTGCTGGACAGCTCCACCTGGCTCCACCTCCCGCCCCGGGCCCGGGCCGAGGCCGACCACGCGCACGGCGCCGCCGCGCTCGCCCTGCTGCAGAGCGGGTGGCGGGTCGTCGGGGTCGACCACGGCGCCCGGCTGCCCGCGCTGTGGCCGCAGGCCGGCCGGGGCTCGCAGGGGTTCGCCCTGCGGGCCGCGCTGGCCGAGACGGTGGCCGGGGGCGTCAAGTGACGATCCGCCGGGTCGGGCGTGCCCGCCGCCCCGGTCCGGCGGGACGATGACCGGAAAGGGCTCCCCCGTGACCGCGACCCGCAACCTCGGCTTCGTGGCCGCCGCCGCGACCCTGCTCGCGGCGGCCCCGCTGTCGGCCATCTTCGAGCGGTGGACCTGGCTCATCCAGGCGGCCATCGCGGTCACGGTGGTCGCCGGGGTGGCCGCGCTGACCCGGCTGGTCCGGGCCCCGCTGTGGGGGCAGGTGCTGGGCATGCTCGGCGGGCTGACGCTCGCGCTGGCCTGGCTCTTCCCCGCCGGCACCGAGCTGGTGGCGTTCCTGCCGACCCCGGGCACCTTCGCCCACTTCGGCGAGCTGCTGAGCGCGTCCGTGGTGGACATGCGCTCGTACGGGGTGAAGGTGCCCGACACCGACCCGCTGCTGTTCGTCAGCGTGCTCGGCATCGGCGGGGTCGCCGTGGTGGTCGACGTGCTCGCCGTCGGCCTGCGCCGCCCGGCGCTGGCCGGGCTGCCGATGCTGGCCATCTACTCGGTGCCCGTCGCCGTCTACGTCGACAGCGTCCCCGCCGTGCCGTTCGTGGTCGGCGCGGCCGGCTACCTGTGGCTGCTGGTCACCGACAACGTCGACCGGGTGCGCCGGTTCGGCCGCCGGTTCACCGGCGACGGCCGCGACGTCGACGTGTGGGAGTCCTCGCCGTTGGCCGCCGCCGGGCGGCGGCTCGCCGTGGTCGGGGTGGTGCTGGCGGTGGCGCTGCCGCTGGCGGTGCCGGGGATGACCGGGGGCCTGCTCAACGCCGTGGGCGCCGGCACCGGCACCGGGTCGGGCAACGGCCAGGGCGGCAACCCGGGCCGCATCGACCTCTTCGCCTCGCTGAGCGGGCAGCTCAACCAGTCCGAGGTCTACGAGATGGTCACGGTGACCACCACCGAGCCGAACCCGTTCTACCTGCGCTACGGCGTCGCCGACGAGCTGCGGCCCGACGGGTTCCGGGTGCGCAACCCGACCGGCCGGCCCGTCACCCGGGACCTGCCCGACCCGACCCAGCGCTCCGGGACCGGCAACGGCGTCGAGCGGACGCGGTACCAGGCCACCGTGGAGGTCTCGAAGAACCTCAACATGCCGCTGCTGCCGGCCTACGCCGAGCCGGTGCGCACCGAGGAGCTCAGCGGCAACTGGCTCTACGACCCCAACCAGCAGGTCGTCTTCTCCAACCGGGAGAACTCCCGCGGCAAGCGCTACTCGTTCGAGTACGTCCGGTCGACGTACACGCCGACGGCGCTGCGGCGGGCCCCGTCGCTGCCGTCGGACCACCCGATCCGGCTCCAGCAGACCGCCACCCCGCCGGTGGAGCAGGTCGACACCCTGGTCGCCGACCTCGTGCGGGGCCGCAGCACCGACTACGACAAGGTCCGGGCGATCTACGACCACTTCTCGGCGGACAACGGCTTCACCTACAGCCTGACGACGAAGGGCGGCACCAGCGGCCAGGACATCGTCGACTTCCTCAACAACAAGGCCGGCTTCTGCCAGCAGTACGCGGCGGCGATGGCGTGGCTGGTCCGGTCGGCCGGCATCCCGGCCCGGGTGGCGTTCGGCTTCACCAACGGCACCGGCCGCACCGACGAGGGGTACGTGCTGACCAACCGCAACCTGCACGCCTGGACGGAGGTCTACTTCGACGGGATGGGCTGGGTGCCGTTCGACGCCACCCCGGCGTACGGCGTGCAGGGCTCGACCCGCTCGGCGTGGGCACCGGACACCGACGCGCCGGAGCCGGCGGCCACCGAGCCGGGCGCCCCGGCCGCCCCCGACGACTCGACGCCGACGCCGGACGCCGCCGACCCGGACGCCGCCGACGCGGACACCGACGCCGGCCTGGCGATCGGGGGGAACGATCCCACCCGGCAGGCCCCGGTGTGGCCCTGGTGGACGGCCGGCGCGCTGGCGCTGCTGGCCCTGCTCGCCGCGCCGGCGCTGCTGCGGATGGCGTTGCGCCGCCGGCGGGCCGCCCGGCCGGCGGTGACGCTCGCACCGGCCACGGTGGACGCCGGCACGGGCCCGGCCGGCGAACCGGGCCGGTCCGTCACCGTGGTGCTGGACCCCGACCGGGCGCGGGCGGACGCGCACGCCGCCTGGGACGAGCTGCTCGACACCCTGGTCGACTACCGGGTCCGGGTGGACCGGACGGAGACGCCGCGGGCGACCGCCGAGCGCCTGGTCACCGAGGCCGTCGGCGAGGACGCCTCCGCCGCCACGGCGGTGCGGCTGCTGGGCCGCGCCGAGGAGCTGGCCCGGTACGCCCGCACCCCGCTCGCGGGCGGGGAGCTGCACCCGGCGCTGCGCGCCGTCCGGGGCGCGCTCGCCACCCGGACCGACCGGCGGACGCGGCTGCTGGCGGCGGTGCTGCCGCCGTCGGTGCTGCTGCGCTGGCGCACCGCGCTGGGCAACACGTCCTCCCGGCTGGTGGCCAGGACGGGCGACGCCCGCTACCGGCTGCTGCGCTGGAGCCCGCGCCGCCTGCTGGCCACCCGCACGGGCCGCTGACCCGGGCGGGTCGTCGAGATCACGCGCGGTTCGTTGACAGGGGCTACCGGCTGTCGAAGACGTCGTCGAGCACGAGTCTCGCCCGGCCCGGTACCTCCTCCTCGGGGAAGATCTCCGCGCACAGATCGAGGACCTCCTCGGCACGGGTCAGCCTGAGGTGATCGACCAGGAAGCGAATGTCGTCGGCGTCTCGACGACGAGCGGCAAGCACCTTCATCGCCAACAGATGTTCCGCAGAGGCTGCCGCAACCCGCAGGCCTGGATGATCGAATACGCGAGGAGCTGCCGCGTCGCCGCCGGGGGCGACATAGGCACTCGCCTGTTCGTTGAGCCACCAGTGCGGCAGGCCGAGTTCGTCAGCGACGGCTCGGGCCTCATCGAGCACGACCCCGTGCGGGTGGAACACGGCATCGATGTCACGGGTCGCCCGTCGTGCGTCGTAGGCCAGCGCCATAGCGGCCCCACCGAAGATGTAAAGATCCGCGACCACGCCTCGCCTCGCCAGCCGCTCCCCAAGCCGACGAAAAGCATCCTCGATCGCGACGCGGTCCAGCAGCGGATCATCGAGGCTCATGCGACGTTCAGCTCCTGCGCCGACACGTACACCCCACGACGACGGAACGCTGCGGGCGCGTGCACCACAGCGTCGACCCGGGCAGCACGGGTGTTGAAAGGAAACCAGAAACGCCGCAGCGACCGCGTCTCGACCCACGGCGGCGCACCGCGCCCATCCTTGGCCGCCACATGCTCGGTCAACGCGGCGAGGAACACGTCCCAGTGCTCGTCCCCCGTCGGGGATGGTTCCTGTTCCAACAGACCAGCACGCATCTCGGACGGTTCCCATCGGTACTCCTCCAGGAACTCCGCCACCAACCGCCATCGTCGCGTCTCGTCGGCCCCGACGAGCAGGGCACCCAGGCGCGCCACCGTCAGCGGCTCATACCTCGCAGCACGCTTCCTCACACCCCTGACGCTAGTGCACAGGGAGGCAGAGGGCATGTAGCCGCGCAAGCGCGGGCAGGAAGCAGCGGCCCGCCGTCGGCGGGCCGGATCAGCGTGGTCCCGCCGGGCTGGCGGGACCGAGGATCAGCGGTGGAACCGGGTCAGCGGTGCCCCTCCGGGCGCTGCCGCCACCGGTCCTCCATCCGATCCACGAATGACGACCGTCGGCCGGACCGCCCGCGCGGGCGGCGTCGGCTGGTGGTCGTCCCCCCGACCACGTGCAGGTCGGGGGACTGCGCCTTGCGGTGCGACTGCACCGCGTACGCCGCCGAACCCAGCATGATGACGAAACCCACCACCGCGAGCGGTGGGGTCTTGATCACCGCACCGTAGACCAGTAGAGCCAGGCCAACGATGATCGCGCCGGCAGCGACGAGCAGACGACGCCGCGCGTGGAAGCGCGGATCGCTGGCACGCACGGCCGAGGCGAATTTTGGGTCCTCGGCAAGCGACCGCTCGATCTGCTCGAACAGCCGCTGCTCGTGCTCCGAGAGCGGCACGGCACTCCTCCCCGGTCACGCTGGTCGGCCCGGTCGGACCGACAGACCGTGGCAGCCAACCGGCTGCTTAACGACAAGTCTACGAGGGGGGTCGCGCGTCGGAAAGCGGGACGACCTATGGGCGGGGCGGATTTTCGGTTCGCCCGGGATCGCGCCGGCCGAGCAGGCTCGCCGGACCTATGACGGAACGCCCGAATCGGGCAGCGGCGGCGTCCGCCACGGCCTCCGCCTCCCGCCAGCCGCGCTCGGGCGCGCCCAGCGTCAGCTGCTGCGGCGTCTCGCCCGCCGGGGCGAGACCCTCCATCCGCACCCCGACGAGGCGGATCCGCTCACCGGGGTCGAGGACGGTGTAGAGCGCCCAGGCCGTGTCGAACATCTCCCGCGCCGTGTCGGTCGCCACGTCGAGGGTGCGGGACCGGCTGACCGTGCGGAAGTCGGCCGTGCGCACCTTGATCGACACCGTGCGGCCGACCTGCCCGGCCCGGCGCAGCCGGGCGCCGACCTTCTCGGCGAGGGCGAGCAGGGCCCGGCGGATCTCCAGCGGGTCGGCCACGTCCGCGTCGAACGTCACCTCCGCGCCGATCGACTTCTCCACCTGCTCGGGGCTGACCCGGCGCGGGTCGCGCCCCCAGGCCAGCTCGTGCAGGTGGGCCGCGGCGGCCTCGCCGAGCGCCTTGCGGAGCATGCCGCGCGGCGCCTCGGCCAGGTCGCCGATGGTGGCCAGCCCGAGCCGGCGCAGCGTCTCGGCGGAGCGCTCCCCCACGCCCCACAGGGCGTCGACCGGCAGGGGGCGCAGGAAGTCGAGCACCCGGTCGGCCGGCACCACGAGCAGCCCGTCGGGCTTGGCCCGGGTGGAGCCGAGCTTGGCCACGAACTTGCTCGGCGCGACCCCCACCGAGCAGGTCAGCCCCTGCTCCTCGGCGACCCGGGCGCGGATGCCCCGGGCGATCTCGGCGGGCGGCCCGAACAACCGGCGGGCCCCGGCCACGTCGAGGAACGCCTCGTCGAGCGAGAGCGGCTCGACCAGCGGCGTGACGTCCCGCAGGATCTGCATCACCGCCCGGGAGGCCGCCGTGTACTGCGCGAAGTCGGGCGGCAGGTAGACCGCGTGCGGGCACAGCGCCCGGGCGCGCATGATCGGCATGGCGCTGCGGACGCCGTACCGGCGGGCCTCGTAGCTGGCGGCGCTGACCACGCCGCGCGGGCCGACCCCGCCGACCACGACGGGCCGGCCCCGCAGCTCGGGGCGGCGGCGCACCTCGACCGAGGCGTAGAAGGCGTCCATGTCGACGTGCAGGATCGGGCTGCCGGAGTCGTCGCCGTCGGGCCCGAAGCGCGGGTCTCCGCCGCGCGGCAACGACTGACTGCGACCCATCCCCGCAGGCTAGCCCCCGGGTACGACACGCCGCGGCCCCCGGGGCCGCGCCGCCCGGCTCAGCCGCGCACCACCAGCAGCGGGATGGTCATCTCGGCGGCCGTGTCCGACCCGTGGTAGGCCACCAGGCGGGAGTCCATGGGGTGCTCCGAGCGGGTGGCGACCACGGCGGACGTGCCCCGGCAGACCACCACCACGTCGCCGATGCGGCCCAGGTGCGCCTCGGGCACCGGCCCGAACCAGCCGGTCGCCACCGCCTCCTCGCGGCGCAGCACCCGGGCCGCGTCGCCGAGCACGGCCGACCAGGCGGCCACCACGTCGTCGGCCGCTCCCGGCGCGACGTGCAGGTAGCGGACCCGGGGCTCCCCCGCGAGCACCCGCACCCCGGCCCGCAGCCGGTCGTCGGCGTCGAAGTCGATCCGGTCGGCCGGCGGCACGTCGAGCTGGCCGTGGTCGGCGGTGACCAGCAGCGCGGCGTCCGGCGGCAGCCCGTCGACCAGCCGGGCGAGCAACGCGTCCACCCCGGCCGCGGCGGCCCGCCACGGCTGCGAGTCGACGCCGGAGAGGTGGCCGTGCCGGTCCAGGTCGGGGTGGTAGCCGGAGACCAGGGCCGGCCCGGCCCCGGCGCGCAGCGCGGTCAGCATCGCGGCGGCCAGCGCGTCGGCGTCGGCCGCGCCCCGGTAGTCCCCGCCCCGGTTGGCGGCGAGGGTGAGCCCGCTGCCGGCGTACTCGGGGCGGCTCACCACGGTCACCGCGACCCCGGCGGCGCGGGCGCGTTCGAGCTGGGTGGCGACGGGCTGCCAGCGCAGCGGCTCCGGGTCGCCGGTCCACTCGATGTGGCTGAGCACCCGGTCGGTGCCGGGCACCCGCACCCGGAACCCGAGCACCCCGTGCGCGCCGGGCGCGGCCCCGGTGCCCAGCGTCACCAGGCTCGTCGGGGTGGTCGACGGGAAGCCGGAGGTGAGCGGGCGGCCGACGGTCGCGGCCAGCCCGGCCAGGGTCGGGGCGTGCGGGGCGGCGGTGGGGATCTGGTACCAGCCGAGCCCGTCGACCAGCAGCACCGCGACCCGCCGCACCCCGGCGAGCGCCGGCGTCAGGCCGAGCAGGTCGACGGCCCCGGGCACGCCGAGCACCGCCAGGGCGCTGGGCAGCACGTCGGCCAGGCTCCCCCCGCCGTAGCGGGGCGGCACCGGGGCCAGCGGATCGGCCGGCGGGCGCGGGGCCGGGACGGCCCCCCGCGCTGGCTCACCGGGCGGGGGCGGGACGGCGGCGGTCATGCCGGGCGGCGGGCGAAGAGGTGCAGCTGGGCGGCGAGGTCCCGGTACGGCGGCCGGGCCGCCAGGGCCCGCTCCAGCTCGACCAGGGCGGCCTGCTGGCCGTCCGCGACGGCGGCGGGGAGGAGGTCCGCCAGGACGCGTACCCCGTGGATCTCCTCGACCGTGAGGCCGGCGGCGGCCAGCAGCGCGGCGGCGCGGTCGGCGTCGTAGCGCCGCCGCAGGGTGTCGCGGGGCCCGGCGGTGCCGGCCGGGTCGGCGGCCAGGGCGGCGGCCACGTCGAGGTGGCCGTTCATCGCCCGGCCGAGCGCCGCCGCGGCCTGCCCGGCCACGAGCACGCTCGCCGCGCCGCCCGGGCGCAGCGCGGTGACCAGCGCGGCCACCACGGGCGCGGGGTCGTCGACGACCTCCAGCACGGAGTGGCAGAGCACCAGGTCGACGCTGGCCGGCTCGACCAGGCCGGCGAGGGCGTCGCCGTCGCCCTGCACGGCGCGCACCCGGTCGGCGACGCCGGACTCGGCGGCCCGGCGGGTGAGCGCGGCGAGCGCGTCGGGGCTGGCGTCGACCACGGTGACCCCGTGCCCGGCCTGCGCCAGCGGCACGGCGAAGCCGCCCGTGCCGCCGCCCACGTCGAGGACCGTGAGCCGGTCGCCGGCGCGGCGTTCCAGCTCGGCGCGGAGCACCGACCAGATGACGGCGGTACGGGGGGTCAACGGCGGGCCGGTGAACCGGGCACTGGTCTGCTCCACACGGTCGAGCCTAGTCAGCCCCGACGGTGTTAACAGGGGGCCCCTGCTATGCAGAAAGCGTTAACAAGGTGCCCCTCCTTACACCTCAGCGGAAGTCGCGGGAGGGCGGGGCGACCGGCGGCTCGATCGGGTCGAGCCGGTCGGCGGTCAGGTTGGTCACCCCCTCGTGCCGCTGCAACCGGCCGCGCACCACCAGCGCGGCGCTGGTGCGCGCCACCTGCCGGTAGCGCTGCCACAGCCCCGGCGAGCAGGTGACGTTGAGCATGCCGGTCTCGTCTTCCAGGTTGAGGAAGGTGACCCCGCCGGCGGTCGCCGGCCGCTGCCGGTGGGTGACGATCCCGCCGACGCGGATCCGCCGGCCCGGCTCCACCCGCCCCAGCCCGGCGATCGGCACCGCGCCGAGGGCGTCGAGCCGGTCGCGCAGGAACCGGGCCGGGTGGCTCTCCGGCGACAGGCCCGTCGCCCAGACGTCGGCGACGAGGCGGTCCACCGCGTCCATGCCGGGCAGCGTCGGCGCGGTCGCGCCGGTCACCGTGCCCGGCAGCCGGCCCGGCCGGTCCTGGGCGGCCGCCCCGGCCGCCCAGAGCGCCTGCCGCCGGGTCAACCCGAAGCAGGCGAAGGCGTCGGCGGTGGCCAGCGCCTCCAGTTGCGCGGCCGACAGGCCCACGCGCCGGGCCAGGTCCGGCATGTCACGGTACGGCCCGTGCGCCGCCCGCTCCGCCTCGATCCGCTCGGCCACCCCGTCGCCGAGGGTACGCACCCCGCCCAGCCCGAGCCGCACCGCCGGACCGCCCAGCCCCCACGCGTGCGGCGGCTCGCCTGGCGCGCTGCCCCACCGGGTGTCCGGGGTGGACTCCAGCACGGCCTTCGCGCCGCTGGCGTTGACGTCCGGCCGGCGCACCTGCACCCCGTGCCGGCGGGCGTCGTCGGCCAGGGTCTGCGGCGAGTAGAAGCCCATCGGCTGGGCGTTGAGCAGCGCGGCCAGGAACGGGCCCGGGTGGTAGCGCTTGAGCCAGGAGCTGGCGTACACCAGGTAGGCGAAGCTCATCGCGTGGCTCTCCGGGAAGCCGTAGCTGGCGAACGCGGTGAGCTTGCGGTAGACGTCGTCGGCCAGCTCCCCGGCGATGCCCCGCTCGGCCATCCCCGCGTAGAGCCGGTCGGCGATCCGCGCCATCCGCTGCACCGACCGCTTCGCCCCCATCGCCCGGCGCAGCTGGTCTGCCTCCGCCGCGTCGAAGCCGGCCAGGTCGATGGCGAGCTGCATGAGCTGCTCCTGGAACAGCGGCACGCCGAGGGTCTTCTCCAGCGCGTTGCGCATCAGCGGGTGCGGGTACGTCACCGGCTCCTGGCCGTTGCGCCGCCGGATGTACGGGTGCACCGAGCCGCCCTGGATCGGGCCGGGCCGGATCAGCGCCACCTCCACCACCAGGTCGTAGAACTCGCGGGGCTTGAGCCGGGGCAGGGTGGCCATCTGGGCGCGGCTCTCCACCTGGAACACCCCCACCGAGTCGGCCCGGCAGAGCATGGCGTAGACCTCGGGGTCGTCCAGCGTCATGTCGCCCAGGTCGAGGGTCTCGCCGATCATGTCGTAGCCGTAGTGCAGGGCGGAGAGCATGCCGAGGCCGAGCAGGTCGAACTTGACCAGCCCGACGGCGGCGCAGTCGTCCTTGTCCCACTGGAGCACGCTGCGGCCGGGCATCCGCCCCCACTCCACCGGGCAGACCTCGATCACCGGCCGGTCGCAGATCACCATCCCGCCGGAGTGGATGCCCAGGTGCCTCGGGAACGTCTGCAACTCGTTGGCGTACGTCACGACCTGCTCGGGGACGTCCTCGGCGTCGACCGCGGCGACGGAGCCCCAGCGGTCGATCCGCTTGCTCCAGGCGTCCTGCTGGCCGGGCGAGAAGCCGAACGCCTTCGCCACGTCCCGCACCGCTGACCGGGGCCGGTAGGAGATGACGTTGGCGACCTGGGCGGCGTGCTCCCGGCCGTACCGGGCGTAGACGTGCTGGATCACCTCCTCCCGGCGGTCGGACTCGATGTCCACGTCGATGTCGGGCGGCCCGTCGCGCTCCGGGGCGAGGAACCGCTCGAACAGCAGCCGGTGCCGCACCGCGTCCACGTTGGTGATCCGCAGCGCGTAGCAGACCGCCGAGTTGGCCGCCGACCCCCGGCCCTGGCAGTAGATGTCCTGCTCGCGGCAGAACGCGACGATGTCGTAGACCACCAGGAAGTAGCCGGGGAAGCCCAGCTCGTCGATCATCCGCAGCTCGTGGTCGAGCTGCGCGTACGCCTCCGGGTGCGCCCCGGGCGGCCCGTACCGCTCGTGGGCCCCGGCCATGGTCAGCTCGCGCAGCCAGCTCATCTCGGTGTGCCCCGGCGGCACCGGGTACGCCGGCAGCTTCGGCGCGACCAGGTGCAGGTCGAACGCCAGCTCCGCGCCGAACCCGGCGGCCCGCGCCACCGCGCCCGGGTAGGCAGTGAACCGCGCCGCCATCTCCGCCCCGTCGCGCAGGTGGGCGGTGCCGGCGGCGGGCAGCCAGCCGTCGATCTCGTCGAGGCTGCGCCGGGCCCGCACGGCGGCCAGGGTGGTGGCCAGCCGGCGGCGGCCCGGGGTGGCGTAGTGCACGTTGTTCGTGGCCACCGTGGGCAGCCCGGCGGCGCGGGCCAGCGCGGCGAGCGCGTCGTTGCGGTCGCCGTCGACCGGGTGCCCGTGGTCGGTCAGCTCCACCGCCACCGTCTCCGCGCCGAACAGCGCGGTGAGCCGGTCCAGTTCCCGGGCCGCCGCGTCGACGCCCGCGGTGAGCAGCGCGGCCGGCACGTGCCCCTTGCGGCAGCCGGTGAGCACCAGCACGTGGTCGCGCAGCTCGGCGGCCACCTCCTCCAGCTCGCCGTAGACCGGGCGGCCCTTCTCGCCGCCGCGCAGCTGGGCCCGGGAGATGGTCGCGGCGAGCCGCGCGTAGCCCTCGTGGCCGTGGGCCAGCACCAGCAGGTGCGCGCCGAGCGGGTCCGGCTCGCCGTTCTGCGGGCCGGGCAGCCCGAGGGACAGCTCCGCGCCGAAGACCGTCGGCAGGCGCAGCGCGCGGGCCGCCTCGGCGAAGCGCACCACGCCGTAGAAGCCGTCGTGGTCGGTGACGGCGAGCGCGGTGAGCCCGAGCCGGGCCGCCTCCTCGGCCAGCTCCTCCGGATGGCTGGCCCCGTCGAGGAAGCTGAAGTTGCTGTGCGCGTGCAGCTCGGCGTAGGGCACCGCGCCGGTGCCGGGGCCGCCGGCGCGGGATGGCTCCGGCGGGGTGTACCGGCCCCGGTGGCGGCTCCAGGCGGGGCCGTCGCCCCCGTCGGCGTCGACGGCGAGGGGATCCACCACGGGCGGGTCCACGGCCCACAGGCGTCGCCCGCCCGCCCCGCCCTGCTCTCTGCTCCGACCCGGCTCGCCGCTCCGCCCGGAGAGCACCCGCTCCAGCTCCCCCCAGCCCATCCCGGGATTGTGAAAGCTCACCGCGCACCCCGTGACACGCAGATCTTGGTACGGTTCGGCCCCTGGAGGGGCCGAACCGTACCAAGATCTGCGGCGGGAAGGTCCCCGCGGTCAGTCATAGATCGCCTCCACCAGCCACCGGCCGGACTCGACCGCCAGCAGGAGGGCCGCGCCGTCGGCCAGGCACACCTGGAACCGGGCGCGGCGGCGGGCCTCCGCCGGGGACCACCAGCGCTCGTCCACCGGCCACGGGCCGGCCCAGCCGACGATCTCCACCGGGCGGGCCGCGCCGACGGCCAGCCGCGCCGGGGCGGCGGTGAGCTGGAGCCGCGCGCTGACCCCGACCGGCTCGCCGGCCGCGTCGTGGACGGTCACGGCGAGCGGGGCGGGCAGCACCACGGCCGGCGAGGGCGGCGGCAGCCGACCCGGCCACGGCGGCGACGCGCCCCGCCCCGACGAGGCCGCCCCGCCCCGGGCAGGCCCACCGGACCGGTCGAACCCGCCAGCCCCACCGGACCGGTCAGCACGGCCCGGCCCGCCAGCCCCACCGGCCCGGACCGGGCCCGCCAACCCGCCGGGGCGGGCAGGGCCGGTCGGCTCGCCGACCCGGGCAGGGCCGGTCTGCGCGTCGGCCCAGGCAGAGCCAGCCAACCCGCCGGGACGGGCAGGGCCGGTCGGCTCGCCGACCCGGGCAGAGCCAGCCAACTCACCGACCCGGGCGGGAGCGGTCGGCTCGCCGGGGCGGGCGGGCAGCCGCTCGTCGCCCCACGGCACCAGCCGCACCTGGTCGCCCGGTGACCGGCCGCCGCCGAGGACCGCGGTGACCACCGCCTCGGGGCCGAGGAGGCCCTGCACCCGGCTCAGCGCCCGGTGCGCCCGCTCGCGTTCCTCGCCCGTCTCCCCCCACAGCCCGGGTTGCAGGTCGGCCCGGGCGAGCACCCCGTCGGGCACCAGGCGCAGCCGGATGATCCCCGCCGTCGGGCGGGTCGGGCGGGCGCCGGGGCGGCCGGCGCTGCCGGTGAGCCAGCCGTCGAGCTGCCACCGCACCCGGTCGGCGATGGCCACCGCGGTGAGCAGCCCGTCGTGCCGCCACACGCGGTGCAGCTCCTGGCCGTGGGCGGTGACCGCCTCGATGCCCAGCCGGGTGCAGGCCAACCCGTGCGCGGCGAGCCGGTCGTGCAGCCGCTCGGCCAGCGCGCGGGCGGCGAAGGCGGCGGCGTCGACCCGGTCGATCGGCTCGTCGTGGTCGGCGGTGACGGCCAGGTCCACCGGGGGCCGGCGGACGGCCAACGGCCGGTGGTCCCGGCCGGCGGCGAGCAGGTGGGCCAGCGCGCCGTCGAACCCGAACCGGGCCAGCACGTCCCCGGCCGGCAGCGCGGCGAAGCCCCCCAGGGTGCGTATGCCGAGCCGGCGCAGCAGGTCGGCCAGGGCCGGCCGGCCGAGCGCCTCCACCGGCAGGTCGGCCAGGAAGCCGGGGGTGCCGCCGGGGGGCACCACCTGCCCGGCACGGGCCGCCAGGCCGGCGGCGAACACCCCGTCGGCGATGCCCACCTGGCTCTCCACCGCACAGGTCTGGGCGACGTGCTCGATGATCCGCTCGGCGGCCGCCTCCTCGCCGCCCAGGTAGCGGGCCGGGCCCCGGGCGGCCAGCGCGCAGGTGCCGGGGCGCACCACCTCGACGCCGGCGGCCAGCTCCTCGACGGCGGCGACCACCGGCTCGAAGGCCCGGGCGTCCCGCCCCGGGTCGTGGTCGACGACGGTCAGCCGGGGGCAGCGCGCCTGCGCCTCCCGCTTGCGCAGGCCCCGGCGGACGCCCTCGGCGCGGGCCGCCTCGGAGCAGGCCACCACCCGGTTGGCGTGCAGCACGGCCACCGCCCCGGTGGCCGGCACCCCGTCGACGATCTCGGCGGCGAGCACCGGCCAGTCGGGACACCAGAGCAGCAGCGTCCGCACCGGCGCACCGGTCACGCGGGACCGACCACGGTGAGCGCGCCACGGCGGGGCGGTGCGCCCGCCGACGAGGACGGGACGCCCGACGAGGACGGGACGCCCGACGGGGGCGGCGGCGGGGCGACCGACGGCAGCGGCGGCGGGACGGGGCGGAGCCGGCCGGCGGCCGAGCGGCCGGTGGCGGAGACGCCCGGCGCGACGGGCGGGTGGGGGACGACCCGGGTCAGCGCGTCACCGGGGAGCCAGACCTTGATCTCCTTGGGCCGGGCCGCCGCGCCCCGCCCCCGGGCGCAGATGGTGACCTCGCGCCGCCGCAGCCGACCCCGGCCCTGGCCCAGCCCCTCCCAGACGCCCCGGACCACCTGCAACGTGACGTCCGCGCCGTCCCACCGGCCGTACGGGACGAGCACGCTGCCGCGCTGCCGCGCCCGGGCGGCCAGCCGGCTGGCCACGGAGGCGGAGACGGTGGCCGGCACGGCGGCGACCACCACGTCCACCCCGTCGATCAGGGCGGCGACGACGGTCGGCCAGTCGGGCCCGGGCTGCGGCACCAGGGCGAGCCGGTCCAGGGCGATGCCGGCCTCGGCCGCCGCCCCCGCGCCGAAGGTCGGCACGCCCACCACGGCGCACCACGAGCCGGCCCGGGACGCCTCGGCGAGCAGCGCCAGCACCAGGGAGGTGCCGCCGCTGCGCCGGGGCTGGCCGGCGGCGACCGCGATCGTGCTGCCCCGGCGCAGCCCCCGGCTGGGCAGCAGGCCGGTCAGCTCGGCGGCCACCGGCAGTGTCCGGTGCGCCCCGGCCGGGTCCGGCGCGCTCGCCGGACGGACCAGGCCGGCCAGTGCGGCGGAACCGACCACCATGCGGCCCGCCATCGGACCTACCCCCTGTCGTGCCTCGCCCGTCGTTGCCGAAGTGCCGTACCGAAGTGCTAGTGCTGTGCCGAAGTGCCGTGCGGAAGTGTCGAAGTGCCGCGCGGGGTGGGTGTCGCGGTCAGGCGGCGAGGCCGTCGAGCTCCGGCTGGTGGGCCAGCCCGAGGGAGGTCTCCACCACCGTCACGAACTGCTCGGCCGCCCGGAGCAGGTCGTCGGCCTGCCGGGCGCTGACCACCCGGGGGATGCCGGCCTCGGCGGCGGCGCGCTTGCCCGCGCCGGCGGCGAAGTAGGCGGCCCACTCGTCCAGCTCGGGGGCGACCGTGCAGAGCAGGACCCAGACGCTCGTGATGCGGTGTCGCCGGGCCGGCGCGGGGCGGGCGCGGGCGGCGAGCACGGCCGCGGCGGCGCGGAGGGCGGCGAGGTGGGCCGCGGCGTAGCGCAGGCCGTCGGGGCGGGTGCGGGCGGCCTCCGCCAGCCCGTGCCGGGCCACCGCGAGGAGCTGGGCCGGGGTGCGGTTCGGCAGCACGTGCGCCGGCACCGTCGGTGGCTGGGCCGAGTTGGTCGGCATGGGCTGCCTCCTCCACGTGGCCGGGGCCGGGCACGGCGGCCGGGGCCACCGGCACGGGCCGGGTCGGGTGGTGCGGAGGAAGACGCACCGGGTGGGGCCGGCCGGGTGTGGACGCTTCCCCACACCACACCCGGCCGGCGACCGGCGGGTTCGTCGCCCGCCGCCCGGGGGTCGTGGGCGGCGGGCGACGCTCCTGCCTGACGGGCCCGGACTCGCGACTGCCCGGGACCCAGGTGCGGCCCGCGGAGCCGCACCGCCCGGGGCCGGCGCCGCGAAACACCACCCCGGGTGGTTGGAACGGGCGTTCGAGGAAATCGAACACTCGTTCTAACTACTGCTGACAGTACACCTCGCGCCCGACGAAAACGCAACGTGTGGCGGGCCGGCGTGCCGAAACAGACGACGACGCTAGCCTCTGCTGGTGACGACTCCCCGCCCCGCCCTCGGTGTCGCCATGGTGCTCGGCTCGGGAGCCCTGTTCGCCGTCAACGGCACGGTCTCCAAGCTGGTGCTCCGGGCCGGCCTGAACGCGCAGCAGCTCACCCTGCTGCGCGCCCTGGGCGCGGTCGTCGTCCTGCTGCTGCTCAGCGTCGCGCTGCGGCCGGGGGCGCGCCGGCTGCGGGTCACCCCCCGGCAGCTCCCGCTGCTGCTCGGGTACGGCCTGACCGGCTTCTTCCTGGTGCCGATGCTCTACTTCGTCGCCATCTCCCGGCTGCCGGTCGGGATCGGCCTGCTGTTCGAGTACTCCGCCCCGCTGCTGGTCGCCCTCTGGGCGCGGTTCGGCCAGCGGCACCGGGTCCGCCCCCGGCTCTGGGTCGGCCTGGCGCTGAGCCTCGTCGGGCTGGGCTGCGTGGCCGAGGTGTGGGGCGGGCTGCGCCTGGACGGCCTGGGCGTGCTGGCCGGCGTGGGCGCGGCGGTCTTCCTGGCCGGCTACTACGTGCTCGGGGCGCGGGGCGTGCAGGGCCGGGACACCCTGTCGCTGTGCACCTGGGCGTTCGGCGGCTCCGCGGTGGCCGGGCTGCTCACCCGGGCGGTCACCGCCGGCGCCGGGGGCTGGGAGCCGCTGACCGGCCGCGCCGGGGGCGTGCCGGTCGCCCTGCTCTGCGCGTACGTGGTGGTGCTCGGCTCGGTCGTGCCGTACCTGCTGGTGGCCGGCGCGATGCGGCACCTGCCCGCGACCAGCGTCGGGATCGTCGGCATGGTGGAGCCGGTGCTCGCCGCGGCGGTCGCCTGGGTCGTCATCGGCGCGGGCGAGACGCTCAACGCCGCCCAGCTCGGCGGCGGCGCGCTGGTGCTGCTCGGGGTGGCGCTGGCCGAGACGGCCCGGTCGGCCCCGCCCGGACGGCAGACCGTGCCGCCCGCGCCCGACGCCGTGGTCACCGGCGCGCCCGCCGCCGGCCGCTGACCGCCGCGGCTCCCAGGACGCGCACAGGCTTCGCAAAGGACCGGTCGAGGTCACCGCCGCAGGGTGGGGACCATGAACGTCAGCCGTACCGAAACGATCGTCGGATGAGCGCCGCCGTCGCCGGGCGACCGGCCCCGGCCCGGCTCGTCCCGCCGGGGGCGCCCGGCTGGTGGGCCGACGCGGCGGGCGTCGCCGCCGTGCTCAGCCTGCTCGTGGTCACCGCCCTCTGGACGGCCGACCGGGGCGTGCAGGAGCTGCTGTCCGGGGTGGCCGGCGGCCTCACCTCCGCCGGCCGGCTCACCGGCCTGCTCAGCGCCGACCTGATGCTGATCCAGGTGGTCCTGATGGCCCGGGTGCCGCTGGTCGAGCGGCGCTTCGGCCAGGACCGGATCGCCCGCTGGCACCGGCTCGCCGGCTTCGCCTCGTTCCACCTGCTGCTGGCCCACGTGGCGCTGACCACCATCGGCTACGCGGGCACCGCCCGCGAGGGCGTCGTCACGCAGTTCTGGCTGCTGGTCACCGGCTACCCGGGGATGCTGCTGGCCACCGCCGCGCTGGGGCTGCTGGTGCTGGTGGTGGCCACCTCGGTGCGGGCGGCCCGCCGCCGGCTGCGCTACGAGTCCTGGCACCTGCTGCACCTGTACGCGTACCTGGGGATCGCGCTGGCCCTGCCGCACCAGCTCTGGACCGGCGCGGACCTCGTCGCCGCCCCCGCCGCGCGGGCGTACTGGTGGACGGTCTACCTGCTGGCGCTGGGCAGCGTGCTGGTGTTCCGGCTGGGGCTGCCGGCGTGGCGCTCCCTGCGGCACCGGGTCGAGGTGGCGGCGGTGGTGCCCGAGGCGCCGGGGGTGACCTCGGTGTGGCTGCGCGGGCGGGACCTGCACCGGCTGCCGGTGCGGGCGGGGCAGTTCTTCTCCTGGCGGTTCCTCGACGGCCCCGGCTGGTCCCGCGCCCACCCGTACTCGCTGTCGGCGCCCCCGGCGGGGGACCTGATGCGGATCACCGTGAAGGACCTCGGCGACGGCAGCGCCCGGGTGGCCGCCCTGCGCCCCGGCACCCGGGTGCTGCTGGAAGGCCCGTACGGGCGGCTGACCGGGGAGCACTGGCGCGGCGGCGGGATCACCCTGTTCGCCTGCGGGGTCGGCGTCACCCCGCTGCTGGCGCTGCTGTGGGAGCTGCCGTACGCACCGGGGCAGGCGGTGCTGCTCTACCGCGCGCGTACCGGGGAGGAGATCGCCTTCCGCGCGGAGCTGGACCGGCTCGCGGCCGAGCGTGGGGTGGTGGTGCACCACCTGGTCGGCCCGCGCGCCGGGCGACCCGCCTGGCTGCCGGCGTACGCGGAGGGGGCGACCGACGCCGAGGCGCTGCGCCGGCTCTCCCCCGACATCGCCGACCACGACGTCTTCCTCTGCGGCCCGGACGGCTGGGTCGACGCGGCGCGGGCCGCGACCCGCGCCGCCGGGGTGCCCGACGAGCACACCCACCACGAACGTTTTGCCTGGTGACAGGCGCGAAGGGGGTTTCCATGCGACGGATCACCGTGTGGCTGCTGTCCACCGTGGCGGCGCTGGTGCTGCTGTTCAGCTACAAGACCAGCACGATGGGGGTGGGCGGGGAGAGCAGCGCGATCGCCGCCGGCACGGGCGGCGACGCCGGCACCGACGCCGGCCCGTCGGGCACCGACGCCGGCACCGGCTCGTCCGGCACCGGCGCCGGGCGGTACGACGGGTCGGTGGCGCAGACCCGGTGGGGGCCGGTGCAGGTCCGGATCACCGTCTCCGCCGGGAAGATCACCGACGTCACCGCGCTCCGGGTGCCCGACGGCAACCACCGGGACCAGCAGATCAACGACTACGCGGTGCCGATCCTGCGGCAGTCGGCCCTGGCCGCGCAGAGCGCCGACATCGACACGGTCTCCGGGGCCACCGTCACCAGCGACGGCTACCGGGAGTCCCTCCAGGCCGCCATCGACGCGGCGCACCTGTGAACGGGAAGCTGGACACGATGGCCACGGCCACCGAGCCGGGCCGGCGGGCCTGGGTGGAACAGGTGATGGGCCTGCCGGTGAGCGTGCACCTGCGCGGGCCCGGGGTGCGCGACGACGCCGTCGCCGCCCGGGTGGAGGCGTTCTTCGTCGAGCTGCGCGCGGCCGACGACACGTTCAGCACGTACCGGCCGGACAGCGTCCTCGGCCGGCTCGCCGGCCGGTCGCCCGACCCGGCCACCGCCGACCCGGCGGTGCGGGAGGTCGTCGAGCTGTGCGAGCTGGCCCGGCTGCGCACCGGCGGCCGGTTCGACGCCCGGCGGCTGCCGCTGCCGCGCGGCGGTGTCGGCTTCGACCCGTCCGGGCTGGTCAAGGGCTGGGCGGTCGCGCGGGCCGCCCGGCGGCTGACCGACCTGCCCGACCACGACGTGTGCCTCAACGCCGGGGGCGACGTGCTGCTGCGCGCCGCGCCCGACCGGCCCGCCTGGCGGGTCGGCGTCGAGGACCCGCAGCGCCCCGGGCACCTGCTCGACGTGCTGGAGCGGGCGGGCGGCGCGGTCGCCACCTCCGGCACCGCCCGGCGCGGCGCGCACGTCACCGACCCGCGCGCCGGCCGGCCCGCCGGGGCCGTCCGGGCGGTCACCGTGGTCGGCCCCGACCTGCTCTGGGCCGACGTGTACGCCACGGCGGCCGTCGCCGGGGGCCCGGCCGCCCTGGACTGGCTGGCCGCCCTCGACGGGTACGCCGCCCTGCTGGTCACCGCCGACGGCCGGGTCCGGGCCACCCCCGGCTGGCCGGGGACCCGGCCGGCGGCGTGGGCCGCCGCGGCGTAGCCGGCCTGCGGGGGGCGCGGGTGGGTGGGTGCGCCGGGCCCGGCGGGGGCGGGGAGAATGGGCGGCATGCAGCCACACCCGAACGTGCGGGCCGTGCAGGAGGCCCTCGACGCCGCGGGCGCGCGGGACGGCTCCGGCCGGCCCAGCGAGGTCCGCCTGCTGCCCGAGGCGGTGCACACCGCCGCCGCCGCGGCCGACGCGCTCGGCGTCGCCGTCGGCGCCATCGCGAACTCGCTCGTCTTCGACGCCGACGGCGCGCCGCTGCTGGTGCTCACCTCCGGCGCGCACCGGGTGGACGCCGCCGGCCTGGCCGCGCACCTCGGGTTCACCCACCTGCGCCGGGCCACCCCCGAGTTCGTCCGCGCCCACACCGGCCAGCCGATCGGCGGGGTCGCCCCGCTCGGCCACCCCGGGCCGCTGCGCACCCTCGTCGACGTGGCCCTGGCGGGCCACGACGAGGTCTGGGCGGCCGGCGGGGTGCCCCAGGCGGTCTTCCCCACGACGTACGCGGAGCTGCTGCGGATCACCGCCGGCACCGCGACCGAGGTGGCGTGAGCGGCGTCCCCGACCTGGTCACCCTGCACGTCTGGCGGATCGGGCGGGCGGCCCTGCCCGGCGCGCTGGGCCGGATGGCGGCGCACCCGGCCCGGCTACGCCGCACCCCCGGGGTCCGGTTCGGCAAGCTGCTCGGCACGGGGACGGGCACCGGCTTCGGCCCCGGCGACGCCGACCCGACCCGCTGGGCGGCCCTCGCCGTCTGGGACCGCGCGGCCGACGCCGCCGGCTTCGACGCCTCGCCGGTGGGCCGCTCCTGGGCCCGCGTCGCCCGCTCGGCGGCGCGGGTCGACCTGCGCCCGCTGACCAGCCGGGGCGAGTGGTCCGGGCGGCGGCCCTTCGGCGAGCCGTCCGGCGGCCGGGTCGCCGGCCCGGTGCTGGCGCTGACCCGGGCCCGGCTGCGGGCCCGCCGGGCGGCCACCTTCTGGCGGGCCGTCCCGCCGGTGGCCGCCGCCCTGCACGCCGCGCCCGGCCTGCTGGCCCGGTTCGGCGTCGGCGAGGCCCCGCTGGGCTGGCAGGGCACGGTCAGCGTGTGGCGCGATCCGGCGGACCTCGTCGCGTTCGCGTACCGTCACCCCGAGCACCGCGCCGCCATCGCGCGCACCCCCACCGAGGGGTGGTACGCGGAGGAGCTCTTCGCGCGGTTCGAGGTGCGCGACGTGGTCGGCGACCGGGCGGTGCTGGGGTGGGTCGCCGACGGCGACGCGGCAACGGCGAAGGATGGACGGGCATGAGGTTGGTGCGCTGGACGCCGGACGACCTGGTCCGACGGCTGGACGACGTGGTGGCCGTCTACGGCGAGGCGATGAACTACCGGGCCGACCTGCTGGAGGCGCGGCGCGGCTACATCGCCACCCACGTGCGCCGCCCCGGCTTCCGCGCCGTGGCCAGCCTCACCTCGGAGGGGCACCTGGCCGGCTTCGGCTACGGCTATCTCGGCACGCCCGGCCAGTGGTGGCACGACCAGGTGCACCGGGCGCTGACCGCCGGGGCCCGGCGGCGCTGGCTCACCGACTGCTTCGAGGTGGTCGAGTTGCACGTCCGGCCGCCCGCCCAGGGGCACCGCCTGGGCACCCGGCAGCTCACCGCGCTGCTCACCATGGCGCCGGGCGGCACCACCCTGCTCTCCACGCCCGAGGCCGACGAGCAGCGGTCCCGGGCCTGGCGGCTGTACCGCCGGTTCGGCTTCGTCGACGTGCTGCGCCACTTCCACTTCCCCGGCGACGAGCGCCCGTTCGGCATCCTCGGCCGGGACCTCCCGCTCACCCCGCCGGCCCCGGCCGCCGGCCCGGCCGACCGGGCGGGTTCCGGCGCCCCCGCGCAGGCCGGCCCGGCATCGGGACCGGCCGCGCCGTGACCCGGACCGGCCTCCGGCCGCTGCTGCCCTGGGTGGGGCTGGGCGCGCTGGTCCTGGCCCAGATCTGCTATCCGCTCACCGCCGACGCCACCCGGGCCGGGCTGACCGTGGCCACCGTCGTGCTCGGCTACGTCCTCTCGGTCGGCCACGCGCTGCTGACCCGGGGGCCCCGCGCGGCGGCGGCGCTGGTCGCGGTGGCCACCGGGGGCGGCTTCGCCATCGAGGCGCTCGGGGTGGCCACCGGCTTCCCGTTCGGCAGCTACGACTACTCCGGGGAGCTGGGCCCGAAGCTGGCCGGGGTGCCGCTGGTCATCCCCCTGGCCTGGACCTGGATGGCCTGGCCCGCCTGGCTCGCGGCGGCCCGGCTCGTCGCCCCCGGCGTCGCCCGGGTGGCCCTCGCCGCCGTCGGGCTCGCCGCCTGGGACCTGTTCCTCGACCCGCAGATGGTCGCCGAGGGCTACTGGGTGTGGCGCGACGCCACCCCCGCGCTGCCCGGCCTGCCCGGCGTGCCCGTCAGCAACTACCTCGGCTGGCTGCTGTTCGCGGTGCTGCTGATGGCGGCGCTGCGCCCGCTGGCCGGGCCGGTCGTCGACCGGGCCGGCCCCGGCGACGCCCCGATGTTCGCGCTCTACCTGTGGACGTACGCCTCCAGCATCCTGGCGCACGCGGTGTTCCTCGGCCTGCCCGCGTCGGCGGCGTGGGGCGCGGCCGGCATGGCGGTCGCCGCCGTCCCGCTGGCCCTGGCGCTCGGCCGCGACCGCCGACCGGACCGGCAGGACCGCGACCGCCGGCAGGACCGGCAGCCCCAGCAGGGCCCGCCCGCCGACGCGACCGCATGACCGGCGTCCTGCTGCTGCTCGCCGCCGTCGCCGCGCTCACCGCGCACACCTGGGTCAACGCGACCCGGTGGCTGCGCCGCCCGGCCGGCGGGCCCGTCGAGGTCGCCGAGGCCGTCGCGGTGCTGCTGCCGCTGCGCGACGAGGCCGACCGGGTCACCCCGTGCCTCCGCTCGCTGCTCGCCCAGCGCGGCGTGCCCGGGCTGCGCATCGTGGTGCTCGACGACGGCTCCACCGACGGCACCGCCGACGTGGTCCGCGCCGTCGCCGGCGGCGACGACCGGGTCACCCTGCTCACCGGCGTCGCCCCGCCGCCGGGCTGGCTGGGCAAGCCGCACGCCTGCCACCAGCTCGCCACCCGCGCCGACCCGGCCGCCACCGCGCTGGCCTTCGTCGACGCCGACGTCGTCCTCGCCCCGTACGCGGTGGCGGCGGCCGTCGCCGAGCTGCGCGCCGCGCGGGCGACGCTGCTGTCGCCGTACCCGCAGATCGTGACCCGGACCCCGGCGGACCGGCTGGTGCAGCCGCTGTTGCAGTGGCTGTGGCTGACCTTCCTGCCGCTGCGGGCGATGGAGCGCTCGCCGCGGCCGTCGCTGGCGGCGGCCGGCGGGCAGTTCCTCGTGGTCGACCGGGCCGGCTACGCGGCGGCGGGCGGCCACGCCGCCGTGGCCGACCGGGTGCTGGAGGACATCGAGCTGGCCCGCGCGGTCAAGCGCTCCGGCGGGCGGATCGCCCTGGCCGACGGCTCCCGGCTGGCCACCTGCCGGATGTACGACGACTGGCCGCAGCTGCGCGACGGCTACACCAAGTCGCTGTGGGCCTCGTTCGGCCACCCGACGGCGGCGGCGGCCGTGCTGGCGGCCCTGCTGCTGCTCTACACGGCTCCCCCGCTGGCCGCGCTGGCCGCCCTGGTCGCGGGCGCCCCGGCGGTGGCGACGGTGGCGGCGCTGGCCTGGCTGCTCGGGGTGGCCGGGCGGGCGGTCAGCGCCCGCGCCACCGGCGGCCGGTGGTGGCCCGACGCGCTCGGCCACCCCGTGTCGGTCGTGGTCCTCGGCTGGCTGACCGCGCGGTCGTACCATCTGCGGAAGCGGCGTCGCCTGTCCTGGCGGGGTCGCCCGGTCAGCTAGGAGGGCACGTCATGGCGCGGATCGTGGTCGTCGGTGCCGGGGTGGGTGGGCTGGCCACCGCCGCCCGGCTGGCCGCCACCGGGCACGAGGTGACCGTCTTCGAACAGGCCGGCACGGTCGGCGGCAAGCTCGGCCGGTACGTCCACGACACCCCGGCCGGCGCGTTCCACTTCGACACCGGGCCCAGCCTGCTCACCCTCCCGGAGGTCTTCCACGACCTGTTCGAGGCGACCGGCGCGAAGCTCGACGAGTATCTCGACCTGACCCCGCTGGACCCGATCGTCCGGCACGTCTTCCCCGGCGACGGGCCCGCCCTCGACTCCTGCGCCGACCCGACCGAGTTCGCCGGCCGCGTCGGCGCGGCGTTCGGCGACCGGGCCGCCGCCGACTGGCAGCGGCTGTGGCGGCGCGCCGCCCGGGTCTGGGGCGCCTCGCAGCGCGACATCCTGCGCCGGCCCATCGACTCGCCGCTGGACCTGGCCGCGCTGGCCTGGCGGCTGGGCGACCTCGCCGCCATCGCCCCCGGGCGCACCCTGCGCGGGCTGGGCCGCCGGCACCTGGCCGACCCCCGGCTGCGGATGCTGCTGGACCGGTACGCCACCTACACCGGGGCCGACCCGCGCCGGGCCCCGGCGGCGCTGGTCGCCGTCCCGTACGCGGAGCTGGCGTTCGGCGGCTGGTATCTGCGCGGCGGCCTGGGCACCCTCGCCGACGCGCTGCTGACCCGCTGCCTGGACCTGGGCGTGGTCGTGCAGACCGGCACCGCGGTCACCCGGATCGACGCGGCGGGCGGCCGGGTCCACGGGGTACGCCTCGCCGGCGTCGCCGCGCCCGTGCCCGCCGACGTGGTGGTCGCCAACGTCGACGCGCTGACCCTCTACCGGGACCTACTGCCCAGCCCGCGCCGGCTGGCCGGGCTGACCGACCGCAGCCTCGCCGGCTTCGTGCTGCTGCTCGGGGTGGCCGGCGAGAGCGGCCTGGCCCACCACAACGTGTTCTTCCCGCGCGACTACGACGCCGAGTTCGACGCGGTCTTCGGCCACCCCGGGCGGGGCGTGCGGGCCCGGCCGGCCTCCGACCCGACCGTCTTCGTCACCGTCGCCGACGACCCGGCGGTGCGCCCCGCCGGGCACGAGGCGTGGTTCGTGCTGGTCAACGCGCCCCGCCACGGCACCGCCACGGGCGCGGTGGACTGGCGGCGGCCGGGCCTGGCCGACGCGTACGCCGACCGGGTCCTCGACGTGCTCGCCGAGCGCGGCGTGGACGTGCGCGACCGGCTGGTGTTCCGGGAGGTCCGCACCCCGGCCGACCTGGACGCCGCCACCGGCGCGCCCGGCGGCGCGATCTACGGCACCGCGGGCGGGCTGCTGCGGCCGGCGAACCGGGGGCCGGCGGCCGGGCTGTGGCTGGTCGGCGGCTCGGGGCACCCCGGGGGCGGCCTGCCGATGGTCACCCTCTCCGCGCAGATCGTCGCCGACGCCATCGGCCCTGCCTGGGAGTAAGGAGGGGCACCTTGTTAACGCATTCTGTAGAGCAGGGGCCCCTTCTTAACGCCCCGCTGCGGCTTAACGCCCCGCCGCGGCGGGTCAGCCGGCCTCGATGAGGGGTCAGCCGGCCTCGATGAGGGCGCGGCGGACGGCGGCGAGCAGCTGCCCCAGCCCGAAGCCGGCCAGCAGCACCCAGACGGCGGTGGCCATGGTGATCGTGCCGGCGGTCAGGTCCGGGTCGATCAGCCCGGCCAGGCCGGACAGCAGCAGCCCGACCAGGGCCACGCAGACCCGGGTGGGCCGCTCCCCCACGGTGACCGCGCCGATCTCCCGCATCCCGGCCGACACGGAGCGGGCCCGGACGTACTCGTGCAGCCAGGACAGCCCGCCGGCGGCGGCTACCAGCGTGCCCGGCGCGCCCACCAGCCAGAACGCGGCCAGCCAGGCGGCCTCGCCGAGCCGGTCGGCCACCGAGTCGTAGACGTAGCCGAGCCGGGTGGTGCGGTTGGTGGCCACCGCCACCGCGCCGTCGACGCTGTCGGCCACGGACGCGGCCAGCACGAACAGCGCCGCGAGCACCGGCCCGCTCACCGGCCGGACGGCGAACAGCGGCACGCAGAGGCAGAGCAGCACCCCCGCCACGGTGACGGCGGTCGGGGTGACCCGGAGCCGGCCCAGCACATAGCCGACGTGGTAGGCGAACCGCAGCCAGGCACGGACCACCGGGGCCGCCGCCCGGGGGTCGAACCCCCCGTGCAGCCGCGCCCACGCCGTCGCGTACTCGTCCCAGTTCAGCGAAGTGCCCACCACGGAACAACCGTCGCACCGGCGCTGTGGTGTCGCGCCACTGGGGTCACACCTGCGCGCCGACCTGCAACTGCTGCCAGACCTCGCGGGTCGCCGTGGACCGGTTGAGGGTGATGAAGTGGATGCCGGGCACGCCCTCGTCGAGCAGTCGCCGGCACATCTCGGCCGCCTGCTCGATGCCGAGCCGGCGGACCGCCTCCGGGTCGTCGGCCACCTCGGCGAAGCGCGCGGCCAGGGCCGGCGGGAACGGGGCCCCGGACAGCTGCACGGACCGCTCGATGGTGCTGAGCTGGGTGACCGGCATCACCCCGGCCAGGATCGGGGTGTCGCAGCCGGCCGCCGCCACCCGGTCCCGCAGCCGCAGGTAGTCGTCGGCGTCGAAGAACATCTGGGTGACCGCGAACTCCGCCCCGGCCCGGCACTTGCGCACGAAGTGCGCGGTGTCGCTGGCCACGTCGGGTGAGCGGGGGTGCTTGTAGGGGAAGGCGGCCACGCCGACGCTGAAGTCACCGGAGTCACGCACCAGCCGCACCAGGTCCTCGGCGTAGAGCACCCCCTCGGGGTGGCGGACCCACTCGCCGCCCGGGTCGCCGGGCGGGTCGCCCCGCACGGCGAGCACGTTGCGCACCCCGACGCCGGCCAGCCGGCCGATGACGTTGCGCAGCTCGGCGACGGAGTGGTTGACGGCGGTGAGGTGCGCCATCGGCAGCAGGGTGGTCTCGGTGGCGATCCGCTCGGTCACCGCGACCGTGGTGTCCCGGGTCGACCCGCCGGCCCCGTAGGTGATCGAGACGAACGAGGGACGCAGCGGCTCCAGCTCGCGGATCGCCTGCCACAGCAGCCGCTCGCCCTGGGCTGTCTTGGGCGGGAAGAACTCGAACGAGAAGGTGGGCTGACGGTCACGGATCAGCTCCCCGATCGCCGGCTGCGGGTTGGGGAGGACCGATGGTAGACCGAGAGCCATGGTCCGACTCTAGCGGCCGGGCGGCACCGCACCCAGGACCTTCCCACCTGACGCGACCGCCCCCGACCGCCACGCGGGACGGGCGCGAGACGACACGGGGTCGCGGCACGGACACGGCACGGAGTCGCGGCACGGCGGCGGGCCGGGGCGGAACGTCGTACCCCCGGGGTAGACAGGCGTAGCGCGGACGGGGCCCGCGCGGGGGTCAGCACCGACCGGCGGCGCGCCGGTCCCGCCTGGTGCGCGGGTCGACGCCGCCCTCGCGCCGACCCTGCCGGAGGACCCATGACGCCCACGCTGCCCGGCCCGGAGTCGCTCGGGCCGCTGCTCGCCCGGCTCCGGCGGGCCCGGGGCCGCAGCCAACAGGCCCTCGCCGCCGAGCTGTGCGCCGCCTCGGGCGTGCCCACGCTGAGCCGGCACGAGGTGTCCCGCTGGGAGCGGCAGCTCCGGGTGCCGGGAGGCTTCTGGCTGGGCTGGCTGGCCGTGGTCCTGGCCACGCCGGTGGAGCTGCTGGCCGACGCCGCCGGGCACGCCCGGCACGCGCGCCGGGCGCTGCCGGCCGCCCTGGGACGCCCACCGGCCGGCGGCATGACGCCCCGCGCCGGCCTGCGGCCGAGGGGCCCGGAGCGGCTCCGCCCGCCCCGGCACGCCACCCGCCCCGCCCGGCGGCGCAGCCGGCCCGACCGGCCCGCCTGACGCCCTGCCGCCTCTGACTCGCCACTGACGCCACTGACGCCGAACGGCCGAGCGGCGGGCCCGGCCTACGCCGGGCCCGCCGCTCGGCCGAAAGGCGGGCCCGGTGGAAACCGTGCCCGCCTTTCGTTGTCTCACCTGGTCATGGGATCAGCGGCGGAGGGTCAGCAGGCCCGGCCGGTACGGCAGGAGGCCGTAGTCGACGCCGTCGGAGCTGGGGGAACGACCCTGGTAGAGCAGCTGCAAGTTGCACGGGTCGATCGTGTTCGTCTGATCCGCGCTGGTGCGCAGCAGTTCGCCGTGGCTGATGTCGTTGGTCCAGGTGGCGCCGCTGTTGGCCTTGCCCGCGAACGGGTTGTTGTAGGTCGTCGCGTTCGGCGTCCAGGTGCCGCTCAGGCTGGTCGCCGTGAACGAGCGGAAGTAGCGCTCCCAGGAGCTGGTCCTGGCCTCGATGATCATCAGGTACTGGTTGCGGCCCTGCACCTTGTAGACCTGCGGTGCCTCGAAGATGTTCTCCGAGGTGTCGCTCATGATGGTCGTGTAGCTGGAGCCGAAGCTGCCCGGGAAGTTCCCGATCGGCATGATCTGGCGGTAGATCTTGCCGTTGTCGCCGGCGAAGAACAGGTACATGTTCTGGTCGTCGCCGATGATCGTCTGGTCGATCACGCCGGTGCCGGAGCCGGTGATCGTCGCGGTCGACAGGGGCTGCGGGGCCGACCAGCCGTTGGCGTTGGCCGGGTCGGTCGACGTGCGGTACGAGAACGACGTCGGACCCCACTGGTGGGCGAGGACCCAGATGTTCTTCGGCGCGAAGTAGAACAGCGACGGCGCCACGGTGCTCTGGCTCATGGTGTTCTGGGGGGCCGAGCCGAGCTGGTTGAGGTTGTCGACCAGGCCGAAGTTCATCGAACCCCAGCCGCCGGTGGCGCTACTGCTGTGGGTGGTGGCGTACACCAACTGCTTGCCCTGGTAGGGGGCGATGGTGAAGTCCTTCAGTGACGCCCAGCCGGCCTTCGGCTGCGCCAGCGGGCCGGTCGACGACCACCGGTACGTCGACGGCAGGTCGCACGTGCCGCCCGGCGGGGGCGTCGTCGGCGGCGGGGTGGTGGGGTTCGTCCCACCGTCGACGCGGACGAGCTGCCACTGCTGGTTGCTGCCGTTCCAGTCGTCGTACTGCACGATGTTGCCGCCGTCGGCGGTCGACGCGCCCTGCACCTCGACGACCTTGTTGCTGTTCCGGTTGATGAACCGGACGTAGCCCCCGTCGGAGTCGGCCAGCCGGAACTGCTGGTTGGTGCCGTTCAGGTCGCTCCACTGCACGATGCTGCCGCCGTTGGCGGTGGAGAAGTTGTAGACGTCCAGCACCTTGCCGGACAGCCGCGACTTGAGCCGGTAGTAGCCGCCGCCGGAGTCCACGAACTGCCACTGCTGCTGGTTGCCGTTGTTACGCGTCCACTGGGTGATCCGCGCCCCGTCGCTCGTGGCGAGGTTGTAGACGTCAAGGGCCTTGCCGCTGTTGCGGTTGACCAACACGTACCACGCGTTCGTGTCGACCGTCGCCGCGGCGGCGGGCGACGACACCGCAGCCGCGGCGGCCACGCCGAGCACCACCGTCGACACGCCGGCGGCGACGACCCGAGACAGCCACCCGCGTCGCCGCTGCGGCGGCGGTGCGATCGATGGCGATCCACCAATGGCAGACATGATCCTCCTTCAAATGACCAGAGATGGGCAGCGCGGGGACGGCCGCGCGCGTCGATGATGTGAGCGCTAACATCACGTACGCAGGCCTGGCGCACGCCAATCCAAGACCAACGAAGCGGGCTTGCCCGGCAGCCGTGGGCGTCGTCGTCCTTGACCATCGACTGTGAGCGATAACACGCCGTTCGTCAAGTCGTAATGTTCGATACCCGAGCGAGCGTCACGCACCGTCGGCGGCGCGCCCACCCGGCGGGATCGGCTCCGGGTCGCCGACCCCGGATCGTCGGCCCCGGGGCGTCCCGTCACCCGGACGCCCCGGCTCCCCGGCACGAGCGGCCGGTGACACGCCACGCACCGCCGATGCGGCAGCCGCCGGGCGACCCGATAGCGTCGGGGCGTGAACCACGCTGCTCCCGTTTCCCCCGTCGACCGGGCCGGCCTGCGCCAGCGGATCGACACGGCCCTCGCCGGCTTCCTCGCCGGCCAGCGCACCTGGCTGACGGCCGTCGACGAGGCCCTGGTGCCGGTGGCCGAGGCGATCGAGGCGTTCGTGCTGGGCGGCGGCAAGCGGCTGCGCCCCGCGTTCGCGTACTGGGGGTTCCGGGGCGCGGGCGGCGGCGACGCCGACCAGGTGGTCACCGCCCTGGCCGCGCTGGAGTTCGTGCAGGCCAGCGCACTGATCCACGACGACCTGATGGACCGCTCGGACACCCGGCGCGGCGAGCCGGCGGTGCACCGGCGGTTCGCCGCCCGGCACCGGGGGGCCGGCTGGGGCGGCGACGCCGACGGCTTCGGCGACGCGGCGGCGATCCTCCTCGGCGACCTGTGCCTCGTCTGGTCCGACGAGCTGCTGCACTCCGCCGGGCTGGACCCGCGCGTCGTCGCCCGGGCCCGGCCCGTCTTCGACGAGATGCGCACCGAGGTCACCGTCGGGCAGTACCTCGACGTGCTGACGCAGGTCACCGGCGACACGTCGGTGGAGCGCGCGGGCAAGGTCGCCCGGTACAAGTCGGCCAAGTACACCGTCGAGCGTCCGCTGCTGCTGGGCGCGGCGCTGGCCGACGCGCCCGCCCACGTGCGGGCGGCCTACTCGGCGTACGGGCTGCCGCTGGGCGAGGCGTTCCAGCTCCGCGACGACGTGCTCGGGGTGTTCGGCGATCCGGCGCAGACCGGCAAGCCGGCCGGCGACGACCTGCGCGAGGGCAAGCGGACGTACCTCGTGGCGGCAGCCGTGGCGGCGAGCGACGACGCGGGCCGCGCCCTGCTGCTCGGCCGGCTCGGCGATCCGGAGCTGGACGCCGACGGGGTGACCCGGCTGCGCGAGCTGATCACCTCGACCGGCGCGCTGGCCCGCACCGAGGAGCGGATCGCGGCGCTGACGGAGACGGCGCTCGCCGCACTGTCGGCCGTCGACCTGGAGACGGAGGCCCGGCAGGCGCTGGTGGACCTGGCCATCGCCGCCACCCGCCGCACCGACTGACCCGCCCCGCCGGCCGACCCGCCCGGTCCGGTCCGTCAGCCGACCGACCCGGCCGGACGCCACCGGCCGACCGCCCTGGTCCGCCCCGCCGGCCGACCAAGCCGGCCCGCCGCGCGGACCGGCCGGTGTCCGGCCGGGCGGAGGTCGACCGGGAGGGCCGTCAGAAGCCGAGGGCCTGGGCGCGGCGCTTGACCTCGCGGGCGTGGTCGCCGCCGAGGGTGGCCGCCGGGGTGCCGCCGGAGAGCGTGTCGTCGGGCTCGTAGAGCCAGCGCAGCGCCGCCTCGTCGTCGTAGCCGGCGTCGGCGAGCAGGGTGAGCACGCCGGGCAGGTGCTTGAGCACGGTGCGGTTGGCCACCAGGTCGGCGGGCACCCGGCGCACGCCGTCGCGGCGCACGGCGAGCAGCTCGCGGTCCCGGATCATCTGGTGCACCTTGCTGATCGACAGGTCGAGGCGCTCGGCGACGTCCGGCAGGGCCAGCCAGTCGGCCGGGTCGGTCGGGCCGGCGAGGCCGGCGTCGGAGGCGGCCTGGCCGGAGGGTGCGGAGTCGGTCACCCGATCACCCTGCCACGCCCCCGCCCGGGAGGCGCGCGGCACCCCCCTCGGCCCGCTGGCGAGCAGGTCGGCGGGGGCACCGGGGCCGGTCCACGCGCGCGGCGTGGTGGCACCCCGGCCATCCGGCTGTAGCATCCGGTGCAACCTCCACCCTCCGGAGACATAGACTGCCTGCCGATGGACACACAGGTCGCCGACACGTTGCTGGGCTCGCTGCTCGACGGGCGCTACCGCATTCGCGGTCGCGTGGCCCGTGGCGGCATGGCGACCGTGTACACCGCCACCGACGAGCGCCTGGAGCGCACCGTCGCCGTCAAGATCATCCACCCGACCCAGGCCCCCGACGCGCGGGCCCGGATGGCCGGGTTCCTGGCGCGCTTCACCGACGAGGCGAAGACCATCGCCCGGCTGACCCACCCGAACGTGGTCGCGGTCTACGACCAGGGCACCCACGCCGGCCTGCCGTATTTGGTCATGGAGTACGTGCGGGGCCGGACCCTGCGCGACGTGCTCGCCGAGCGCCGCCGGCTCAACCCCGACGAGGCGCTGGCGATCATGGAGCAGATGCTCGCCGCGATCGCCGCCGCGCACCGCGCCGGCCTGGTCCACCGCGACGTCAAGCCGGAGAACGTGCTGGTCGCCGAGGCGCCTACCGGCGGCGTGGCGAACCTCGTCGACAGCGTCGTCAAGGTCGCCGACTTCGGGCTGGCCCGGGCCGTGGAGGCCAGCTCCGAGGAGGAGCCGGGCAACCAGCTCATGGCCACCGTGGCGTACGTCGCCCCGGAGCTGGTCACCGACGGCCGCTCCGACACCCGCACCGACGTCTACTCGGCCGGCATCGTGCTGTTCGAGATGCTCACCGGCCGGGTCCCCTACGACGGCGACCGCCCGGTGGACGTCGCCTGGCAGCACGTCGACCGGGACGTGCCCGCCCCGTCCACGCTGGTGCCCGGCCTGCCCCGGGCGCTCGACGACCTGGTCGCCCGGGCCACCCGCCGCGACCCGGGCGCGCGCCCCACCGACGCCGGCGCCCTGCTGGCCGAGGTCCAGGTGGCCCGCGACGACCTGGGCGACGCCAACACGCACACCGCCGTGCTGCGCCCGGTGGCCGACGAGACCAGCGCCATGGCGCAGCCGACCATGGCGGTCGCGGCGGTCCGACCGGCGCAACGGCCCGCCTGGGCCCGGCTGCCCGAGCCCGAACCGCAGCGCCCGCACCGGCGGCGGGCCACCCCCGAGCCCGAGGGGCCGATGGCGGGGCTCGCCGCGCTGCGTACCCGGATCATGGGCGACCCGCGCGGCCGCAAGGGCGTCCTCGCGGCCCTGGTGGTCCTCGGCCTGGTCGTCGCGGTCACCGGCTGGTGGTTCGGGATGGGCCGCTACACGGTGGCCCCGGAGCTGGTCGGCCTCACCAAGGCCGAGGCGGAGGGGCAGGCCGGCCGGGGCGGGTTCGTGCTGCGCTACGCCGAGCCCCGCTACGACGAGCAGGTCCCCCGCGACGCCGTGCTGACGCAGGAGCCGGCCTCGGCGGCCCGGATCGTCAAGGGCGGCACGATCACCCTCACCCTGTCCCGGGGCCCGGAGCGGCTGCCGGTGCCCGACGTGGTCGGCAAGGACTTCGATCTGGCCAAGGACGACCTGACCAACGCCGAACTGGTGGTGGTCAAGGGCGGCTCCCGCTACGACGACACCCTGCCCGAGGGCGTCGTGGTGGCCACCGACCCGAAGGTCGGCACCGAGGTCAAGCCCGGCGCGAAGGTCACCGTCACCCTCAGCAAGGGCAAGGCGCCGGTCTCGGTGCCCAACCTGGTCGGCAAGAACCTCGCCGAGGCCCGCACCGCCCTGGCCCAGCTCGGCCTGGTGCCGGTGGAGACCTACAAGAAGTCGGACAAGCCGCGCGACGAGATCCTCGGGCAGAGCCCCGCCAGTGGCACCGGCGTGGAGAAGGGCGCCCAGGTCAAGCTCGACATCAGCGAGGGCCCGCCGCAGGTCGTCGTGCCCCGGGTGGTCGACCTGCCCTGCCAGCAGGCCAAGCAGCAACTGGAGGGCCAGGGCCACCCGGTGACCGTGCAGTTCAACCCCAACGGCACCGTCCGGTACCAGAACCCGGGAGAGAACTCGCAGGTGCCGCCCGGCACCCCCGTCACGATCGGGTGCCTGTGAGCACGCCCGCGCCCCGCCGCCCGGTCGGCTCGCACACCCCCACCTCGGGCGGGCTGGCCAAGGCCGCCCTGCCGTACGTCGACGCCGCCGGCTCCGAGGTCGTCCAGGTCTACGTGTCCAACTCCCGGGGCTGGGCGCTGCCGGCGGGCGACCCGACCCAGGACGCGCTGTTCCGCGACGGCTGCGCCGCACGCGGGGTGCCCGTGTTCATCCACGCGTCCCTGCTGGTGAACCTGGGCTCGCCCACCCCGGCCACGGTCGAGCGCTCCGCGCAGACCCTGGCCCACGCGCTGCGCCGGGGGCGGGCGATCGGCGCTCAGGGGGTGGTCTTCCACGCCGGCAGCGCCGTCGACGCCGGCCACGCCGACGCGGCCATGCGCCAGGTGCGCGAGGCGCTGCTGCCGCTGCTCGACGAGACCACGGCCGCGGGCGGACCGCTGCTGCTGGTGGAGCCCAGCGCGGGCGGCGGCCGGTCCCTGGCCTCCCGGGTGGAGCACCTCGGCCCCTACCTCGACGCGGTCGACCGGCACCCCGGCCTGGGCGTCTGCTTCGACACCTGCCACGCCTGGGCCGCCGGGCACGACCTGGCCGCCGAGGGCGGGATGACGGCCTGCCTCGACACGCTGGTGGCCACGGTCGGGCCCGACCGGCTGCGGCTGGTGCACGCCAACGACTCGAAGGACCTGTGCGGCTCGACCCGGGACCGGCACGAGAACATCGGCAAGGGCAGCATCGGCGAGCCGGCGTTCGCCGAGCTGATGGCCCACCCCGCCACGGCGGGCCTCCCGATCGTGGTGGAGACCCCGACGGAGAAGCACGAGGGCCACGCCACCGACATCGCCACCCTGAACCGCCTACACCCCTGACCCCCGCTCCCGCCCCGGAGGCGGGCCGGGTCAGCGGCGGAGGATCGAGGTCAGGACGGTGGCGGCGCGGTCGATCGCGGCGTCGTCGGAGTCGAGGTGGGTGACCAGGCGGGCTAGGCGCGGGCCGAGCACCGAGATCAGCACCCCCTCGGCACGGGCCGCCGCGGCCAGGCCCCGCGCGTCCAGCTCGGTCTTCGTCAGGTCGAGCGGGACCAGGTTCGTGCGCACCGGCGAGGCGAGCACCCCGAACGGGGCGAGCGCCTCCGCCAGGCGGGCCGCCTTCGCGTGGTCGTCGGCGAGCCGGTCGACGTGGTGCGCGAGAGCGTACCGGCCGGCGGCGGCGAGCACCCCGGCCTGGCGCATCCCGCCGCCCATCCGCTTGCGGATCGTCCGCGCCCGCCCGATCCGCTCCGCGCTGCCCACCACCAGCGAGCCGACCGGCGCGCCGAGGCCCTTCGACAGGCAGACGGACAGGGTGTCGAACAGCGCGCCGTACTCCGCCAGGGGCACCCGGTCGGCCACGTGCGCGTGCCAGATCCGGGCCCCGTCGCAGTGCAGGGCGAGCCCGTCGGCGTCGGCGACCCGGCGCAGCTCGCGCAGCGTGGCCAGGGGGATCACCCCGCCGCCGCCCCGGTTGTGGGTCTGCTCGACGGCGATCGCCCGCGTCGGGACCGCGAAGTAGCCGTCCTGCCGGACCATCCCGGCGACCACGCCGGGGTCGAGGTCCGCGCCGGCCGCCGGCCACGTCCGCGACGAGATCCCGCCGTACGCCGCCGCCGCGCCGATCTCGTACGTCACCACGTGCGCGTCGGCGTCGCAGAGCAGCTCGTCGCCGGGCGGCACCACCAGTTGCAGGGCGATCTGGTTGGCCATCGACCCGGTCGGGGCGAACAGCGCCGCCTCGTGCCCGAACAGCGCGGCGACCTCGGCTTCGAGGGCGTTGACCGTGGGATCCTCGCCGTAGACGTCGTCGCCGACCTCGGCGGCGGCCATCGCCTCCCGCATCCCGGCGGTGGGCCGGGTCACGGTGTCCGACCGCAGGTCGACGACCTGCTGATCAGCCACGGTTCCGCCTTCGGCCGCCGACTGCGGGGCTCGCAAGCTCACTCCTCGCGTCAGCCACCGTGCCCCCTACGGCCGCCGACTGCGGGGCTCGCAAGCTCACTCCTCGCGTCAGCCACGGAGCATCTCCGCCACGAGGAACGCCAGCTCCAGCGACTGCTGGGTGTTCAGCCGGGGGTCGCAGGCCGTTTCGTAGCGGTCGGGCAGGTCCAGGTCCTCGATGCCCTGCGCGCCGCCGAGGCACTCGGTGACGTCCTCGCCGGTCAGCTCGACGTGCAGGCCGCCCGGGTGGGTCTCCAGCCCCCGGTGCACCTCGAAGTAGCCGAGCACCTCGTCGACGATGCGGTCGAAGTGCCGCGTCTTGTAGCCGTTGGAGGACTCGTGGGTGTTGCCGTGCATCGGGTCGCACTGCCAGACCACCTTGGCGCCGGCGGCGGTGACCTTCGCCACGATCGGCGGCAGGGTGTCCCGGACCTTGTGGTTGCCCATCCGGCTGATCAGCGTGAGCCGGCCGGGGACGTTCTCCGGGTTGAGCTTCTCGCAGAGCTCGATCGCCTCGTCGGGGGTGGTGGTCGGGCCGAGCTTCACGCCGATCGGGTTGGCGATGCGGGAGATGAAGTCGATGTGCGCCCCGTCGATCTGCCGGGTGCGCTCGCCGATCCACAGGAAGTGCCCGGACAGCCCGTACGCCCGGGTGCCGGAGACCCGGGTGAGCGCCCGGTCGTACTCCAGGGCCAGGGCCTCGTGGGAGCAGTAGAGGGTGACCGTGCGCAGCGCGTCGTCCTCGGTCATCCCGCAGGCCCGGATGAACGCGATGGCCCGGTCGATCTCCCGGGCGATCGCCTCGTAGCGCTCGCCGGCCGGAGAGTTCTTGACGAAGCCCTTGTTCCAGTCGTGCACCGCGTGCAGGTCGGCCAGCCCGCCCGCCAGGTACGCCCGGAGCATGTTCATGGCGGCGGCCGAGTTCGCGTACGCCCGGATCATGCGCTGCGGGTCGGCGACCCGGGCCTCCGGCGTGGCCTCCAGCGAGTTGATCAGGTCACCGCGGTAGGCCGGCAGCCCGCGGGCGTCGGTCGGCAGCGACCGGGGCTTGGTGTACTGCCCCGCGACCCGGGCGACCTTGACCACCGGCAGGGACGCGCCGTAGGTGAGCACGATCGCCATCTGGAGCAGCGTGCGGGCGTTGGCGAGCAGGTGGCTCTCGGTGTTGTCGGCGAAGGTCTCGGCGCAGTCGCCGCCCTGGAGCAGGAACGCCTTGCCCTCGCAGACCAGGGCGAGCTTGCGCCGCAACTGGTCGACCTCGTACGGCGCGACGACCGACGGCACGGTGTCGAGGACCTTGCAGACCTCGGCGACCTGGGCCTGGTCGGGCCACGGCGGGACCTGCGCGCGGGGCAGCTCCCGCCAGCGGTCGAGACCGAGGGCGGCGTCCTCGGCGGAGTCGACGGTTGGGCGGCTGGTCTGCAGGCCGGGGCTGCCCACGGCGGGATGGCTCAGCTGATGCCACTCATGGCGCATGACGGAAAGCGTACGGCGACCGCCCGGGCCCCCGACGGGCGAGGGGGACGGTTTCCGGCAGTTGGAAGATCACCGCCGACCCGGGGCGTGGTCAGGGGGTGACCGACGGCTCCGGGGTGTTCCCGCCCGGCGCCTCGCTCGCCACGCACCAGTCGGCGCCGCTGCGGGTGACGGTGAATAGCAGCGGCCGGGTGGCCTCGCGGGAGCCTGCGGTCACGGTGATCTCCGTGCTGACCTCCTGCCCGCTCGCGCCCGGACGGACGTCGGTGATCGTCGCCCCGGTCACGGTGAAGTGGTCGGCGAAGTCGCCGTTCGGGCCGGTCGCGGCGGCGTCGAAGGCCTCCTGGGAGGGGGCGCACAGCTGGCCGCGCCCGGCGGCCACGTCCTTGGCGATCATCGCGTCGAGGTACGCCTGGACCCGCTCCCGGGACTTCGCGGCGGCCTCCTCGGCGGGCGCCCGGCCGGGCTGCTGGGTCGCTCCCCCGCTCTCGCCGCAGCCGAGCAGGGCGAACGGGAGGGCCGCGAGTGTCGCGACCAGCGCCGCCCTGCCGGCCACCCTGGTGTTCGTCACGCCCATCCGTCCCTCCCCCTCGGCCCCTGCACCGGGGACGCCGCCGATGGGCGAGTCTGACACATCACCCCCGCGCCACGCCCACGCCGGGCCGCGCCCCCGCGCGCCGGGCCGCGCCGCCCGGCCGCGCCGCCGGGCCGCGCCGCCGGGCCGCGCCCCCCGCGCCCAGCCGTGCCCACCGCGCGCCGGGGCCCGCACGCGCCGGGGCCCGGAAACCGCCGCGCGTGCGGTTCCCGGGCCTCGGGGGTGTTTGCAGGGGACCCTTGCTATACAGAAGGCGTTAACAGGGGGCCCTTCCTTTCATCAGCCGAGGCCGCCGCGGATCGCGCCGATCAGCTCGCCGTTGGTGGTGTCGCCGGACAGCTCCCAGAAGAACGCGCCGCCGAGGCCCTGGTTCTTCGCGTACGTCATCTTTCCGCCGATGGTCGACGGGGTGTCGTAGCTCCACCAGTTGCTGCCGCACTTGGCGTACGCGGTGCCGCCGACGGTGCCCGTGGCCGGGCAGGTGTTCTTGAGCACCTTGTAGTCCTCGATGCCGGCCTCGTAGGTGCCCGGCGCCGCCCCGGTGGCGGAGCCGCCCGGCGCGGACTGGGTGACCCCGGTCCAGCCCCGGCCGTAGAAGCCGATGCCGAGCAGCAGCTTGTCGGCCGGGATCCCCTTGCCCTTGAGCTTCTGGATCGCGGCGTCGGAGTTGAAGCCCGCCTGCGGGATGCCGGTGTAGGAGTAGAGCGGGGAGTGCGGGGCGGTGGGGCCCTGCGCGTTGAAGGCGCCGAAGTAGTCGTACGTCATCGGCATGAGCCAGTTGAGGTTGCCGATCGCCCCGGCGTAGTCGGTGGCGTCGATCTTGCCGCCGTTGCTGCCATCGGCGGTGATGGCGGCGGTGACCAGGGCCGAGGAGCCGAACTTCGAGCGCAGCGCGGAGATCACGTTCTTGAACGCGTTCGGGCCGCTGGAGTCGCAGGTGAGGCCGCAGGCGTTCGGGTACTCCCAGTCGACGTCGATGCCGTCGAAGACGTCGGCCCAGCGCGGGTCCTCGACCAGGTTGTAGCAGCTCTCGGCGAAGGCGGCCGGGTTCTGCGCGGCCTGGGTGAAGCCGCCCGACCAGGTCCAGCCGCCGAAGGACCAGATGACCTTGAGGTGCGGGTACATCTTCTTCAGCTTGCGGAGCTGGTTGAAGCTGCCGCGCAGCGGCTGGTCCCAGGTGTCGGCGACGCCGTCGACGCTGTCGGCCGCCGTGTACGCCTTCTCGTAGTCCGCGTAGCTGTCGCCGATGGCGCAGCGCCCGCCGGTGGTGTTGCCGAAGGCGTACAGGATGTGGGTGAGCTTCGCGGCGGAGCCGCTGGTGTGGATGTTCTTGACGTGGTAGTTGCGGCCGTAGACGCCCCACTCGGCGAAGTAGCCGACGACCTTCTTGCCGCCGCCGGTGGGCGGGGTGGTGGTCGGCGGCGGCGTGGTGGGCGGCGCGGTCGTCGGGGGTGCGGTGGTGGGCGGGGCGGTCGTCGGCGGGGCGGTGGTGGGGGTGGTCCCCCCGCCGCACGGCGCGCCGTTGATGGTGCAGTTCAGCGGCGCCTTGTAGGCCCCGGTGCCGTTGTAGCCCCAGCTGAAGGTCGCCCCGGGGGCGAGCGGGCCGGCCCAGCTCTTCTTCACCGCGACCCAGTGGTTGCCGCTGCTCGTGACGTCGGCGTCCCAGGCGCTGCTGATGGTGGTCCCGGCGGGCAGGTCGAACTCGATGCGCCAGGTGCTGACGCTGGCGGCGGAACCGTTGGTGACGGTGACCCGGGTCTCGTGTCCGGTTCCCCAGTCCTGCGCCTTGGCGAACGTGGCGGTCACACTGCCGGCGCCGAACGCCGAGGTCACCGGGACCACCGCGGCGGTCACCGCGACCACGGCACCGGCCCAGAGGGCCCGGCGGAGCGATCTCTTCATGTGGCGGCTCCCCAAACAGTTAGGAAACTTTCCAAAAGGATGGTGAGACGCTACTCACGCCGTCATCAGTTCGTCAAGATGCACATGCGTCGATAGTCGGGGGAATCCGGCCGACGGCCGCCGCGACGCCGGCCGGGGATCACCTGGGTAGCCTCGCCCCATGACCGTCTTCGACACCGAGATCGACGCCCTCACCGGCGGCCCGGCCGACCTCGCCCGCTACCGGGGCAGGGCGCTGCTGGTGGTGAACGTGGCCTCCCGCTGCGGCCTCACCCCGCAGTACGCCGGCCTCCAGGCCCTGCACGCCGAGTACGCCGACCGGGGCCTGGTGGTGCTCGGCGTGCCGTGCAACCAGTTCGCCGGCCAGGAGCCCGGCACGTCCGCCGAGATCGGCGAGTTCTGCCAGGTCAACTACGGGGTCACCTTCCCGCTCACGGCGAAGGTCGACGTCAACGGCCCCGACCGGCACCCGCTCTACGCGGCGCTGGTGACCGCGGCGGACGGCGACGGGCACACCGGCGACGTGCGGTGGAACTTCGAGAAGTTCCTGGTGGCCCCGGACGGCACGGTGGCGGCCCGGTTCGCCCCGACCGTCACGCCGGACTCCCCCGAGCTGCGCGCGGCGGTCGAGAAGGTCCTGCCGGCCTGACCCGCGGACGCGGACGGGCCCGGGACGGCGGAGAGCCGTCCCGGGCCCGCGGGAACACCGGTCGGGTCAGCCGGCGGCGGAGCGGAACACCGGGTAGTAGCCGCCGGACTGGCCGGCCGCCGTCGGGTGGTACGAGATGCCGATGCTGGCGAAGTTGAGCGCGTGCAGCCACTTCTCGCCGTAGCTGCACAGCTGGTGGCCGACGAAGATGGAGCGGACGTCGGCGAACGTGAAGCCGGCCGAGGCCGCGGCGCTGCGGGTGATGTCGTCGACCAGGTTGATGCCCTCGTTGATCTTCGCCCGCGAGTTCGCGCTCAGGCCGACGCAGACGGTGCCGAGCTGGTAGAAGACCGGGTAACCGACCACCACCACCCGCGCCGACGGGGCCTTGGACCGGATTCCGCTGTAGACCTTCGCGAGCTTGCCGGACAGCTCGGCGCGCGCCTTGTCCTCGGCGGCCTGCACGGCGGCGACGCACTGGCTCTCGCCGTAGAGCACGCAGGTGGTCATGATGTTGGCGAAGCCGACGTCGTTGCCGCCGATGGTGACGCTGACCAGCGTGGTGGTCGACGACAGCACGGAGAGCTGGTTGTTGATCACGTCCGTGGTGGTCGCCCCGGAGCAGGCCACCGACTTGTACGACGCGGGCTTGACGTTGGCGTTGTAGAGCGCCGGGTACGCGTTGGTGCTGCGCTGGCAGCTTCCGCTCTCCGAGGTGTAGCTGCCGGCGCCGACGCCGGAGGCGTACGAGTCGCCGAGGGCGACGTAGCGGTCGCTGGGCGCGGCCTGGGCGGGGACGGCCAGCGTGAGCGTGGCGCCGATGGACGCCGCGAGGCTCACGGCGAGGGTAACGAGACGGGATCTCCGCACGTCGCACTCCTGGGGGTGGGAAGTGGTGGTGCGAGATTGATATCACTGGATGCGGGTCAAATGGAAGATCACCGATCCCCTAACAGGGGTGCCCGGTAGGGGTCACGCGACCGTCCACAAGAGGCGGAAATCCGCCCGTTCGTCGGCGTGTGCGGCAGGATGCCCGCCGGGCGCGTACCCGAAGATCGTCTCCTGTTCGTCGACACCCCACAGGAGACAGCTCAGTGATCAACAAGTACGCCGGGCGCTGCGCCACCTGCCACGCCCCCGTGGAGGCCGGCGCCGGCCGGCGCGCCAGCGCCAACGGGGTCTGGAACACGTACCACGACGGGTGCGTGCCGGCCCGGGTCGCGCCGCCCGTCGGACCCCACAGCGGCTGGCACGACCTGCCGGTCGTCGGCTTCGACCTGGAGGGCACGCTGCCCGATCCGACGCAGACCCGGATCGTCTCCGCGGCCCTGGTGCACAGCGACGGCACGACGCAGGAGTGGCTCGTCGACCCGGGCGTGCCGATCCCCGCCGACGCGACGGCCCGGCACCGCATCACCGACGAGAAGGTGCGCGCCGACGGCCGCCCGGCCCGCGAGGCGCTCGCGGAGCTGGGCACGGCGGTGGCCAAGCTGATCGCCGACGCCACGCCGCTGGTGGCCTTCTGCGCCCCGTACGACGTGACGGCCCTGCACACCGAGCTGGCCCGGCACGGCCTGCCGGCCATCGACTGGGACCGGGCCGTCGTCATCGACCCGTCCGTGCTGCACCAGCAGGTCGAACCCCGGTGGTACGGCCGCCGGCAGCTCGGCGACCTGTGCCGGTACTACGAGGTCACGCTCGACAACGCCCACGACGCCGCCAGCGACGCGCGGGCCGCCGCCGACCTGGCCCGCTCGATCGCCGCCCGGCACGAGCCCATCGCCCGGATGCGGCCGGACGCGCTGCACCGGGCGCAGGTCGGCTGGCACGCCGAGCAGGCCCGGGGACTCCAGCTCTCCTTCGACCGGCGGGGCATCGACAGGACGGTCAGCACCGAGTGGCCCCTGGAGACGGCCCCGCGCGGCTGACCCCGACCGGGTGCGGCGGCTGACCCGGCGAGGGGCGCGGGGCGGCCCGGCCGGGCTCCGTGGTGGGTGCGAGGGCGCGAGGCGGTGTGAGGTGGCGGCTAGGCTGCGCCGTGTGCAGTTGGTGAGCGCGGACGACATCACGGCGGCGCAGCGGCGGATCGGCGGGCGGGTCGTCCGCACCCCGCTGCTGGCCTGCACGCACATCGGCGACGAGTACGGCCTCGACCTCTGGGTCAAGGCGGAGAACCTGCAACACACCGGCAGCTTCAAGACGCGCGGGGTGCTCAACGCGCTGCTCGCGCTCACCGAACGCGCCGGTCGACCGGCCGGCCTGGCCGCCTTCTCCGCCGGTAACCACGCGATGGCCGTGGCGTACGCCGGCCAGGCGTACGCCCTGCCCACCGTGGTGTGCATGCCGCCGCACGCGGTGCCGACCAAGATCGAGGCGGTCCGCCGGTACGGCGGGGAGGTCGTGCTCACCGACGACCTGCTCGGCACCTGCGAGGCCATCGCGGCGGAACGCGGATACCACCTGCTGCCGCCGTTCGACGACCCGGACGTCATCGCCGGCCAGGCCACCATCGGCCGGGAGATCCTGGCCGACGGCCCGCCGCCGGGGCTGGTCCTGGTGCCGGTGGGCGGCGGCGGGCTGATCAGCGGGGTGGCCGCGGCGGTACGGGCGGCGGCGCCGGCGGCACGGATCGTCGGGGTGGAGCCGGCCACCGCCAACGCCGTCGGGCACGCCCTGCGCACCGGGGGCGCGGCCCCGGCGACGCCGCCCCGGTCGATGGCCGACGGGCTGGCCGCCCCCTTCGCCGGCCGGCACACCCTGGCCCACATCCAGGCCCTGGTGGACGACGTGGTGGAGGTCGCCGAGGACGCGATCTGGGGCGCGTGGTGGGAGCTGCTGGACGCCACGAAGCTCCTGGTCGAGCCGTCCGCCGCCGTCACCTACGCGGCGCTGCGCACCGGCCTGGTCAGCGCCGCGTCGTGCACCCGGGTGGTGCTGGTGCTCAGCGGCGGCAACGTCTCACCGGCGGCCCTGGCCACGCTGCGCTGAGCCACCCCGCCGCCCCTGGCCCGCGCCGCCGCAGGGGTGTGAGAAGGGTGCCCTTCTCGACCGTATGCGTTAACAGGGGGCCCTTCCTTTCACACCCGGCGGCGGCCGGCGAAGCCGCACTCGACGCGGTGGTACCAGCGCACGTCGGAGTCGCCCTCCAGCCAGCACCACAGCACCGGGCGGCCGGCCCGCTCGCCGGGGAAGTCCAGCAGCACCGGGGCGATGCTCTTGACCTGGATGTCGTGCTCATGCAACTCGTCCACGACCCCGTGCAGCCGGGCCTCCAGGCCCTTGACCTCGGCGAGGCCGCCGAGCGGACTCAGCCCGCCGTCGGCGAGGTCGGCGCGCAGCTCGGCGAGGTCGGCACGGAGCCGGATCAACTCGTCGATGCGCGGTTGCAGGGTGGCCACGAGGTGACGCGCCTGAGCGAGGGTGAACACCGCGCCAGTATGGGGCACGGGTCACGTCTCGCGCAGGGGTGTCGATGGTGGGGGGCGGTACAGCTCCTGCTCGGCGCAGCGCAGCAGCGTGTCGGCGAAGACACTGGGCACGAGGACGCAGGCGTGGATACTTGTAGATCTTGGTAGATTTCGGCCCCTCTGGGGGCCGTTCCGTACCAAGATCGCTGAGTTGCCCTTCGTCGGCGCAGGGTTTTATCGGCTTGTCCCGTCGGTGTACTCGGCGAGGATCTCGTCGAGGATCCTCCGCGAGGTCGCCGCCGCCTCGCCGTCGTCGAGCTCGTTCGCATATCCGACCAGCGTCTTCCATAGCGCCCAGCCACGCCCGCGCGCCCAGGCCGCATCGTCGACGGCCAGCCGCTCCCGGAAGGCCCGCCGGCCCTCGGCGGTCAGCAGCGTCCAGGCGACGGCCAGGTCGCAGGACGGGTCGCCGACGCCGCAGGTGCCGAAGTCGATGACCGCCGCGAGGTGCCCGTCGTCGAGCAGGAGGTTTCCCTGCGCGAGGTCGCCGTGGAACCAGCGCTCCGCACCGTCCCAGCACGCGTCCAGCGCGCATCGCCAGATCTCGCCGGCCAGGCCGACGTCGATCCGGCCGTCGAGAGCCGTGAGCGCCTGGTCGGCCTTCCCGGCGTAGGTGCGCAGGGTGCCGCCCCGATACCAGTTGTGCCGGCCCGGGCGGGGGCCGTCAGCGGTGTCGACGCCCTGTAGGGCCACGACGAACCCGGCCAGGTCGAGCGCGAACCGGACCGGGTCGCCGATGCGGTCCGCCCGCGCGGTCTCGCCGTCGAGCCAGCGGTAGACCGACCACGCGTACGGGTAGCCCTCGCCGGGCCCGCCCTGCGCCAGCGGCGTCGGGACGGGCAGCGGGAGGCGCGGGGCGAGCACGGGGAGCCACCGGTGTTCCTTGGCGACCGCCTCGGCGTACTCGGGCGCGCTCGGCAGGCGTACCGACATCGTGGTGCCGAGGTGGAAGGTCCAGTTGTCCCAGCCGCCGTGGGCGACCGGCTCGACCGGCAGGTCGGCCCAGTGCGGGAACTGGGCGGCGACGAGGCGGCGCACCTGGCCCACGTCGACGGCGATGCGCTCGGGGAGCGGGCCGAGCTCCGGAACGTCGTCAGCCCCTGCGCCCGACATCGCCTGCGACCTCACTCGGACTGGGCGGCGAGTTCCCGGGCGCGGTCGCGGGCCGCTTCGAGGGCCGCGAGCATCGCCGCGCGTACGCCGTGGTTCTCCAGCTCGCGGATCGCGGAGATGGTGGTGCCGGCGGGCGAGGTGACCGCCTCGCGCAGCTTGACCGGGTGCTCGCCGGAGTCGCGCAGCATGACCGCCGAGCCGATCGCGGTCTGCACGATCAGCTCGTGGGCGACCTGGCGGGGCAGGCCGAGCAGGATGCCGGCGTCGACCATCGCCTCGACGAGGAGGTAGAAGTAGGCCGGCCCGGAGCCGGACAGTGCGGTGACGGCGTCCTGCTGCGACTCGGGGACCCGGACGGTCGCGCCCAGCGGGGTGAACATCTCCTCGGCCAGGGCGAGGTGCTCGCCGGTGGCGTGGGCGCCTGCCGAGATGGCGCTCATCGCCTGGTCGACCAGGGCCGGGGTGTTGGTCATGACCCGCACCACGGGGGTGCCCTCGGGCAGCCGCCGGTTGAAGAAGCTGGTCGGCAGGCCGGCGCAGAGCGAGATGACCAGCTTGTCGGCGGGCACCTTCGGCCCGATCTCGTCGAGCAGGGCGGCGGCGTCCTGCGGCTTGACGGAGATGGCCAGCACGTCGGCCTCGGCGACGGCGGTCAGGTTGTCGACCACCTGCACGCCGTAGCGGGTGGCCAGCTCCTCGGCGCGGATCGGCCGCCGGGCCGTGGCCAGCAGCCGGCCCACCGGCCAGCCGGAGCGCAGCAGCCCGGAGAGCATCAGCTCGCCGATCTTGCCCGCGCCGATCACCGCTACGGTGTGGTCGCCCACCGCCATGGTCGTACCCCTTTCGTGGCCCGCCGTGCGGCGGGGCCGACCGGCGCGCGCGGCGGTTCCCCGGGGAACCGCCGCGCGCGCCGGTTTGGCGTCAGCTGCCGAAGAAGACCTCGGCCTCTTCGTAGCGCTCCAGCGGCACGGTCTTCAGCTCGGCCGTGGCGTCGGCCAGCGGCACCCGGACGATGTCCGTGCTCTGCATGGCGACCATCTTGCCCCAGTCGCCCTCGTGGGCGGCGTCGATCGCCTGGAGGCCGAGCCGGGTGGCGAGCACCCGGTCGAAGGCGGTCGGGGTGCCGCCGCGCTGGATGTGGCCCAGCACGACGGTGCGGGCCTCCTTGCCGGTCTTGGCCTCGAGCTGCTCGGCGAGCCACTGGCCGATGCCGCCGAGGCGGACGTGGCCGAACGCGTCGAGCTCCTGGTTGTGCAGGATCATCTGGCCGTCGAGCGGCTGGGCGCCCTCGGCGACGACGACGATCGGGGCGTACTGGTGCTGGAAGCGCTTCTCGACGTACCCGGCGACCTGCTCGACGTCGAACTTGCGCTCGGGCAGCAGGATGACGTTGGCGCCGCCGGCCAGGCCGGCGTGCAGGGCGATCCAGCCGGCGTGCCGGCCCATGACCTCGACGACGAGGGTGCGGTGGTGGCTCTCGGCGGTGGTGTGCAGCCGGTCGATCGCCTCCATGGCGATGTTGACGGCGGTGTCGAAGCCGAAGGTGTAGTCGGTCGCGCCGAGGTCGTTGTCGATCGTCTTGGGCACGCCGACGACGTTGACGCCCAGCTCGTGCAGCTTGGTGGCGACGCCCAGGGTGTCCTCGCCGCCGATCGCGATCAGCGCGTCCACGCCCTGCGCGGCGAGGTTCTCCTTGATCCGCTCCACGCCGTTCTCGATCTTGAACGGGTTGGTGCGGGACGAGCCGAGGATGGTGCCGCCGCGCGGCAGGATGCCCCGCACCTCGGCGATGCCGAGGGGCTTGGACAGGCCCTCCAGCGGGCCCTTCCAGCCGTCCCGGAAGCCCACGAACTCGTGACCGTAGGTGGCGACGCCCTTGCGGACCACCGCCCGAATGACCGCGTTGAGACCCGGGCAGTCGCCGCCGCCGGTGAGCACGCCGATACGCATGATCTGCTCATCCTCCTGGAGCATCAGGTGAAGCCCGATTTGCCCCAGGATATGTGTCGGATCAGACCTCGGCACCGTTGCCGGCCCGGGGCGGGCCGTCCCTGCGAACTGTAGCCGCCGCGGCAATCCGCCGGCAGCGCGCCCTGGGCAGGCAGCCGCCGCCGAGGCTCAGCGCGGACGCCGCCGAGGCTCAGAACGCCACCTCGCGGTTCTCCCCCGCCCTCGGCGGGTTCCCCGTCACCGCCGCCCGGGCGAGGCCGAGCAGGTTGACGACGGCGCCACCCGGGGAGTCCCAGTACTCGGCCGAGCCGGCGTGCACCTTGATCAGGGTCAGCCCCGGGGTGTCCAGGCCGGCGGGGAACCAGGTCTTGAGCAGGGGGTGCCACAGCCGCTCGGCGTGCCTGCGGTCGTACCCCTCCTGGGCGGTGCCGGCGATCGACACCCAGGCGTGGTTGCGCTGGTCGGCGAAGGCGACGTTGACCTCCGGGTTGACCCGGAGCTGGCGCACCTTGGCCGAGTCGGCGTACGCGAAGAACCACAGGTCGCCGTCGAACTCCGCCTCCTGGAGCCCCATGGGCCGGCTGACCAACCGGCCGTCCAGTCCGGTGGTGGTCAGCATGCAGATCCGCGCGGCGCGGACCAGCTCGGTCACCCGGCTGCGGGCGTCGACGGCGCTGGACGGCTCACTGCTCATGGCGGCACTCCCTCGATCGGCTCCTCGCCGACCCGTGCCCCGGAGCACACCCGCCAAACCTGTCAGCGGGCCGTCATCGCGCGCCAGCGGGCGAGGTTGTGCCGGGCGTCGACCAGCGCGTCGTGCCGGGCCGCGTCGGCGTTCGGCAGCGGCGGCCGGCCCCGGTCGTCCCAGAGCTGGCGCAGCTCCTTGGTGAACCGGGGGATCTCCCGGGGCAGCCCCGGCATCGAGCCCCAGAGCTGGGCCAGCACCACGTGGTCGTACGCGGCGTACCAGGCCCACAGCTCCAGTTGCTCGCCCGGCCGGCCCCGGACCGGCTCCATGAGGAAGTCGTAGAGGTCGTCGCGGATCCGCTCCCGCGACCGCCAGGCCCGGTCGGCCGGGGAGGGGAGCCGGTCCAGGACGTTGCGGCGCACCCAGGGCACGGCGCGGGAGTCGTCGAACTCCGTGGAGACGGCGTAGAACTCGCGCCCGTTCTCGTCGACGACGCCGATCGACACGAGGTCGACGGTGCGCCCGTCCTCGATGAACTCGCAGTCGTAGAAGTAGCGGTATACCATCGCCCGCCATCCTCGCCCACCGACGCCACCGTCCGCCAGCCGGGGGCGCGTATGCCGCGACCTGCCCTGCGCCGCAGCTCGGGACTGTTACGGAAGTGTCGCCGGGGGTGTACAGCGGGCGACCGGGCCGTCATGATCTGATGAGTGCCGCTACCGGACACCGAACCGGTTCGCGACCTCGCGGCGGGGGCTGACGGGTTTCACCCGGCCGCGAGTTGAGGTCCTTTACCGGGGAGGGGTTGGGCCGTGGAGATGCGCCTGCCGGAGCCGGGTGACGCGCTCACGGGTGTCGAGATGTTCGCCGGCCTGGAGCCGGAGGTGCGGCAGCGGGTGATCGCGGCGGCGGTGCCGCGCACGTACCGCAAGGGCCAGTTGCTCTTCGTCGAGAACGACCCCGGCGAGTCCCTGATCGTGCTGCGCCGGGGCGCGGTCGCCGTGTTCCGCACCGCGCCGACCGGCGAACGGGCCGTGCTGTCGGTGATCCGACCGCCGGACGTGCTGGGCGAGGTCTCGCTGCTCGACGCCTCCACCCGCTCGGCGTCGGCCGAGGCGATCGAGGACTGCGCCGCCCTCGCGCTGTCCCGGCCCGCGTTCATGGAGCTGGTGCACTCCAACCCGCGCATCCTCGACGCGGTGATGCGCTCGCTCGGCGGGCTGATCCGCCGGCTGACCGAGCAGAACGCCGACCACGTCTTCCTCGACCTGCCCGGCTGGGTGGCCAAGACGCTGGTGCGGCTGGCCGGCGAGAGCCAGGCCCCGATGATCACCATCGAGCTCAACCAGAGCCAGCTCGCCGAGATGGCCGGCGGCTCACGGCAGAGCGTCAACCAGGCGATCGGGTCCTTCGCCAGCCGGGGCTGGCTGCGCACGGAGGGCCGCCGGATCGTGGTCACCGACGTGGCGGCGCTGCGCCGCCGCGCCGGCATGAGCGACCGCTGACGCCGACCGCCCCTGGCGGGCACGGCCGGCGTCAGCGTCCGGTCACTTGCCCGGCTCGTCCGCGGGCGGCGCGCTCGGGCCGGGGCCGATCTTCGACGGGTCGGTCGGCTTGGTCGTCGTGGTCTTCGTGCTGCCCTGGTCGGGGGCGGTGCCCTGACCGTCCGGCGTGTCTACCATGCCCTGCTCCTCCAATGCGGCGAGAGTGACGGCGTCGACGTCGACCGTGTCGCCCGGGGCCCACAGGGTGCCTCGCGGGTCCGTCCACGCGGCTGACAGTCGTACGTGCACGGCACTCTCCTGGCGTTCATGTCCTGAGCGGAAGGTTAGTCTGACCCGGTCGGGCGTACGATCCGCCTGCATATCGGGTAGCCGACTCTGCCGCCTGGCGCGATACTGGGCCCACCTCGCGCTCTGGAGCCGACCATCGACCTCAAGTGTGGACACTGCTCACGCGAAGCCGGTCCGGACGACCGCTTCTGCGGTGGGTGCGGGCAGGCCCTGACCCGTGGCTGCGCCGCCTGCGGGCACGCCAACAACGTCGAGGCCAACTTCTGCACCAGCTGCGGGCAGCCGCTGCGGGACCGGCCGATGGTGGTGCAGGAGGACCGCCGGCAGGTCAGCGTCCTGTTCATCGACATCGTCGACTTCACGACGTACGCGGAGCGGGCCGACCCGGAGCAGGCCCGCAACCTCCAGCAGGCTTACTTCGCCACCGTACGGCGGCTGGTGCACCAGTACGGCGGGGTGGTCGAGAAGTTCATCGGCGACGCGGTGATGGCGCTGTTCGGGGCGCCCGTGGCCACCGACAACGACGCCCTGCGCTGCGTCCGGGCGGGGCTGGAGCTGCAACGCAACCTGGCCCGCCAGCCGGCCGGGCCGCACCCGCCGCTCGGCTTCCGGGTCGGCATCGCCACCGGCGAGGCGCTGGTCGACCTGTCCGCCGCCCGCGACGGCGGGCAGGGCTTCGTCACCGGGGACGTGGTCAACACCGCCTCCCGGTTGCAGTCGCTCGCGCCGTCGGGCGGCGTGGTCGTCGACGAGAGCACCTGGGCGGCGACCCGGCACGACATGGAGTACGCCGACCGGCCGCCGGTGACGCTGCGGGGCCGCTCCGCGGTCAGCCGGATCTGGCTGGCGGTGCGGGCGCTGCCCCAGCGGGACCTGACCACCGCCGAGCTGACCCCGATGGTCAACCGGGAACACGAGCGCGGCCTGCTGGTCAACGCCCTGCACCGCACGGTGACCGAGCGCACCTCGCAGCTCGTCACGGTGTTCGGCTCGGCGGGGGTGGGCAAGAGCCGGCTGCTGCGGGAGCTGGCCCGGCACGCCGCCAGCCTGCCCGGCCCGCCGATCACCTGGCTGGTCGGGCAGTGCCCGCCGTTCGGCGAGAACGTCACGTACGCCGCGCTCGCCGACATCGTGAAGGGCTGGGTCGGCGTGGCGAACGTCGACGACCCGGCGGCGCTCGGCGACCGGCTGCGGCAGCGGTTGGCCAGGCTGGGCGACCCGCACGCGGTGCGGCTGGCCGATCCGCTCGGCCCGCTCATCGGCCTGCCCGGCGAGCGGCTCACCCCGGGCGAGACCGAGACGTCCTGGCGGCGGTTCCTGCTCGCCCTGGCCGAGGCAGGCCCGACGGTGCTGGTGTTCGAGGACATGCACTGGGCCGACCAGGCGATGCTCGCCTTCGTCGAGCAGCTCGGCGCGGCGGCCCGGGGCGTGCCGCTGCTGGTGCTGGCGACGGCGCGGCCGGAGCTGCGGGAGCGGCACCCGGCCTGGACGGGCACGATCAGCGGGGCGATGTCGATCTCGGTGCCGCCGATGCACGACTCCGACATCGACACCCTCTACGCGCTGCTGCTCGGGCAGTCCGCGCTGCTGCCCGCGTCCCGGGGGCCGCTGATCGAGTTCGCCGACGGCAACCCGCTCTACGCCCAGGAGTACGCGCGGATGCTGCTCGACGGCGGGCTCGTCGACCCCGCCGGGCGGGCCGACCCGGCCCGTACGCCGGAGATGCCGCGCACGGTGCAGGCGGTCATCGCCAACCGGCTCGACCTGCTCGACCCGGCCGACCGGGCGGTGCTCCAGGCCGCCGCCGTCGTCGGCGTGCAGTTCTGGCCGGGGCCGGTGGCCACCGCGCTGGGTCGCCCGGTGCGGTGGGTGGAACGGGCGCTGGGCCGGTTGCAGCGCCGGGACCTGGTCTACGAGCAGCCCAGCTCGACGATGCCCGGCCAGCCCGAGTACCGCTTCCGGCACGTCCTGGTGCGCGACGTGTGCTATCAGCGGCTGCCCCGCACCGAGCGGGTGGCGCGCCACCAGAGCACCGCCGACTGGCTGGAGCAGGTCACCGACGGCCGGCAGCAGGACCTGGTCGAGGTGCTGGCCAACCACCGCTGGGCGGCGCACGAGATCGCCCGCACCGTCGGCCTGGACACCGTGCCCTACGCCCCGGCGGCGCGGGCCGCGCTGCACCGGGCGGCCCGCCGGGCGTACGAGTTGCACGCGCTGGACACCGCCGCGACGCTGATGGGGCGGGCGCTGGTCCTGCCCGGCGGGCCCGAGCCCATGCTGGAGCTGTTCGACGCCGAGCTGGCGCTGTTCCGCGACGGGGACGCGTTCCTCGTCGACGGCGGCGCGCAGCGGCTGGCCCGACTGGCCGGCGAGCTGGCCGGGGCCGGCGAGCCGACGGGGGCGGCGCGGGCCTGGACGCTGCTGGCCACCGCCGCGTGGCGGCGGGCGGACCGGGCCGAGACGCTGCGCTGCCTGGACCGGGCCATCGGCATCTACACCGACCTGCCCGACAGCGAGGAGAAGGCGAGCGCCCTGCTGGAGCTGGCCCGGGTGCACATGCTCAACGCGGAGACCGAGCCGGCGTGCGCGGCGGCCCGGACCGCGGCGAGCCTCGCCGAGCGGCTCCAGCTGCGGGAGGTCAGCGCGAGCGCCCGGATCACGCTCGCGGTGGCCCGCTACCTGTCGGGGGTGCCGGAGGCGTACGCGGAGCTGGTCGAGATCACCGAGCACTGCCGGGTGGAGCGGCTGGCCAGCCGCCGGCGGGCGGTGCACAACCTGGCCTGGGCGTTGCAGGAGGAGGGCGACCTGGCCGGCTCGGCGCGGCTGGTGGACGAGCAGCGCTCGCTGGACCTCGGCGGCGAGCACAGCCTCACCGCGAGCTTCGAGGACCAGTGGGCCCGGTCGTACTACGCCGGGGACTGGGGTGCGGCGGCGGACCTGGCGGCCGAGTCGACGCGCCGGCCGACCGGCGAGTGGGACATGCACATCGTCGCGGTGTCCGGCTGGATGCGGACGCTGCGCGGCGACCCGGAGGCCCCGGCCGACGGCGGCGACCCGGACCAGGTGGAGCGGGCGGTGGCCGCCGGGCGGCGGTCCGGCTTCCACCGGGTGCTGCGGTCCACGTTGGCCCACGCCGCGCTGTGCCGTGCCGTGCAGGGGCGCGGGGCCGAGGCGCTGCGGCTGCTCGCCGAGCTGGACGAGGACTGGCGGCGGACCCGGGAGATCCCGTTCGCCGAGTGGGTGCCGGCGATCGGCCACGTCGCCGTGGTGCTCGGCGGGGACGCGGCCCGCCGGGTGCGCCGGCTGCTGACCTCCGCGCCCCGGATGACGCCCTGGGCCCGGGCCGCCGGGCAGGCGGCGGAGGCCGCGCTGGCCGGGTCGGCCGGCGACGCCCGGGCCGCCGCCGAGCTGTTCCGCTCGGCCGCCGAGCAGTACCGGCGGATGGGCGACCTGACCGACCACGTGCTCGCCGCCGCGCTGTCGGTGCCCACCCTGCGCGAGGTGGACCCGGCGGGCGCGGCGCAGGTGCTGGCCGAGGTGCGCGGGTTCGCCGCCCGCAACCACGCCCCGGGCCTGCTCCGCCTCGCCGGAACCACCGACTAGCCCGCCACCGCCCGGCCACTGCGGACGGACCGGCCCGCCCTCGGGACCCCTGCGCCCCGGCGCGGACGGCGAGGCCGGAAGGCCGCAAAGCCACGAAGCCGCGAGGCGGCAAAGCCGGAAGGCCGCGAGGCCGCGAGGAACGACGCAGCGCTACGGCGCCTACGCAGCTGAGTCACCTACGACATCACCCATTCCACCCCCACCCCGGCTCGCCCCCTCCCCGCCGCGGTGATCGAGAGACGCGGTGATCACGGGAATCTGAGTCAGCTCAGAGATCGACTTTGACGCTTCTCTCTTGATCACCGCGGCGGGCGGTGACCGGGCGGGGGTGGGGTGGGGGAAGGTGGGGTGGTGGAGGCAGGGTGGAGTGGTGATGTCGTAGGTGACTCAGCTGCGTAGGCGCCGGCACAGGGGGTGGGCAGCCGGGTAACGGGGTGGGCAGCGGGGTGCCGGGGCGGGCGGGGGTGTCGGTGCGGGAGCCGGGCCACGAGCTTCTGTTGGCAAGCGATTAGCGAAAACCGACATTGAGGCCCCGCCCCGACCTGCGGGAGGGTCCTTACTTCGTACGGCGCGCCACAACGCACTCCCGGAAGGGGGCCCTGACGTGTCACGATTCAGGGCACGGCGTGCGGGGCGCCGGGGGCGACCGCACCGGGAGGTGCGCGAGGGAGGATGTCCGGTGTCAGCGGGTAGGGCCCGCCGGGGACGGCGGGACAACGGGCTCGACGCGAGCGAGTACGCGGTCGCCGGCGACGTGGATCCGCGCGTGGGTGAGCACCTGCTCGACGTCCTGGCCGCGGGCGGCATCGCCGCGTACCTGCAACCGTCGGCCGACCTGAACCCGGTCACCCGCACCACCACCGTCCCGGCCCGCCCCGTGGACCGGCTCTACGTCGACCGCTCCCACCTGACGACCGCACGCGACTACCTCACCCAGCTCGCCGAGGAGGCCCCCGCCGGCCCGTCCCGCGACGAGCCCGACGTCGACGCCGAGTGGGCCCGCATCGTCGCCGGCTTCCACACCGCCCCAGCCGCCGGCGCGCATCCCTGGCCAGCCGCCGAGGACATCGACGACGAGCCCGACGAGCAGCCGGCCGGCACGACCGGCCGGGTCGGCGCCGACGAGGGTGGCACCGCCACCGACGTACGCCGGCTGCCGTGGGCCGCCGACGTCTCGGGCGTCTCCGTCGGCGGGAGCCGGCAGGACGAGCCGTCCCTGCTGGACGGGCTGGACACGTTCGGCGCCGGCCTGCCCGACGACGCCGACGAGCGCTACACCCCGCCGCCGCCACCGCCGCTGCCCCGCGTCTCCAAGTACGCGGTGGCCGGCGTGCTGGCCATCGTCGCCGGGTTCGTGCTCTTCCTGGAGCCGACGCTGCTGCCGGTGGACTCGTCCGTGGTGACCCTGCTCGGCTTCACCGGCATCCTCGCCGGCTTCGTGACGCTGATCTGGCGGCTGCGGCCCGGCGACTCCGACGACGACCCCGACGACGGCGCCCGGGTCTGACCCGCCCCATACTCCGGGTAGCGGTCCGTCCCCACAGGCGGACGGCGGATGCCCGAATTGCGGGACGCGCACCGCCCTCGGCGGGAGGCGTAACAGTGGTGTAACTTACTGTCAGTAGGAATACCGCTGTACGTCACTTCCCGCACTGGCTGCCCGGTTGTTCCTTGCTCGCGGTGGTCGGTCTCTGCTGATCGGAATGCCCGAGATGCGACAGAGTTCCCTCGTGGTGGTGGCCAACCGCCTGCCCATCGACGACAGTGTGGCGCCCGACGGCGCCTGTGAATGGCGACGCAGTCCCGGCGGGCTGGTGAGCGCCCTGCATCCCCTGCTCCGGCACACGCCGGCCACCTGGGTCGGCTGGGCCGGCGGCACCGGGCCGGCGCCGAGCCTGCCCGACATCGGCAGCGTGCGGATGCGCACCGTGCCGCTGAGCAGCGAGGACTTCCGCGACCACTACGAGGGCTTCGCCAACTCGACCCTGTGGCCGCTCTATCACGACGCGGTGGAGCAGCCGGAATACCACCGCCGCTGGTGGGAGGCGTACCAGCGGGTCAACCAGCGGTTCGCCGAGGCGACCGCCGAGGCGGCCGAGCAGGGCGCGGTGGTCTGGATCCAGGACTACCACCTGCAACTGGTGCCCGGCCTGCTGCGGGAGCTGCGTCCCGACCTGCGGATCGGCTTCTTCCTGCACGTGCCGTTCCCCCCGCCGGAGCTGTTCATGCAGCTCCCCCGCCGGGCCGAGCTGCTGCGCGGCATGCTCGGCGCCGACCTGATCGGCTTCCAGCGCGCCCAGGCCGCGCACAACTTCGCCCAGCTCGTCGCCAAGGTGCTGGAGCTGCCGGCGACGGACCGGCGCGTCGGTGTCGACGACCGGGTGGTCCGCATCGGGGCGTTCCCGGTCTCGATCGACACCGCCGAGATGGCCGCCCTCGCGGGCCGCCCCGACGTGGCGGCCCGGGCCCAGCGGCTGCGCCACGACCTCGGCGACCCCGGCCACGTCATCCTCAGCGTCGACCGGATGGACTACACCAAGGGCATCGAGCAGCGCCTCAAGGCCTACAGCGAGCTGCTGGCCAGCGGGCACGTCAAGGTGCGCGACACGGTGCTGGTGCAGGTGGCGGTGCCCAGCCGGGAACGGGTCACGCAGTACCAGATCCTGCGCGACCGGGTCGAGCGCGAGGTGGGGCGGATCAACGGCGAGTTCGGCCGGGTCGGCGAGCCCGCCATCCACTACCTCACCCAGCCGTTCGACCGGGCCGAGCTGGCGGCGCTCTACCGGGTCGCCGACGTGATGGCGGTGACCCCGCTGCGCGACGGGATGAACCTGGTCGCCAAGGAGTACGTGGCGGCCCGGGTCGACGACACGGGTGCGCTGCTGCTCAGCGAGTTCGCCGGGGCGGCGGCCGAGCTGCCGCAGGCGTACCTGGTCAACCCGCACGACCTGGAGGGGCTCAAGCAGGGGCTGCTCTCGGCGCTCGAGGCCGACCCGGCCGACGTCACGCCGCGGATGCGGGCGATGCGCGAACACCTGCACCGCAACGACATCCGGGCGTGGGCCCGCTCCTACCTCAGCGCCCTCGACGACGGCGGGTCGCTGCTGACCCACCTCGCCCCCACCGGCTGACCGGGCGTTCCGCCCCGCCCGGCCGCCGCTGCTGGCGCGCCCCGGTCGACGGGTCGCGCCGGCAGCGGGTCAGGCCGGCGGGTGTTCCTTCTCCAGCCAGTCCAGGATCGCGTCGATCGGCTCCCGCCAGCGGACGTCGAGCATCAGGTCGTGCCCCATGCCGGGGAAGAGCAGCGGCGCGCCGCCGTGCAGCCGGGCGGCCCGGGTCAGCGCGGCCGGCGGGACCACCCGGTCGTCGGGGCTGCCCAGGACCAGCACGGGCGGGTCGCCCACGGCCGGCTCCGGGTCGCGGTGGGTGAGCAGCTGCCACTGGGCGCGCCGGCCGGCGCGCCCGAGGCGGGCGGCGTACCGGCGGGCGTCGGCGTCGGGCAGCTCGCGGCTGAACAGCTGCCGTCGGCTCAGCCGCAGGCCCGCGCCGACGAACGCGGGCAGGGTGCCGCCGGGGTTGCGGCGCAGCGCCGTGCCGAGCGTCGCCCAGTCGCCGAGCACCGGGGCCACCAGCACCGCCGCCCGCGCCGGATAGCGGGCCAGGGCGTGCCGCACCACCAGGGCCCCGGCGCCGTGCCCCACCAGCACCGCCTGGCGCGGCAGGCCCGCCGCCACCTGCGTCACGTCGTGGGTGTACGCCCGCAGCGTCGCCTCCGGCGCCGGCTCGCTGCCGCCGTGCCCGCGCAGGCTCAGCGCGTACGCCGGGAAGCCGCGACCGGCGACGTGGCCCAGCCAGTGCTCGGCGAACGCCCACGCGCCGTGGCCGAAGCCGGGCACGAACAGCAGCGGCGGGCGGCCCTGCTCGACCTCGGGGAGCGCGCTGAGCACCTCGCGGCGGGCCGGGCGGACGGGCCGGGCCCACTCCCGGCCGCGCATGATCCGGACCCGCTGCTGCTGGCTCACTTCTCCTCCAGCTCGTGCATGGCGCGCTGGATGGCGCGCAGGTAGTCGGCGTGGCCCACCTCGAACCAGTGCCGGCTGCTGTCCTTGACCTTCCCCGAGTAGCGCTCGCCGGCCCCGGCGGTGACCCGCTGCGCGAACGCGGCGGCCCGCTCCGGCCGGCGCACGCGCAGGGCGAGCAGCCGGGCGAACAGGACGGTCTGCCAGTGCGACAGGGTGAAGACGCCCGAGTCGGGCTGGACCAGGCCGGCGACGGCGAGGGTCGGGTGGCCGGGGACGAGCGCGTTGAGCCACAGCCGGGGCCGCCCCGACCCGTCGGCGCCGAGCACCCGGGGGTCGAGGAACTCGAAGCGCGGCAGGTAGCCGGTGGCGAAGACGACCAGCTCCGGGTCGATCTCGCGGCCGTCGGTGAGCTCGACGGCCTTGGCGTGGAACCGGGCCACGTCCGGCACGGGGGTGATCTGGCCGTGGCCGACGTGGTAGACGAGCTGGCTGTTGGCGATGGGGTGGGTCTCGTAGACCCGGTGGTCGGGCTTGGGCAGGCCGAACCGGGTCAGGTCGCCGACGGTGAGCCGCAGCGTCCAGTGGTAGAGCCACTGCCGCACGCGCAGCGGCACCCGCAGGGCGAGCAGGGTGTCGTTGACCTGGTCGGCGGGACGGCCGAGGACGTACTTGGGGGCGTACCAGTAGCCGCGGCGGGTGGAGTGCCAGCAGTGGGACGCCTGCTGGGCCGCCTCGACGGCGATGTCGCAGCCGGTGTTGCCGGCACCGACGACCAGCACCCGCTTGCCGCGCAGCTGCGCCGGGTCCTTGTACGACGAGGCGTGCATGATCTCGCCCCGGAACTCCTCCAGCCCCTCGTAGCGGGGCAGCTTCGGCGACCAGTTGTGACCGTTGGCGACGACCACGGCGGCGTACCGGGAGGTGCGCTCGGGGCCGTAGCCGCCGGTGCTGCGGGTGGTGACGTCCCAGCGGTCGCCGTCGACCGGCTCGACCCGGATGACCTCGGTGCCGAACCAGATGTGCTGGCGCAGGTCGAAGTGGTCGGCGTAGCGCTCGAAGTAGGTGAGCACCTGGCTGTGGTGCGGGTAGTCCGGCCAGTCGTCCGGCATCGGGAAGTCGGGGAACTGGGTGAACGGCCGCGACGAGATCAGGTGGGTGCTGGCGTAGACGGGGCTGCGGTCGTGCCGCCAGTTCCACGCGCCGCCGACGCCGGTCTCCCGCTCGTAGCAGTCGACGCCGAAGCCGTGCTCGCGCAGGTTCTTCACGGCGGTGAGGCCGCTGGCCCCGGCCCCGATGACGCAGACCGTCTCGCCTCGGTCGGAGACCGGTCGGGCGTCCCGGGGCGGGGCGAGCGTCGTCGCGTCCGGCTCGGGACGGCCGGGGTCGGTGGAGGGGGACACCGGATTCTCCTTTGTGCGGCACGAGTGCCGGGTCGCTGCGAAATCCTTCCGGTAACCCGACCGGTTTGTCCAGTCCTTGTGGACGGTGGGTCGCGCGCCGCGTCAGCCGGCGGCGGGCAGCAGCAGGTCGACCACGACGGGGAAGTGGTCGCTGGCCCGGCGGGCCTGCGGCGTGTCGACCACGTCGTAGTCGACGACGGTGATCCGGGGGTCGACGAAGACGGCGTCGATGCGGCGGCGCGGGTCGGCGCACGAGTAGGTGAGCCGGTCGGCGCGGTCGGCCGCGACCGCCGCGTCGGTCAGCCCCGCGCCGACGGTCGCCCAGGCCGGGCCGTCCGGGCCCTCGTTGAGGTCGGCGGCGGCGACCACGGGCAGGTCGGCGGCGGCCAGCTCCCGCTTGAACGCCGCCGCCTGCGCGGGGCGCTCGGCCGGGTCGGTGGACAGGTGCGAGCCGGCCAGCAGGAACCGGGTGCCGCCGACGCGGCATTCGGCGTACGCCGCCCCGCGCATGTGCCGGCCCGGGGTCAGCGGGTAGCGCTGGCAGCGGGTGTCGGCCACCCGCACCCGCAGGCTGGTCAGCAGCAGGTTGCCCAGCGACGGCAGGCCGCCGGCGGCGACGACCAGCCCGAACGACTCGGCCAGCGACGCGCACTTCTGCCGCCACCGGAACCGCCGGGGCGCCTCCTGCACGATCACCACGTCGGGGGCGGCCGCGCGGACCACCGCCGCCAGCGCGGCCTGGTCGTCGCGCTGGCTGTGCACGTTGTACGACACGACGCGCAGCGGCACGCCGCCCGGGGTGTCGGCCACCCGGCCCGTCTCGGTCATCCCGGCCCCCTACAGCCGGCGGGCCAGGTCGGCGGCGCCGATCACGCCGGCGGTGTTGCCCAGCTCGGCGGGGAGCACCTCGGCGACGGGGAGCCGGCTGCGCTGGGCCAACGCGTCGGTGAAGGAGCGCCGGGTCGGGCCGAGCAGCAGGTCGCCCGCCTCGACGACGCCGCCGCCGACGACGAGGACCTGCGGGTCGAGGATCTGCGCCATGTCGGCGAGGCTGGTGCCGAGCCAGCGCCCGACCTGCGCGAACGCCTCGGCGGAGACGGGGTCGCCGCCCTGGGCGGCGGCGGTCACCATCGGGCCGGTGACCGCCTCGGCCTCGCCGCCGGCCAGCTCCAGCAGGGCGACGGCCCGGTGCGGCTCCTGGCGGGCGGCCGCGCGGGCGAAGCGCACCAGGGCGCTGCCGCTGGCGTACTGCTCGATGCAGCCGAGCCGGCCGCAGCCGCACTGGTGTCCGTCGGGGACGGTGAGCATGTGGCCCAGCTCGGCGGCGATGCCGTGGGCGCCGCGCACCAGCTCGCCGCCGAGCACGATGCCGCCGCCGACGCCGGTGCCGATGGTGAACATGACCATGGAGTCGTCGGCGTGCCGGGCCGCGCCGTAGCGGAACTCGGCCCAGGCGGCGACGTTCCCGTCGTTCTCGACGATCACCGGCAGGCCGGTGGCCCGGCTGACGTACTCGCGCAGGGGCTCGTCGCGCCAGGCCAGGTTGGGCGCGAAGAGGACGGTGGAGCGGGTGGCGTCGATCCAGCCGGCCGCGCCGATGCCGACGGCGTCGATCTGCCGGCCGGCGGAGAGTTCGCTGACCACCTCGATGATGACGTCGCGGGTCTTGCCCACGTTGTCGGCGGGGGTGTCCCGTCGGGCCTGCACGAGTACGTTGCCGGTGTCGTCGACGACACCGCCGGCCACCTTCGTGCCACCGACGTCGACTCCGATGGTCAGCGTCACCGCTGCCACTCCCCTCTGCTGTGCTGCCCGGCACCGGCACGGCGGTCCGCCGTGCCGGTGGGACGGGATGTCCGGTGGTCAGGCCCCGTCGCCTGGTGCGTCCCCTCCCGCGCCACCGGGGGCCCGCGACGCGGGCACCACGGGTCGGCCGGCCGGCGGCCGGGGAGCCCCCGGCACGTCCGGCCCGGCGTCGTCGGCGGGCGGCACGGCGGCGGCCGGAACGCCCGGACCCTCCCCTCGGGTCGCGGCGGACCACACGTCCTCATCCGGCGCCGGGTGAGAATCATGCCCGGTGCGGGTGGCCTCGCGCCACACATGATCGCCCGATGCCTGGTCAGCCGCCGGTCGGGGCGACGGCGCGGCGGTGTCGGCGGCCGGTGTGCCACCGGCGGCCGGCTCGTCGGCCGACGCGAACGCGCGCAGCAGGCTGGCCACCCCGGCGGCCAGATCGCCGGCCCCCGTGGCGAGCCGCTCGGCGAATTCCGGACTCGGGTCGCGCAACGCCGCGATACCGCGGCAGAGCGGACAGATGCAGCATTCGGCCGCACCGGTGGCGAAACCGCCGTGCCCGCCGCCGGCCGGCCGGGCCGCCGTGGAGCCGCCCCCGCTGTGACCGAGGACACTGGACACGATCCCACCGAGCGGACCCCACGGCCCCGCCCCGGAGCCGCCGCCCGATCCGGCGCCCGCGGCGGCCAGCCTCGCCGCCGCGAGGACCGTGGCGACCAGCCGCTCCGCCTCTTCCCGGGCCGAGCCCGGATCCGTACCCCCCATGGTCGGCTCCTCTACCGTGCCGGGCGCGCCGCAGCCGGTCGCGTCACCGCGCCGCACCGGTGTCTTCTACCCGGCGCTTGAGCTGCTTCAACGCCGCATCCATGATCATTTTCTCGGCCTTGCGGCGAAACATGCCGAGCATGCCCACGGAAAGCTCCACCTCCAGGGTGTAGGTCACCGTGGTCGTGCCGTCGGGGTTGCCGACGAGGTCGTACGACCCGCGCTGGGAGCGCTGCATCTTCGAGGGCGCCACCAGGTGCCACTCGATCCGGGAGATGTCCTCGGCGTACTCGTAGGCCAGCACGTACTCGTCGGCCAGCACCCCGGCGTCGAGGGTGAAGCGGACCTGGCTGGCGTAGCCGTCCTCGTATTCCTCCACGACCTCGGTCCGGCGCACCGCGTCGGTCCATTCGGGGTAACGCGCGAAGTCGCAGATGACCGCCGCCACCCGCTCCGGTGACGCGCCCACGACGATCGACTGGGTGGAGGAGTCCGCCATGGGGGGAGGCTACCCGGCAACCTGCCTGGCGCACCCACCTGGTCGGGCGGGTAGGTTTCGACAGAGCCGACCCCTCCGGGGCCCCGGCCCGCCCGGCCAGTGCGAGCACGAGGGAGTGCAGGTGCGCGAGTTCTCCGTCCCGCCGATCGTCACCGTCGGCGACTCGGCCAGCCTCACCGACCCGGTCTGGGACAATGCCGAGACCGCCCCGGACGCCGTCCAGTTCGCCCGCCCCGCCGTCGCGCCCGCCACCGGCTGGGTCGAGGTGACCTGCCGGCAGTTCCGCGACGAGGTGGTCGCGGTGGCCCGGGGCCTGGTCGCCGCCGGCATCTCCCCCGGCGACCGGGTCGGCCTGATGAGCCGCACCCGCTACGAGTGGACCCTGTTCGACTACGCCATCTGGGCGGCCGGCGCGGTCACCGTGCCGATCTACGAGACGTCCAGCGCCGAGCAGGCCGCCTGGATCCTGGCCGACTCCGGCGCGGTCGCCGCCGTGGTCGAGACGACCGCCCACGCCACCCTCGTCGAGGGCGTCCGCGACCGGCTCACCGAGCTGGCCCACCTGTGGCAGATCGAGCTGGGCGCGGTCGACGAGCTGGTCGCCGCCGGGGCCGCGGTCGACCCGGTCGAGGTCGACCGGCGGCGCACGGCGGTCAAGGCCGACGACGTCGCCACCATCATCTACACCAGCGGCACCACCGGCCGCCCCAAGGGCTGCGTGCTGACCCACCGCAACATGTACGCCGACATCGCCAACGCCGTGCCGGTGCTGCCCAACCTCTTCCTGCGTCCGGGCGCGTCGACCCTGCTGTTCCTCCCCCTCGCGCACGCCTTCGCCCGGCTCATCCAGATCGGCGTGGTGCAGGCGCGGGCCACCATGGCGCACTGCGCCGACACCAGGAACCTGGTCGCCGAGCTCCAGGAGTTCCGGCCGACCTTCGTGCTGTCGGTGCCCCGGGTCTTCGAGAAGGTCTACAACGGGGCCCGGCAGAAGGCCGAGGCCGACGGCAAGGGCAAGATCTTCGACCGGGCCGAGCAGGTCGCGGTGGCCTTCAGCGAGGCGCTGGAGTCGCCGAACGGGCCGGGTGTGGCGCTGCGCGTCCAGCACGCGGTCTTCGACAAGCTGGTCTACCGCAAGCTGCGGGCGGCCCTCGGCGGCCGGTGCCGCGACGCGATCTCCGGCGGCGCGCCGCTCGGGGCCCGGCTCGGGCACTTCTTCCGGGGCATCGGGGTGACCATCTGCGAGGGGTACGGGCTGACCGAGACCTCCCCCGCCGCCGCCGCGAACCTGCCCGGCGCGACGCGGATCGGCACCGTCGGCCGGCCGCTGCCCGGCGTGACCATCCGGATCGCCGACGACGGCGAGATCCTGATCTCCGGCGACCTGATCTTCCAGGGCTACTGGCGCAACGAGGAGGCCACCGCCGAGGCGCTCAGCGCCGACGGCTGGTTCCGCACCGGCGACCTCGGCCAGCTCGACGCCGACGGCTTCCTGAGCATCACCGGCCGCAAGAAGGAGATCATCGTGACGGCCGGCGGCAAGAACGTCGCCCCGGCGGTGCTGGAGGACCAGGTCCGGGCGCACCCGCTGATCAGCCAGTGCGTCGTCGTCGGCGACCGGCAGCCGTTCATCGCCGCGCTGGTCACCATCGACGAGGAGGCGCTGCCGAAGTGGCTGGCCGCCCACGGCCGCCCCGAGGGCACCGGCGTCGACGAGCTGCGCGACGACGAGGCGCTGCGCGCCGAGGTGCAGGGCGCGGTCGACCAGGCCAACCAGTCCGTCTCCAAGGCCGAGGCGATCAAGGTGTTCCGGATCCTGCCGCGCGACTTCACCGAGGCCACCGGGGAGCTCACCCCGTCGCTGAAGGTCAAGCGGCAGGTCGTGCACAGCACGTACGCGGCGGAGATCGCCGAGATCTACCGGCGCTGACTACGATCCGTCACGTGCCCGACTCCTCGACACCCGCCCGGCCGCCGACGCAGCCGCTCGCCACCGCCGCCCGCGTGGTGATGCTCGTGCTGGTCGCCGTCCTCACCCTCTTCGCCACCCACGACGCCGGTCAGCTCTGGTGGATCGCGCTGCTCGGCGCCGCCGGGCTGCCCGCCGCGCTCGCCCCCCAGCACCGGCTGCTCGGCCCGCTCAGCCGCTTCGCCGAGGTGGTGGTGCTGGGGCTGGCCGCGAGCCAGGTCGCCGCGGTGACCACCCTCAACGGCACGATCGGCGGCCTCGGCGCGTCGGCCGTGCTGCCGTACCTCGCCGTCCCGGTGACGGTGACCGCGCTGCGCCGCCGGTTCCGCGAGGGCGCGGCGCTGCTCGCCGTCACCGCCGCCACCCTGGTGACCAGCGCCGCCCTCACCCAGGTCGACGGCGGACGGCAGCTCGGCCAGCCGGGCTACCTGGCGGTCTGCGCCCAGTGGCTGATCCTCGCCGGCCTGGGCCTCTACACCGCCGGCACCCTGCACCGGGTGATCCGGGTCCGCAGCGAGGGCAAGCCCCAGCCGTACGCGGAGGCGACCCGGCTGCTGACCCAGCTGCGCACGGTGGCCCGGCAGCTTCCGGGGGCGACCCTCGACCCGGGCGGCATCTCCGAGCACCTGCTGGAGGAGCTGCGCACCGTGGCCCGGGCCGAGCGGGCGGCGGTGCTCTCCGCCAGCGGCGGCGGCCGGCTGGTGGTGCTCGCCCAGGTGGGCGTGGACCGGGTCGACTGGGAGACCACGCTCGACGCCGACTCGGCGATCGCCGACGCCTGGGCCAGCCAGCAGCCGCAGACCGCCAGCCGCTCGCAGGCCCGCTCGCACACCGGCGGCGACGTCTCGGCGCTGATCGTGCCGCTGGTCGCCGGGGTCCGCACGGTCGGCATGCTGGTGATGGAGGCGGACGTCGCGCAGGCGTACCCGCCGCCGGTGGTGTCCCGGGTGACCGCGCTGACCCGCCCGGCGGCGCTGCGGCTGGAGGCCGCGCTCCTGTTCGACGAGGTGCGTTCGCTGGCCACCAACGAGGAGCGGCAGCGGCTGGCCCGGGAGATCCACGACGGGGTCGCCCAGGAGCTGGTCATGGTCGGGTACGGCATCGACAACGCCCTGGCGTACGTGGAGGAGGACCCGAAGGAGACGGCCGAGGCGCTGCGCACCCTGCGCGGCGAGGTGACCCGGGTCATCACCGAGCTGCGGCTGAGCCTGTTCGAGCTGCGCAGCGAGGTGGACCGGCACGGCGGCCTGGCCGCCGCCATCGCCGAGTACGCGCGCACCGTCGGGGCGTCCGGCGGGCTGCGGGTGCACCTGTCGCTGGACGAGTCCACCGCGCGGCTGCCCGCCGCGACCGAGGCCGAGCTGCTGCGCATCGCGCAGGAGGCGGTCACCAACGCCCGCAAGCACGCCGGGGCCGCAAATCTGTGGGTCACCTGCGAGGTGGACCCCCCGTACGCGCAAATTGAAGTGTCGGATGACGGTCAGGGCATCGCTGACCAGCGCACGGACGGTCACTACGGGCTTGCGATCATGGCCGAGAGAGCGGAACGTATCCGGGGCCGATTGGAGATCAGGCCGCGCCAGCCCAGTGGCACGACCGTGGCGGTGGTGCTCGGTTCGTCGCCCCGGCGCGATAGGGTGCGCGGCAAGGCGGCAGCAGCAGAAGGGGAGTAACCCGAGGATGACCACAAGCCCGACACCGGCGACCCGCACCAAGGTCCTCCTTGTCGACGATCACGATCTGATCCGCAAGGGGCTGCGGCACGCCTTCGAGCGGGACCGGCAGTTCGAGGTCGTCGGTGAGGCCGCCACGGCGGCGGAGGGGGTCCGGCAGGCCGGCGCCCTCCAGCCCGACGTGGTGATCATGGACCTTCGGCTTCCCGACGGCAGTGGCCTGGAGGCCACCCGCGCGCTCCGCAAGTCCAGCGCGTCGATGGGCATCGTCGTGCTCACCATGTACGCGGGCGACGACCAGCTCTTCGGCGCGCTGGAGGCCGGTGCGAGCGCGTTCGTGCCGAAGACGGCCCCGGCTGACGAGGTCGTGGCCGCCGCCCGGCACGCCGCCTCCTCGCCGAGCGCGTTCACGGCCGCCGACCTGGCCGAGGCGATGAAGCGGCGGCTCGCGCCGTCCGGCCCGCAGCTCTCCCCCCGCGAGGGTCAGGTGCTGCGGCTGCTCGCCGACGGGATGAGCGTGGCCGGCATCGCCAAGCAGCTCTTCGTCAGCGAGTCGACGGCCAAGACCCACATCTCGAAGCTCTACGAGAAGCTGGGCGCGGCCAACCGGGCGCAGGCGCTGATGACGGCCCTGCGGCTCGGCCTGCTCGAAGCCCCCGACGCTCCGAAGTTCTGACGCCGTCCCGCCGGCCGGCGGCCACCGGCCGGGGGGCTTGCGCGACGGCCGGCGGGTCCGGTCAACGGGACCCTCCGGCCGGGCAGACGGGGCGACGGCGGCCCTCTCTGGTCACCTGCCCCGCAGGCGGGGCAGAATACGCGGGTGACCCGCGCGGGCGGCGTGTCCCGCGTCGTTGACAAAAGGGGTAGGGCATGCAGCGGCCGGACTGGGCACCCGACACGATCGACATCGAGCGTCCCAGCGTGGCCCGCATGTACGACTACTATCTCGGCGGCTCGCACAACTTCGCCGCCGACCGGGCCGCCGCGCGGGCGATGGTCGACGCGGTGCCCGAGGCCCCGCTGATGGCCCAGGCCAACCGGGCGTTCCTGCGCCGGGCGGTGCAGTTCCTCACCGAGGCGGGCATCCGCCAGTTCCTCGACATCGGCTCCGGCATCCCGACCGTCGGCAACGTGCACGAGATCGCCCAGCGGATCGCCCCGGAGTCCCGGGTGGTCTACGTCGACGTCGACCCGGTGGCCGTGGCGCACAGCCGGGAGATCCTCAGCGGCAACGACCGGGCGGCCGTCCTCCAGGAGGACCTGCGCCACCCGGAGCGGATCCTGGCCCACCCCGAGGTCACCCGGATGCTCGACTTCTCCCAGCCGGTCGCGGTGATGATCGTGGCGGTGCTGCACTTCGTGCCCGACGAGGACCGCCCCGACGAGATCCTGCGGACCCTGCGGGCGGCGCTCGCCCCGGGCAGCTACCTGGTGATGTCCCAGGCCAGCGACGACGACCGGCGCGACACCGGCGAACGCGAGGAGGCCGAGGCGGTCTACCAGCGCACCGACAACCCGCTGGTCATCCGCAGCCGGCGGGAGCTGACCGCCCTCTTCGACGGCTTCCCGCTGGTCGACCCGGGCGTCGTCTGGGTGCCGCAGTGGCGGCCCGAGACCCCGGAGAGCGCCGAGGACGCCGAGAAGGCGGTCTTCATGGGTGGCGTCGGGCGGCTCGGTGGGTGAGCACTCCGACGGCACGTCCGGCCCGTCAGCCCCCGACGGCCACGCCTGCGGTCCGGGGGTTCCCGCCACCTGCCCGAACGTGTTCGCCCGGGCCTGGGCGAAGGCGGTCTCCGGCACCAGCTACCTGCCGATGACGCAGGCCCAGCTGGAGGCGCTGCTGCACCGGCTCACCGGGCGGCTGGCCGAGGCGCTGGTGTCCGAGCCGTTCGACGTGCGGGTCGGCCACCAGGTCGGCGCCGAGCTGGTGGCGGCGCACATCGCCTCCGCCGAGGGCCTGGGCCGGACCATCGAGGTCATCCAGCTCCGGCTGCTGCGCGACCTGGGGCTGGTCACCGAGGACGCCGAGGACCGGATGGCCCGGCTGCTGGCCACCGTGGCGACCGGCTACGCCCGCGCGCTGCGGGACCGGACGCTCGACGAGCAGGAGTCGATCCGCCGGGCCGCGATGGTGGCCCGCGCGGAGGCCGAGCGGGCCCTGCGCGACAGCGAGGCCCGGTTCCGCCACCAGGCCACCCACGACCCGCTGACCGACCTGCCCAACCGCACGCTGTTCACCGAGCGGCTGGCCGCCGCGATCGACTCCCCCGGCCGGGGCGCGGACCGGGTCGGGGTGTGCTTCCTCGACCTGGACCGCTTCAAGGTGGTCAACGACTCCCTCGGCCACCAGGTCGGCGACATGCTGCTGGTGTCGGTGGCCGACCGGCTGCGCCGCGCGCTCGGCGAGCACCTGGTCGCCCGCCTCGGCGGCGACGAGTTCGTCATCCTGGTCGAACGCACGGCGGGCACCGACGACGTGGTGAAGGTGGCCGAGACGGCGCTCGCGGCGGTCAGCGAGCCGGCCCTGGTCGACGGGCACGAGCTGACGGTGTCGGCGAGCATCGGCATCGTCGAGCGCCCCGTGGCCGGCACCACCCCGGTCGACCTGATGCGGGCCGCCGACGCCACGCTGCACTGGGCCAAGGCGGACGGCGGCGCGCGCTGGTCGCTGTTCGACGTCGAGCGCAGCCGCCGCGAGCTGGCCCGGTACGCCCTGTCCGCGGCGATACCGGCGGCCCTCGACCGGGGCGAGTTCCACCTCGACTACCAGCCGCTGACGTCCCTGCGCGACGGCCGGGTGCTCGGCGTGGAGGCGCTGGTCCGCTGGCGGCACCCCGAGCTGGGCAAGCTCTACCCGGGCACGTTCATCGAGCTGGCCGAGGAGACCGGGTTGATCGTGCCGCTGGGCAGCTGGGTGCTCGCCGAGGCGTGCCGGGAGGCGGCGACCTGGTCGTCGTTCGGCGCCGCCGCGCCGTTCGTCAGCGTCAACCTGGCGGTCCGCCAGGTGCACCGTCCCGGGCTGGTGCGGGAGGTGCGCGAGGTGCTCGACCGCACCGGCCTGCCGCCCGAGCGGCTCCAGCTGGAGGTCACCGAGAGCACCATGATGAGCGCGGTGGAGGAGCCGGTGCGCGCCCTGCGGGTGCTGGCCGACATGGGCGTGCGGATCGCCATCGACGACTTCGGCACCGGCTACTGCAACCTGACGTACCTGCGGGACCTGCCGGTGACCGAGCTGAAGGTCGCCGGGGAGTTCGTGGCGGGGCTGCGCGCCCCGGCGGACGACCCGGCGAGCCGCACCGACGAGCGGATCCTCGCCTCCCTGGTCTCGCTGGCGCGCGCGCTGAACCTGACCGTGACGGCCGAGGGGGTCGAGACCGAGGGGCAGGCCGACCGGCTGCGGGCCATCGGCTGCGACGCCGCCCAGGGCTGGCACTTCGGCAAGCCGGAGCCCGCCGCGCGGCTGCTGGAGCGCCTGTCCGCCGCCGGCTGAGGCGGCGCGGTCAGCCGGCGAGGAGGGCGGCCAGCCGGGCGGCCTGGGTCTCCCAGCGCCACTCCCGCTCCACCCACGCCCGGCCCGCCGCGCCGAGCTGCCGGGCCAGGTCCCGGTCGGCGAGCAGGGTGGCCACCCGGTCGGCGAGCTGGGCGACGTCGCGGCCGGGGACCACGTATCCCGTCTCGCCCTCGCGGACGGCGTCCGGCGCGCCGCCGGAGTCGCCGGCCACCACCGGCAGCCCGGTCGCCGACGCCTCCAGGTAGACGATGCCGAGGCCCTCGACGTCGAGGCCCCGGTTGCGGGTGCGGCAGGGCATCGCGTAGACGTCGCCGGCGGCGTAGTGGGCCGGCAGCTCCGCCGTGGGCACCGAGCCGGTGAAGACGACGTCCCGCTCGACGCCGGCCTGCCGGGCCAGCTTCTCCAGGTCGCCCCGGTAGGGGCCGCCGCCGACGACCAGCAGCGCCGCGTCGGGCACCCGGCGGCGGATCTCCGGCAGGGCCCGGATCAGCATGTCCTGGCCCTTGCGCGGCACCAGGCGGGAGACGCAGACCACGACCGGCCGGTCCGCGAGGCCGAGCCGGGCCCGCACCGGCCCGCCGTCGACCTCCGGATGGTACGTGTCGACGTCGACCCCGGGGGCCAGCCGGTGCAGCTCGGTCAGCCCGTGCAGCGCCCGCTCCAGCCGGACCCGGGTGTATTCGCCCAGGTAGGTGACCACGTCCGCGCCGCGGCCGATCCGGCGCAGCGCCGCGCGGGCCACGGGCAGCGCCGCCCACCCCACCTCGTGCCCGTGGGTCAGGGCGACCACCCGGCGGACCCCGGCGCGGCGGCGCAGCCCGGCGGCGAGCAGCCCGAGCGGGGCCGCCGCCCCGAACCAGACGGTGTCGCAGTCGTGCCGGCGGGCCAGCCGGGCGGCCCGGCGGGCGATCAGCGGGGTGGGCAGCAGCACCTTGGTGCGTTCCCGGACCACCTCGAACGGCTGGTCCGCGTCGAACTTCTCGGCCCCCCGCCAGCTGGAGGCGTAGACCACCACGGAGCCGGTGGGCTGGCGCACGGCGAGGTTGTGCACGAAGGACTGGATGCCGCCCGGGCGGGGCGGGAAGTCGTTGGTGATCAGCAGCGTGCGGCTCATCTGCCGGTCTCCCTGGCGTAGGCGCGGGCGGCGGCCATCCGCTCGACCGTGGACGGGTGCGACGCCGAGTAGAGGTATTCCCAGCGGGGCGGGTCGGGGTCGGCCAGGTTCACCCCGGCCAGGCGGCGCTGCATCGCCTCGAAGGTGGCCGGGTCGCCGGTGAGGGCCAGGGCGTGCGCGTCGGCCCGCGCCTCGACCCGGCGGGACACCAGCGCCTGGGCCGGGGCGGTCACCAGGCCCGCCACCGTGACCAGCGCCAGCAGCAGCGGGAACGCGCGCGGCTCGGCGATCGAGTCGACGCCGGCCAGGCGCAGCAGCGGGCCGGCGGAGCCGAGCAGGTAGAGCACGACCACGCCCAGCGCGGCGCCCAGCGCCCCGGTGAGCGTGCCGGTCCAGACGTCGCGGTCCTTAGCGTGCCCCAGCTCGTGCGCGACGACGCTGGTCACCTCGGCCGGGGTCGCCTCGCGCAGCAGCGTGTCGTAGACGACGACCCGGCGGGTCGGCCCGAGCCCGGAGACGTACGCGTTGACGGCGCGGGTGCGTCGGGACGCGTCGGCGACGAGCACGTCGCGCACCGGCACCCCGTCGCGGGCCGCCAGGGCCGTCAGCTCGGTGCGCAGCGGGCCCTGCTCCATCGGGGTGAACCGGTTGAACACCGGCTCCACCAGCACCGGCAGCACGAACGACAGCAGCACCACCAGCCCGGCGGCGCCGGCCGCGCCGAAGGCCCACCACCAGCGCGGGGCGAGCCGGACGACGGTGTAGAAGCCGAGCAGGGCGAGCGCGCCGATCACTGCGCTGACGGCGTACGACTTGAGCAGGTCGGCCGTCCAGCCGCCCCAGCCCTGGGTGCTCAGCCCGTAGCGGGTGAGGACCGTCTGCCGCCAGGCGGCGAACGGCAGGGTGAGCAGGTCGGCGACGAGCAGCACGGCGAGCCCGCCGAGCACGGCCTGGGCGACCCAGTGGCCGCCGAACGGGCGGGCCACCAGCTCCACCAGGCGACCGCCCAGCGGGGTCAGGCCGACCGCCAGGGCCACCAGCAGGCCCACGGCGAGGGCGGCCCAGCCGCCGGGGCGCAGCGCGCCACGGAAGGCGCGGGCCCGGGCGACCTGTTCGGCCGGGAGGTCCCGTAGGGCGGCGAGCTGGTCGGCGCGCGGGGCGGGCGGCCGGTGCCAGGGCACGAGCAGGGCGACGGCGACGAGGAGCGCGACGGTGAGCCCGGCGAGGGTGAGCACCGCCCAGCCGCGCGGCGTCACCGGGCCACCCCGCGCTCGCCTCGTGCGCGCCCCATCCGTCGCTCCTCCCGCCGTGAGCGCTCATCCTATTGCCGGCGGCGGCGGGGCCGACCGGGGTGGTCACGTCGTCATGTCGGGGACATGGCGGTATCGCCATGTCCCCGACCCCGCCATGTCGCCGACATGGCGGGCTCGACCCGGCGGGCGCTACGCGGCGCGGCGGCGGATCGGGCCGGGGCGGGGCACCCATGGCGGGGGCGTGGCCGCGTCGACGTCGGGCAGCACCTCGACGTCGAAGCCGGCGCGGGCGAGCACCTCGATGGCCCGCAGCTCGGCGGGGCCGAGGTCGGCCCCCGGGGCGTCGGCGTCGAGCAGGGCGGTCACCAGGCAGCCGCCGCAACCCGCGCCCCGCACGCGGCACCTGTCGCAGTCGATCAGCATCGTTCCTCCTGAAGCGATGCGTCGGTGGACGGGCCGGGGCGGCGTCGCCACCGCCCGACCACCGTCGGTCACGCCGACACTACGGCCGGGGTACGACAGATTCGGACAACCGGCCCGCTTCCGCCCCAGACCCGAGCAAGGAGCCCGATCGCGCGCACGGCGGTCGGGCGACGACGAGCCGGCAACGGACGGTGCCGCCGGTCAGGACCGGGCGAGGCGACGCAGCAGCGAGTCGGCCCCGAGCGGGTAGGCGCCGTGCCGGCGTACCCCGTCGGCGACCTCGCGGTCGGAGGAGACCACGACGACCGGGCGGCCGGCCGGTTCGGCGCGGACCAGCCGGCGGATCAGCTCGTCGGCGGTCTCCCCCTTGCGGGAGAAGAGCACCCGGACGCCGCGCGGCGTCGGCGGCAGGCCGTGCATCCGCTCGGCGCCGTCGAAGACCACCGTGACCTCGTCCCCGGTCTGCGCCGCGATCCCGCCCAGCCCGGTGATCAGCCGCTTGCGTTGCTGCTCCAGCGACATCTCGCCGAAGCCCCGCTTCGTCACGTTGTAGCCGTCCACCACCAGGTGCGCCTTCGGCAGCGCGAGCAGCTGGTCGAGCCGGGCGGGGTCGTCGGTGTCCCGGGCGCGGGTGGCCGCGCCGGCCGGGGCGGCGTTCGGCTGGTCGGCGAAGGCGTCGGCCACGAAGTCGGCGGGGAACCGGTCGACCGGGTCGAGCGCCAGCTCGCGGCGCAGCCCGACGGCGGCCTGCCCGATCGTCTCCAGCAGCAGCCAGAGCTTCGCGTCGTCGACGGAGCGGGCCTCCTTGGCGCTGGCGCGGGCCACCCCGGCCGCCGCCTCGGCCTCGGCCAGCCGGGCCCGGGCGCGGCGCAGCTCGGCGTCCGCCTCGGTCGCGGCGCGGGTGGCCCGGCCCCGCTCGGTGGCCAGCAGCTCGGCAGCCCGGCGCTCCCGGGCCTGCGCCTCGCGCAGCGTGCGGGCGAGCTGCCGGTTCTCCTCGCGGAGCTGGCCGAGCTCGTCGCGGACCCGGGCCAGCTCGTCGCGGAGCTTGTCGGCCTCGACCCGGGCCACGGCCCGGTCGTGCTCGGCCCGGGTGGCGCGCTGCTCGGCCTCGCGGACCAGCTCGTCGACGACGGCCCGGTCCGCCTCGGCGCGCACCGCCGCGCCGCTGACGTCGATCAACGCCCGCCAGCCCCGGGGCCGGGCGAGGTAGGCCAGGGCGGCGACCTCGACCGGGTCGGCCGCGGCCGGGGCGGTGCCGGCGACCACGGCGGCCCCGAGGTCGCCGGAGTCGGCGAGCACCCGGGCGGTGATCCGTTGCCGGAACAGCGGGTCGGCGGTGAGCTGGGCGGCGATCATCGGCGCGCCCAGCCGCGCCCGCCGGTTGGGCGCGAACTTGGCCACCCGGCGCAGCGGCACGGGCACCTCGTCGCCGGGCAGGACCGGCAGGACGGCGGCGGTGAGCGCGACGATCCGCTGCCGCACGGGCTCCGGCAGCATCGGCTCCGGCTCGGGCTCCGGTTCGGACTCCGAATCTGGCTCGGGCTCGGACTCTGCCCCGGGCTCGGACTCTGCCCCGGGCTCCGGCTCGGCCACCGGGTCCGCCGTCGTCGGCTCGGCCACCGGCCCGAACCCGGCCGCCGTCGTCGGCTCGGGCGCAGCGCTCCCCCGCGCGGCCGGGGCCTCCTCACCGGGGTGGCGCGCAGCGTCGACCGACTCCTCCTGCGGGAGGCTGTCGTCGTGCGGCTCGGTGAGGGGCATGTGGCAAGTCTCCCACCGCGACCGGGCCCACCGCCCGGTGAGTGAGCTGATCTCTCATCCTAGCCCCAGGGGTGGCCCCTGGGACTGTTGTGACACGAGTGTCGGACCGGGGGTCTACCGTGCCCGGGGTGGGCGGTGCGGAGTACGTCCAGCAGGCGCTCGCCGGGCTGGGCCAGGCGGCGGGCGGCGGCGTGGATCCGGCGCTGCCGCTCTACGCGACGACGTTCGTGGTGGTCGACCTGGAGACCACCGGCGGCGCGCCGGACGGCGGCGGCATCACCGAGATCGGCGCGGTGAAGGTGCGCGGCGGCGAGGAGCTGGGCGTGCTGGCCACCCTGGTCAACCCGGGCGTGCCGATCCCGCCGTTCATCACCGTGCTGACCGGGATCACCCAGGCCATGCTGGTCCCCGCGCCGCCGATCGAGCAGGTGCTGCCGAGCTTCCTGGAGTTCGTCGCCGACGCGGTGCTGGTCGCCCACAACGCGCCGTACGACGTCGGTTTCCTCAAGGCCGCCTGCGCCCGGCACGGCTACCGCTGGCCCAACCCCCGGGTGCTGGACACGGCGGCGCTGGCCCGGCGGGTGCTCAGCCGCGACGAGGTGCCCAACCGCAAGCTGGGCACCCTGTCGGCCTACTTCCGCACGGCCACCCGGCCCACGCACCGGGCGCTCGACGACGCCAAGGCCACCGTCGACGTGCTGCACGGCCTCATCGCGCGCCTCGGCGGGCACCGGGTCGACACCGTCGGGGAGGCGATCGAGTTCGCCCGCGCGGTCACCCCGACGCAGCGGCGCAAGCGCCACCTCGCCGACGGGCTGCCGAAGGCACCCGGCGTCTACATCTTCCGGGCCGCCGACGACCGGCCGCTCTACGTCGGCACCTCCGGCGACATCGCCACCCGGGTGCGCAGCTACTTCACGGCCGCCGAGAAGCGGGCCCGGATGTCGGAGATGCTGGCCGCCGCCGAGCGGGTGGAGGCGGTCGAGTGCGCCCACTCGCTGGAGGCCGAGGTGCGCGAGCTGCGGCTGATCGGCGCGCACGCGCCGCCGTACAACCGGCGGTCGAAGTTCCCCGAGCGGATGGTCTGGCTCAAGCTCACCGACGGGCCCTACCCCCGGCTGTCGGTGGTGCGGTCGCTGGCCGACGGCGACGAGGCCTACCTCGGCCCGTTCGGCTCCCGACGGGCGGCGGAGCTGGCCGCCGCCGGCTTCCACGACGCGCTCCCGCTGCGCCAGTGCACCCACCGGTTGTCGCTGCGCACGGTCACCCCGGCGTGCGCGCTGGCCGAGCTGGGCCGCTGCCCGGCGCCCTGCGAGCACCGGATCACCCCGGAGGAGTACGCGGCCCGCGCCGTCGACCCGTTCCGCGCGGCCACCGCCACCGACCCGGGGTCCGTGGTGCACGCCCTGCTGGCCCGGATCGGGGCGCTGGCGGCCGACCAGCGGTACGAGGAGGCGGCGGTAGTGCGGGCCCGGCTCGCGGCGGTGCTGCGGGCCACCGTCCGGATGCAACGGTTGACCGCGCTGGCCGGGATCGCCGAGCTGGCCGCCGCCCGGCCGGCCGCCCGGGGCGGCTGGGAGCTGGCCCTCGTCCGGCACGGCCGGCTGGCCGGGGCCGGGGTCTCGCCGCCGGGCGTCCACCCGCGACCGACGATCGAGCTGATCCGGGCGACCGCCGAGACGGTGCCGCCCGGCCCCGGCCCGGTGCCCCGGGCCTCCGCCGAGGAGTCCGAGCGCATCCTGTCCTGGTTGGAGCGACCCGAGACCCGGTTGGTGGAGATGTCCTCCGGCTGGGCGTCCCCGGCCGCCGGAGCGGCCCGCTTCCGTGACCTGCTCAGTAAGATCGAGAACGCCGCATCCCACCAACTCTCGACCGAACGCCCATGACCAAGTGACCGATCGGACGACCCCGACTCGCTTAGGCTGTTAAGGAAGTGCAGTACTGCCCGTTTCGTGGGCCTGCTCCCGTCGCCGTGCCCGGCGACCGAGGAGCCGGGGTGAGGAGGTGTCCCTCGTGGACGTCGACGCCGGACACGGCGCCGCCCTGGGGGGCGCGCTCCCGACCCAGCCGGGCGACCTGCCCCTGGCCCGCCGGCTGCGGTCGCTGCTGAGCTGGCCCACCGGCGAGACGGACCCGGTCACCCACCTGATCCGCACGCACCGGGGCATCCATCCGAGCACCGAGGCGTCGGTGCTGCGCCGGGCGTACACGATCGCGGAGAACATGCACCGCGGCCAGTTCCGCAAGAGCGGCGAGCCGTACATCACCCACCCGCTCGCGGTCGCCCAGATCTGCGCCGAGCTGGGCATGGACGCCACCACGCTGGTGGCCGCGCTGCTGCACGACACGGTGGAGGACACCCGCTACACCCTCCAGGCCCTCGCGGAGGACTTCGGCGGCGAGGTGGCCCACCTGGTCGACGGGGTGACCAAGTTCGACAAGGCGTTCTACGGCAAGGCCGCCGAGGCGGAGACCACCCGCAAGATGATCGTCGCGGCCGGCAAGGACGTCCGGGTCCTGATCATCAAGCTGGCCGACCGGCTGCACAACATGCGCACCCTCGGGGTGCGCTCGGCCGCGTCGCGGGAGCGGATCGCCCGCAAGACGCTGGAGGTGCTGGTCCCGCTCTGCGACCGGCTCGGCATCCAGACCCTCAAACGCGAGCTTGACGACGTGGTGCTGCTGCACCTGGAGCCCGAGGAGCACGCCCGCATCGCGCGGTTCGTGCACGACCGGCCCGGCTGGTCGGCATACCTCGACGACGTGGTCGCCAAGGCGAAGGTGGCGCTGCGCCGCAGCCGCGTCGACGCCCAGGTCTCCCCCCGCCCCCGGCACCTCTACTCGATCTGGAAGGACACCGTCGCCGGCGGGCACGGCGTCCCGTTCGACCTGCCCCGGATCGTGATCGTCGTGGACGGGCCGACGACCGACTGTTACGCCGCCCTCGGCGCGGTGCACGGCCTCTGGCGGCCCGTGCCGGGCCGGTTCAAGGACTTCATCGCCTCCCCGAAGAACAACCTCTACCGGTCCCTGCACACGAGCGTCTGCGGGCCGAAGGACCGCACCGTCGAGGTGCTGATCCGCACCGAGGAGATGCACCGCGCCGCCGAGTACGGCATCGCCGCCGACTTCCGCTTCCCGCGCCCCGCCGGGGCCGCCGGGCAGGCCGAGCAGCTCGACTGGCTGCGCCGGGTGCTCGACTGGGAGCAGGAGGCCCCCGACCCGGCGCAGTTCCTGGAGTCGCTGCGCTGCGACCTGGCCGAGGCGCAGATCCAGGTCGTCGTCGAGGGGCGGCAGGTGGTGCTGCCGGCGGGGGCCACCCCGGTCGACGTAGCCTACGAGCTGGGCCCCGACCGGGGCGACCGCTGCCTGGCGGCCCGGATCAACGGCCGGCTCGCCCCGCTCTCCTCCGAGCTGGAGGAGGGCGACGTGGTGGAGATCTTCACCGAGTCCGATGCGGAGTCCGGCTTCGAGGCGGACGTCGCCCCGCGCGGCCCCCGCCGGGAGTGGCTCGGCTTCGTCAAGTCCCCGCACGCGCAGATGCAGATCAACCGCTGGTTCGCCGAGCACACCGAGCCGGGCATCTCGATCGCCGACAAGGTCCGCCTCGGCCGGGCCACGATCGGGCTGGCGCTGCGCAAGCACGACCGAGGGCTGGCCAACGACCTGCCGCTGCTGCGGCTGTCGGAGGAGCTGGGCTACCCCGACCTGGAGACCCTGCTGGTGGCGGTCTTCGACCGGGCCCTCGAACCGGACGCGGTGGTCCGGCAGCTCATCGACCTGGTCGACCACCGCCAGTGACGCTTTCGCCCCCGGTGCCCGACCCGCCCGACGCCGGCCACTAGCCTTAGGCGATGATCCCCCGCTCCCGAGCCACCGGACGGGCCTTCGCCTACCAGGTCTTCTACCGACTGCCCGTGTCGGTGCGCCGCCGGCTGGTCCGGCTCGCCACACCGAAGTACATCGTCGGGGCGGTCACCCTGGTCCGCGACGCCGAGGCCGACGGCCCCGGCCGCCTGCTGCTGCTGCGCCAGCCCCCCGGCCACAGCTGGACACTGCCGGCGGGTCTGCTGCAACGCGGCGAGGAGCCGGTCGTCGGCGCGGCCCGCGAGCTGTTCGAGGAGTCCGGGGTCCGGCTCTCCCCCGACCGGCTGCGCCCGGCGGTGCCGAACGCCGTGGTGCACGCGAAGGGCTGGGTGGACGTCGTCTTCGAGGCGGAGGTGCCGGCGTCGACGACGAAGCTGACGGTCGACGGCGCCGAGGTCTACGAGGCCGCCTGGCATCCGCTGGACGACCTGCCGAGGCTGAGCCGCGCCACGGCGAACCTGCTCGGCCGCTACGGCATCGGGCCGCGCGCCGGCGAGGCCCCGGGCGGGCCGGCGGCGTGACCACCCCGGCGGCCGGCGGGCCCGGGGGCGCGGCGGGCCCGGCCGGCGCGCCGGAGGTCTGCGCGGTGGTGCTCGCCGCCGGCGAGGGGACCCGGCTGCGCCCGCTCACCGAACGGCTGCCGAAGGCGCTCTGCCCGGTGGGCAACGTGCCGTTGCTCGACCGGGCGTTGGCCCGGCTCGCCGGGCTCGGCCTCGTCGGCCCGGCCCGGGTGGCGGTGAACGCCTGCTACCTCGGCGAGCAGGTCGTCGCGCACGTCGGCGACCGGGCCCACCTCTCGGTCGAGCCGGGCGCCCCGCTCGGCACGGCCGGTGGGGTGGGCAACCTGCGGGACTGGATCGCCGGCCGGGGCGTGCTGGTCGGCAACGCCGACGCGTACCTCGCCGACCCGGCCGCTGGCCCGGGGCCGGACGTCGCCGCGCTGCTCGCCGGCTGGGACGGCGAGACCGTACGCCTGCTCGGCCAGCCCGCCGACGACCCGGCCGCCCCCGGCACCTTCTCGGGCCACCGCTTCACCGGCTTCTCGCTGCTGCCGTGGCGGCTGGTGCGGGGCCTCACGGCAGAGCCGGGCGACCTGGTCCGGGCGGTGTGGCGGCCGGCCGAGGCGGCCGGGGCGCTGACCGTCGTGCCCTACGCCGGCACCTTCTACGACACCGGCACGCCCGCCGACTACCTGGCGGCCAACCTGCACGCGGCGGGCGGCGGCAACCTGGTCGACCCGACCGCGACGGTCACCGGCCGCTGCCGGGAGGCCGTGGTGGGCGCGGGGGCCACGGTGCGGGGCGAGGTGACCCGCTCGGTGCTCTGGCCGGGCGCGGAGGTGGCCGCCGGGGAGCACCTGACCGGGGTGGTCCGCGTCGCCGGGGGCCTGACCGTCGCGGCGGAGCCCCGCTGAGCCCTGGCCCGCCCCGGCCGCACCGGCCCGCCTCGCGGTCCGCCCCCACCGCTGCCCGGGATCAGTTGGACGGGCCTACGATGGTCGTCGACGCCACCACCGGCGTGGCGTGCACCGCGCGACGAAGGGCAGACCAGTGATCACCGCGATCGTCCTGATCGACTGCGCCACCGACTCGATCCCCGAGGTGGCCGAGAACCTGGCGGCCCTGCCCGGGGTGAGCGAGGTCTACTCGGTGGCCGGGCACGTCGACCTGATCGCCATCGTGCGGGTGCGGGAGTTCGACCAGATCGCCCAGGTCATCGCCGGCAGCATCTCCAAGGTGCCCGGCGTGATCAACACCGAGTCGCACATCGCCTTCCGGGCCTACTCGCAGCACGACCTGGAGGAGGCGTTCGCGATCGGGCTGGCCGGCACGGACTGACCCGTAGCCACGACGGTGGTAGCCAGCCCACCGGTCGGGTGGACTGGCTACCGCCTGGGGTGTCGCAACGTCAGCTCACGCTCGGGGCCGGCGTCTCGGTGTTCTCCGGGGTCGGCGACTCGAAGGTGCCGCCCGGGGCCGGGGCCTCGCTGCTGCCGCCCGGAGCGGGCGTCGTGGTGGTCGCGCCCGGGCTGGGCGTGCCGCTGGCGCTGGTCTGCGGGACCGGGACGCCGAGGGTCTGGGCCAGGGCCACCAGCGCGTCGTAGTGCGCCTGGAGCACCGGCAGGGCGTTCTGGGCCAACTGGACCACCGACTGCTCGGTGCCCTGCGAGATCTCCGTCTGGGTGGCCTGGATGGCCTGGACGTGACCGGCCAGCTCGGCGGTCACCCACGCCTTGTCGAACTCGGCGCCGCTGAGCTTCTTCAGCTTGTTGACGACCTTCTGCTGGTCGGCGGTCGGGGCGCCCGGCAGCTTGACGTTGAGCTGCTGCGCGGTGTCCTGCACCGTCTGGTCGAGCTGGGTGTGGTCCGTCACGAACTGGGCACCCAGGTCCTTGACCTGCTGGTTCTGACCCTTCTGCTGCGCCAGGTTCCCGGATTCGATCTCCGCGAGGTTCACCTGGTGCAGCGCCTGCAGGTACTGGCTGTCCTGCGTCGACGGCTGTGCGGCCTGAGCCGCCGCCGCGGGCGCCAGCCCCGCCACCACCAGGGCGGCGAGCAGTCCGAGGCGCTTGAGACCCAACATGTTTCCCTCCCCCTTTTTCGTTGGACCGCACGGATACCCGGCTGACCCGGATTAACCCTGCGAACCCGCAGCCGCCTCGCGGGAGGCGCCGGGGTGCCGGCGACGCCCGGCAGTCGCCCGGGGGCGGAAACGGGACGTGGCGCCCGCCGAGGAACCGGCGGACGCCACGTGCGGCTTGCGGGAGGGTCAGCGGCGGGTGTCCCCGCTGGTGATCTCCTTGCGCTCCGGCCGGGGCTCGACCGGCGGGTGCCCCGGCGAGACCGGCGCCTCGGCCGGCTTCTCGATGGGGTAGAAGAAGCCCCGGATGGCGGGCCCGAGGGCACCGAGCCGGTTCATCTTCTTGGGCACCACCCAGCCGGCGTACTCCAGCTCGCCGTGGCCGTCGTGGCCACCGGCGGCCAACGGCTGGTGGACCTCCTCGAACCGGCCGTCCGGCAGCCGGCGGATGATGCCGGTCTCCACGCCGTGCGCCAGCACCTCCCGGTCGTGCTGCTGGAGGCCGAGGCAGATCCGGTAGGTCACGTAGTACGCCAGCGGCGGGATCACCAGCAGGCCGATCCGGCCCGCCCAGGTCATCGCGTTGAGGCTGATGTGGAACTTGTCCGCGATCACGTCGTTGCCGCCGGAGAGGGTCAGCACGATGTAGAACGCCACCGCCATCGCGCCGATCGCGGTCCGCTCGGGGACGTCGCGGGGGCGCTGGAGCAGGTTGTGGCTGCGGTAGTCCTTGAGCCGGCGGGCCTCCACGAACGGGTAGAGCGTGGAGAGGCCGACCAGGACGCCCGGCAGCACGACGGTGGGCCAGAACAGCGGCGGGATGACGTACCCGTCGCCGATCGGGATGTTGATCTCCCACGCGGGCATGAGGCGGGTCGAGCCGTCGAGGAACATGACGTACCAGTCGGGCTGGCTGGCGGCCGAGACCACCCACGCCTCGTACGGGCCGAAATACCAGATCGGGTTGATCTGGAACAGGCCGCCCATCAGCGCGATCACGCCGAAGACGACCATGAAGAAGCCGCCCTGCTTGAGCGCGTAGCGCGGGAACATCCGCTCGCCGACCACGTTGTCGTTGGTCCGGCCGGGGCCGGGCCACTGGGTGTGCTTCTGCTTGAAGACCAGGCCGAGGTGGGCGCTGATCAGCGCCACCAGCAGGCCCGGGATGAGCAGCACGTGGGCGATGAAGAACCGGCTGATGATGATCTCGCCGGGGAACTCCCCGCCGAAGATCGACGAGGTGACCCAGGAGCCGATCACCGGGATCGACAGCATGATGCCGGAGGCGATCCGCAGACCGGTGCCGGAGAGGCCGTCGTCCGGCAGCGAGTAGCCGGTGAAGCCGGCCAGGAAGCCGACCCAGAACAGCAGCGAGCCGATGATCCAGTTGGTCTCGCGCGGCTTGCGGAACGCGCCGGTGAAGAAGACCCGCAGCATGTGCACGACGATCGCGGCCATGAACAGCAGCGCCGACCAGTGGTGCATCTGCCGCATGATCAGGCCGCCGCGGACGTCGAACGAGATGTCCAGGCTGGAGGCGTACGCGGCCGACATCGGCGTGCCCCGCAGCGGGGCGTAGCTGCCGTTGTAGACCACCTCGGTCATCGCCGGCTCGTAGAAGAACGTCAGGAAGACGCCGGTCAGCAGCAGCACGACGAACGAGAACAGCGCGATCTCGCCGAGCAGGAACGACCAGTGGTCGGGGAAGACCTTGTTCAGCAGCTTGCGCAGCGGCGTGGAGACCCCGAAGCGGTCGTCCACCCCCACCGCGGCCTTGCCCGGAACGGAGGCCATGTCCAACTTACGACGCTTCACGGCCGCTCCCAGAAGTCAGGCCCGACGGTCTCGGTGTAATCCGACCGCGCCACGAAGAAGCCCTCGTCGTCCACCTCGATCGGCAGCTGCGGGAGCCGCCGGCTCGCGGGGCCGAAGACCGGCCGGGCGTTGTCGGTGATCAGGAACTGCGACTGGTGGCACGGGCAGAGCAGCCGGTTGGTCTGCTGCTCGTACAGGCTCGCCGGGCAGCCCGCGTGCGTGCAGATCTTGGAGAACGCGGCGTAGTTGCCCCACATGTAGTTCCCGTGGCCGACCCGCTGGTTGGCCTCGCGGGAGACCTGGGCGTCGGACTCGCGCAGGTGGATCAGCAGCGTCGGGGAGTCGGCGTGCTTGTTGCTCACCCCGTGCTCGATGCCGGGGAAGACGGTGAGCTGGCCGCCGGCGCTGATGTCCGCCGGGCGGATCGGCCGGCCGTCCTCGCGGACCAGCCGGATCTTGCGGCCGTCGGCCGGCGCGAAGCCGGTGGTGAACATCTGGTTGTTCTTGTGCGGGTTGGAGATCAGGCCGCCGACCAGCGGGGCCGCCGCGACCGCGCCGACGGGCGCGAGGCCGGCGAGCAGCGAGATGCCCAGCAGCGGGCGACGCTTCACGCCCATCTCGTCGGCGAGGTAGAGCATCGTCTCGCCGGTGATCTTGCGGCTCTCCGCCACGTTCGGGTCGTTCTCGTGCCGGTCCTGGATCGACACCTCCTTGGGCAGCAGCTTCTTGCCCCAGGTCAGGATGCCGAAGCCGATGCCCAGCAGGGCGACGCCGAGGGTGAGGCCGAGCAGCGGGGTGTAGTACTTGTCCCCGCCGGTGCCCGGCTCGTACTCCCACGGCCACCAGATGTAGACGACCAGGAAGGCGGTGGCGGCCAGGCCGGTCAGCAGGAACATCGAGGCGACCGTGCGGGTCAGCCGGCGCTCGGCCTTGCTGCCCGGGACGACCTGCTCCTCGTAGTGGACGATCTCGATGTCGTCCCGGCGCGCGCCCTCCCGGACGATGTCGAACCGGCTCAGCCGCGGGTCGTGGACGTCGAGCGGCTCCGGGCCCTGGTGGGCCTGGTGCTCGGTCTTGGTGCTCATGCCGTCACCTCGCTACGGGCGGTGCCGGACCGCGGCACCGCAGCGCTGAATCGAATGATCCGCTCGGTCACGACTTGCCCGCGATCCACAGGCTGGCGAAGACGAGCGCGACGATGCCGATCAGGAAGATCGCCAGCCCCTCGGTGGACGGCCCGTACCGGCCGAGGTTGAAGCCACCCTGGTCCTGGTCGTGCTTCAGGGTGTCCTGGATGTAGGCGATGATGTCCGCCTTCTGCTCCGGGGTGATCTGGTTGTCCCCGAACACCGGCATGTTCTGCGGGCCGCTGAGCATCGCGGCGTAGATCTGGCGGTCGCTGGCCGGGCGCAGGCTCGGCGCGTACTTGCCGGAGGAGAGCGCGCCGCCGCCGCCGCCGAAGGCGTGGCACTGCGAGCAGTTGATCCGGAACAGCTCGCCGCCGGTGGCCAGGTTGGCGCCCTCGCGCAGGTCGCCCTCGGGGACCTGCGGACCCCCGCCGAGCTCCTGGACGTACTGGCCGAGCTGGCGGACCTGCTCGTCGGTGAAGACCGGCGGCTTGCGCATGGCCTGCGCCTCCTGCCGGGCCATCGGCATCCGGCCGGAGCTCACCTGGAACTCGACGGAGGCCGAGCCGACCCCGATCAGGCTCGGGCCACGACCCTCGACACCCTGCGCGTTACGGCCGTGGCAGGTCACGCAGCTCACGTCGAACAGCGCCTTGCCCTCGGCGGCGGCGCCGGTGAGCGGCGGGTTTTCCTGCGCCTGCACGCCGGGGGCGAAGACGGTGTAGGCGCCGCCGGCCAGCGTGAGCGCGGCGATCAGGCGGACCGCGGCGCCCAGCCGGCGGCGGCCCCTGCTGCGCGCTGCGGACCGCTCGCCGCGCAACCGCGCGAGCAGACCGCGTCGGCGGTCGTTGTCAGAAGTCATGACCTGTGTCCTTAACCGGTGGGACCTTGTCTCAGAGGACGGGGCAGCGGCGCGGTTCGTGACGCGCCAAGATCACTGAAGCCAGTAGATCATGGCGTAGAGGCCGATCCACACGACGTCGACGAAGTGCCAGTAGTACGACACGACGATCGCCGACGTGGCCTGCGCCGGGGTGAACCGGCCCATGGTCGTGCGGACCATGAAGATGATGAAGGCGACCAGGCCGCCGGTCACGTGCAGGCCGTGGAAGCCGGTGGTCAGGTAGAACATCGACCCGTACCCGTCCGCGTTGATCTTCACGCCCTCGTGGACCAGGGTCACGTACTCGTTCAGCTGACCGAGCACGAAGATCAGACCCATCACGAAGGTGATCGTGAACCAGCGCCGCAGGGCGTGGACGTCACCCTTCTCGGCGGCGAACACCCCGAGCTGGCAGGTCACCGAGGACAGCACCAGGATCACCGTGAAGGTGGTCGCGTACGGGATGTTGAGGTGCTCGGTGTGCTTCGCCCACTGCTCCGGCGCCGCCGCGCGGATGGAGAAGTACATCGCGAACAGCGCCGCGAAGAACATGAGTTCGCTGGAGAGCCACACGATCGTCCCGACGCTGACCATGTTGGGCCGCGTCAGGGAGTGGATCCGGCTCTTGTCAATGGCTGGGGCCGCAGTCACGCGGTCATTATTGCCCCTGACCACGGCCGGCGATCAGCGGGGGGCCAAACCCGTGGCGTCGGTGGCCCGATCGTGGCGGTCCGGTTCGCCTGGCCTAGCCTGAAACGCGTGCAGCACGTCGCTCAGATCCTCGCCGCCACCTCGGCGGTCGCCGCGCCCGGGGCGCTCGCGGCCGGCGGGGACCCGCTGCCGCCGCCGTTCACCGTGGCCCGCGTGTTCACCGAGACCCGGCTGGACAGCTGGCTGGCCCTCGGGCTGGTGCTCGCCGCCGGGCTCTACCTCTACGGGGTCTACCGGCTGCGGCTGCGCGGGGACCGCTGGCCGGTCTCCCGCACCGTCTTCTTCCTCGGCCCCGGCCTCGGCGGCATCGCGGCGGTCACCGTCAGCGGCCTGCACGCGTACGACACCGCGCTGCTGTCGGTGCACATGGTGCAGCACATGGTGCTGTCGATGGTCTCCCCCATCTTCCTGGCCCTCGGCGCGCCGGTCACCCTGGCGCTGCGCACCCTGCCGGTCGGGCCGCGCAAGCGGCTGCTGGCGATCGTGCACAGCCGCGTCGCCCGGGTCTACACGTTCCCGCTGGTGGCGTTCGCCATCTTCGTCGTGAACCCGTTCGCGCTCTACTTCAGCGACCTCTACCGCTACACCCTCGAACACGCCTGGGCGCACGAGCTGGTGCACGCGCACTTCATCATGACCGGCTGCGTGTTCTTCTGGCCGCTGCTCGGGCTCGACCCGCTGCCGGGGCGCTGGCCGTACCCGGCGCGGGCGCTGCTGATGGTGCTGTCGGTGCCGTTCCACACCGTGCTCGGGCTCACGATCATGCAGAGCACCACGCTGTTCGGCGGCGACTGGTACCCGTCGCTCGGCCTCACCTGGTCCGACCCCGCCGCCGACCAGGTGGTCGCCGGGGGCATCCTGTGGGCCGGCGGCGAGTTCGTCAGCGTGACGATGCTCGCGGTCCTGGTGGTGCAGTGGGTGCGCCAGTCGGAGCGGGAGGCCCGCCGGCTCGACCGCGAGCTGGACCGCCAGGAGGCCCGCGAGCGCGCCGACCAGGCCGCGAAGTCCCCGGCCTGACCAGCGGATTCCGGTACGACCACCGGCCCGCCCGGGCAGGACATCGGCTGCCCGCCGGTGGCGGGTACGATGCTCGGCAGCTACGAGGTGGGAGTCAGCCAGCGATGAGCGATCGTCTTTGCACCGTCCTGCTCTACAGCGACGACCCGCAGGTCCGTGACCGGATGCGGCTGGCCGTCGGCACCCGCCCGGCCCCCGGGCTGCGCGTCGAGTTCGTCGACGCCTCCGACTACGCCGGGTGCGTGCGGCTGGTCGACGAGTACGAGATCGACCTGATGCTGCTCGACGGCGAGGCGAGCCCCGGCGGCGGCCTCGGCATCGCCCGGCAGATCAAGGACGACCGGGACGACGCTCCCCCGACCTGCCTGGTGATCGCCCGCGCCGCCGACCGCTGGCTGGCCGCGTACGCCGAGGTCGACGCCACCCTCGTGCACCCGCTCGACCCGGTGACCACCGGCGCCACCGTGGCCGAGCTGCTGCGCAGCCACGCCCCCGCCTGAGTCGCCGCCACCTGGGTCGCCCCGGCCCGCACGCCACCGGCGTCGCCGGCCCGGTCGTGCCGCCCCGCGCCCCGGGCGGCACCCGTCCCTCCGCACCCCCACGCCCGCTCGGGAGGCCCGCCATGGGCGAACGGAACTGGCCGCACCTGCTCGGCGCGCTGCTGCGCGGGGAGGAACTCACCACCGCGGACACCGCCTGGGCGATGGGCGAGATCATGTCCGGCTCGGCGGCGCCGGCCCAGATCGCCGGCTTCGCCGTCGCGCTGCGGGCCAAGGGCGAGACGCCGGCCGAGGTCGCCGGGCTGGTCGAGGCGATGCTCGGCGAGGCGGTCCCGGTCGAGCTGCCGGAGGAGCTGCGGTCGTCGGCGCTCGACGTGGTCGGCACCGGCGGTGACCTCGCCCACACCGTGAACATCTCCACCATGGCCGCCCTCGTGGTGGCCGGCGCGGGCGTCCGCGTGGTCAAGCACGGCAACCGCGCCGCCTCGTCGTCCTGCGGCACCGCCGACCTGCTGGAGTTCCTGGGCGTGCCGCTGGACCTGACCCCGGAGGGGGTGGCCCGCTGCGTGACCGAGGCCGGCATCGGCTTCTGCTTCGCCGGCCGGTTCCACCCGGGCATGCGGCACGCCGGCCCCGTCCGGCGCGAGCTGGGCGTCCCGACGTTCTTCAACTTCCTCGGCCCGCTGACCAACCCGGCCCGGCCCCGGGCCGGCGCGGTCGGCTGCTTCGACCCGCGGATGGCCCCGGTGATGGCCGCCGTCTTCGCCGCCCGAGGCGACTCGGTGCTGGTGCTGCGCGGCGAGGACGGCCTCGACGAGTTCACCACCGCCGCGCCGACCCGGGTCTGGGCAGCCCAGGGCGGCACCGTGCGGGAGGCGCTGCTGGACTCGGCGGACCTCGGGGTGCCCCGGGTGACCCTCGCCGACCTGCGGGGCGGTGACGCGGCGTACAACGCCGGGGTGGCCCGTCGGCTGCTGGCCGGCGAGGCGGGCCCGGTCCGCGACGCGGTGCTGGTCAACGCCGCCGCCGCGCTGGCCACCCAGGGGCCGCTGGGCGGCGACCTGACCGAGGCGCTGCGCGCCGGGATGGCCCGCGCCGCCGCGTCGATCGACTCCGGGGCCGCCGCGGCGGTGCTGGACCGCTGGGTCGAGGTGGCCCGCTCCGCCTGAGCCGCCGCCTCGGCCCGCTCCGCCGACGCGAGCGCCGTCCGGTCCCCCCTGGCGGGAATTGTCGGACTCCCGTGGGAAACTACAGCCGAGTGATTCTCATGCCCCGGCCAGGAGAGGAGACGCCGTGTCCGACCGCGAGCTCCACTGCGACACCTGCGAGGGCGTGCGGCCGTTCGAGGTTCCGCCGTGCGCCGACGGCCACGGCGTCGACTGCCCGGAGCTGGTCTGCACCGGCTGCGGCGCGGCGCTGCTGATCGCCACGTTCACGTTCCCGGCGACCCGGCTCGCCACCGGCACCGCCCACGCCTCCCGCCGCGCGGCCTGACCCGGCCCGACTGGCGGCATGTCGGCGACATGGCGGTAACCGGGCCCCGCTGATACCGCCATGTCGCCGACATGGAGCCGATCAGCGAGAAGCCCGCGCCCCCTCACCGGGGACGCGGGCTTCTTCCGTAAGCCGGCGGGTGCTCAGTGCTCGGCGGTGCGCCGGGTGCCGCTGTAGTACTCGAAGAGCAGGCCGCAGGCGGCGAAGACGACCGCCACCAGACCCAGGCCCAGCAGCCAGAACTGCCAGAAGACCAGGCCCAGGCCGGCGAGCGCGGCGGCCAGCGCCAGCCCGAACGGCCAGTAGCTGCCCGGGCTGAAGAAGCCGATCTCGCCCGCGCCGTCGGCGATCTCGCCGTCCGGCCGGTCCTCCGGGCGCAGGTCGATGCGGCGGGAGACGAACCAGAAGAAGCCGCCGCACATCGAGCAGAGCAGGAACGACAGCAGCAGCGCCACGGTGCCGACCCACTCGACCTGGCCGCCGGAGTCGCCGTACGTCCAGGCGCCGTAGAGGATCGTCGCGCCGAAGAGGAACCCGGCGATGATCAGGAAGATACGCCACTCGGTCTTCATGCCCGCTCCCTCAGCTTCCCGTGCCGGCCGCGACGTCGTCGGGGTTGAAGTTGGCCGTGTTGCGCCGCGTGTCGAACGGCTTGGTCGTGCTGGCGTACGGGTCCTCGCCGATGGCGGTGAGCGCCTCCTGCGTCGACTTGCCGTCGCGCTTGGCGGCAAGGAACTGGTCGTACTGCTGCGGGGAGACGACGCGCAGCTCGAAGTTCATGAAGGCGTGGTAGCTGCCGCAGAGCTCGGCGCAGCGGCCCACGTAGGCGCCCTCGGCGTCGAGGCTGGAGACCTCGAAGACGTTGCGGATGTTGCCGGGCATGACGTCCCGCTTGAACAGCATCTCCGGCACCCAGAAGGAGTGCACGACGTCCTTGCTGGTCTCCTCGAACCGGATGGACCGGCCGGTCGGCAGGACCAGGATCGGGATGACCTCGCTGGTGCCGAGCACCGACGCCACGGTGTTGGCGTCCTTGCCCTGGCCGTCGCGGTAGTTGAACTGCCAGTTCCACTTGAAGGCGACGATCTCGACGGTGACGTCCGGGTTCTTCGTCGTGCGCACCACGTCGGTCTGCACGACCGCCGTGTAGTAGAAGAGGACCGACACGATCAGGATCGGGGCGATCGTGTAGAGGAACTCCATCGGCAGGTTGTAGCGGGTCTGCACCGGCAGCTCGTTGCCCCGCTTGCGGTAGCGCACGACGCACCAGAAGATCAGGCCCCAGACGAACACGCCGACCGCGAGCGCCGCGATGCAGGACGCGATCCACAGGTCGTACATGCGGTTCGCCTCGGGCGTGATCCCGCCCTGCGGCCAGCCGAAGCCGCCGAACGTCTTGCCGACGTCGCAGCCCGTGAGCGAGACCAGCAGCGCCGCGCCGCCGAGGCCGAGCCCGGCGAGCCGACCAGCGCCACGCCGGCGGCGTCCACCGGCTCCCGGAGAAGCGCTGTGCCGTACGGCCGGGGGCCGTACCTCCGAACTCCTTGCGACCACCTGGTCCTGCCTCCCTAGCGCGCCGTGGCGGTTGGTTGTCCCCGTACCAGCGGCAAAGGCGTCACCGACGGTCGCAGATTACTCGACCATGACGGGCAGAGCCGTGTTGGGGTGGCCGTACGCCCCCTTCGGGGGGATCGTCGGCGTGCCGGCGCGATAGCGTCGGGCCGTGAGCGCATCCCCGGTCTACCTGGACGCGGCCACCGCCGCCCCGCCGCACCCGGTCGCCCGGCAGGCGCTGCTGGCCGCCCTCGACGACGGCTGGGCGGACCCGGCCCGGCTCTACGGCCAGGCCCGCCGGGCCCGCCAGCTCCTCGACGCCGCCCGGGAGGCCGCCGCGGCGACGCTCGGCGTGCGCGCCGACGAGCTGTCCTTCACCCCCAGCGGTACGGCGGCGGCGCACTCGGCGGTGCTCGGTGGCCTGGTCGGGCGGCGACGGGTGGGCGCGACGCTGGTGCACTCGGCGATCGAGCACTCGGCCGTGCTGCACGCCGCGCAGCGGCACGTGGCCGGCGGCGGCAGCGCCGTGTCGGTGCCGGTGGACCGGCTCGGCCGGCTCGACCTGGACGCGTTCGCCGCCGCGGTCCGCGCGCCGGGGGTGGCCCTCGCGGCGCTGATCGGGGCCAGCCACGAGGTCGGCACGGTGCAGCCGGTCGCTCCGGCCGCCGCCGCGTGCGCCGCCGCCGGGGTGCCGCTGTACGTCGACGCGGCGCAGCTCGTGGGCCGGGCACCGGTGCCGGCGGGCTGGTCGGTGCTGACCGCCAGCGCGCACAAGTGGGGCGGGCCGCCGGGCGTCGGGCTGCTGGTGGTGCGCAAGGGCACCCGCTGGGAGTCGCCGTGGCCGGCGGACGAGCGGGAGTCGGGGCGTACCCCCGGGGTGGTGAACCTGCCGGCGGTCGTGGCGGCGGCGGCGAGCCTGCGCGCGGCGGCGGCCGACGCGGCGGCCGAGGCGGCCCGGCTGTCGCCGCTGGTGGACCGGATCCGGGCCCGGGTGGCGGCGGAGGTGCCCGACGTCGAGGTGGTCGGCGACCCGGTGGACCGGCTGCCGCACCTGGTCACGTTCTCCTGCCTGTACGTCGACGGGGAGGCGCTGCTGCACGCGCTGGACCGGCGCGGCTTCGCGGTCTCCTCCGGCTCGTCGTGCACGTCGTCGACGCTGCGCCCGTCGCACGTGCTGGAGGCGATGGGGGTGCTGTCGCACGGCAACGTGCGGGTCTCGCTGCACCGGGAGACGACGGTCGCCGACGTGGAGCGGTTCCTCGCCGAGCTGCCGGGGATCGTCGCGGGGCTGCGCGCCGAGGCGGGGGTGGTGGGGCTGTGAGCGGGCCGCACCGGGGGGCCGGGCCGGCGGAGGTGCTGGACTGCCGGGGGCAGCGGTGCCCGCTGCCGGTGATCAGGCTGGCCCGGCGGCTGCCGGAGCTGCCGGTCGGCGCGGTGCTGCGGGTGCTCGCCGACGACCCGGCGGCGGCCGTGGACATCCCGGCGTGGTGCCGGATGCGCGGCCAGGAGTTCGTCGCCGCCCACGCCGAGGGGCCGGGCTACGACGTGCGCCGCGTCGGTTGAGCCGCGTCGGTTGAGCCGCCTCGCGGCGACGCCGGCGGGTGCGAAGCGCAGCGTCTGACCGTCTGCGGCTGACCGGCACCCGCCTCGGCGTGTCGCGCCGGTCAGCCGCAGACGATCACGAGACCGGGCGCAGCCGGGTGAGGGTGCCGGCCGTGGTTGCCGTGACGAACGCCGTCCACTGGTGGGACGGGAAGACGAGCGTCGGGCCGGACGGGTCCTTGCTGTCCCGCACCGCCATCACGCCGGGCAGCACGGCGCACTCCACGCAGTCGCCGTTGTTGGCGCTGCGGCTGCTGGTGAACCAGCGGGCGGCGACGAGGTCGGGGGTGGTGGGCATGGCGGGCCTCCAGGGCTATGACGCGCCGGCCAGCTCCCTGATCAACGCGCGCGACTCGGCGGGTGAGAGGGCGACCTGGCGCAGGTTGTCGGCCACCATGCTATAGGTCCGCACGCCGTCCGGGTCCTGCACGTACATCGCCCCGTCCAGCACCTCCGTGTAGGCGATCGGCCGCACGTTGGCGAAGTCCAGCAGGACGAACTTGCCCAGCGGCGTCGCCGCGTGCGGTCCGTCCTCGGGGCGGAGCACCTGCACGGTCACGTTCGGCAGCTCGGACATGGCAGCCAGGTGCGCGAGCTGCGCCCGCCGGGTGGCGTCGCCGTTGACCCGCAGCCGCAGCGCCGCCTCGCCGATCACCGCGTGCAGGGTGAGCGGCTCGTCGTCGGTGAGCCGCCGGGCGCGGGCCTGCCGGAAGGACACGAACCGCTCGGCGTGGTCGGGTCGGACGAAGCCGGTGCCCAGGGTCAGCGCCTGGGCGTACTCCTCGGTCTGGAGCAGGCCGGGGATGACCATGGACTCGAACACGAACGCGCCGTCGGCCAGCCCCTCCAGGCCGACGTACGTCTTGAACCAGTCCGGCATCACGGCGGCCCAGGGCACCCACCAGGTCTTCGCGTCGGAGCGGTTGGCGAGCGAGGTGAGCCGTTCGATGGCCGCCCCGTCCGCGCCGCAGGCCCGCAGCACGGTCGCGATGTCCTCGGGAAACTGCTGGTAGCGGCCGGTCTCCATGTGGCCGAGCTTCGGCTTGCCGATCCCGGTGCTGGCCGCCAGCTCGGTCAGCGTCATCGGTGCCTCGCGCCGGTACCGGTTGAGCTCGGCCCCGATCAACCAACGCAGCGCCGACGGATCCGTTCGCGTGCCCATGCATCGCCTCCATGCTCGCGTACCGACGAGAACATCATGCCGTCGCTACTTCCATCGAGCAAGGATCCACGCTATACGTATAGCAACCGACTTTTGGAGGTGGCCATGCCTGATCCGACGATCGAACCGCCCGGCACGCCCATCGCACCGCTCGGCACGCCCATCGCACCGCTCGGCACGCCCGAGGAGTTCCACCGGATGCTGGTCGAGCTGGTGAGAGAGTTCGCGCCCCACCGGTTCGCGATCTGCGAGGAGCACGGCGACCGGGTCGACGGCGAGGTCGTCGCCTGGGGCATGGCGTTCGCCGAGGGTGCCCTGCTGCGCTGCGACGATCAGAGCACGACCGGGCACTTCACGAGTGCCGAGAGCGCGCTGCGGCTGTTCGCCCGCACCGGCCGTCGGCTGCGCCTGATCTGGATCGACGCCCGGCCACCCGCCACGGTCCCGTGAGCCACCCCGCTACGGAAGGAGGTGGGGGCGGATGTCGTCGGCGGCCTGGTCGCCGTAGGACTCCGCCAGGCGCTTGACGAACACGTCGGGGCGCACCTCGTATTCCTGGGTGCCGACCGTCTCCAGCACCAGCGTGGCCAGCAGGGAGCCGACCTGGGCGGCGCGCTCCAGGCCCAGCCCCCAGGAGAGGGCGGCGAAGAAGCCGGCCCGGAAGCCGTCGCCGACACCCGTCGGGTCGACCGCCTGGGCCTCGCGCGCGATCGGCACGTGGATGGTGTCGAAGTCCCGGCCCGCGATCTCCACCCCGTTGCTGCCCAGCGTGGTCACCCGGATCTTCACCCGGTCCAGCAGCTGCGCGTCGCTCAGGCCCGCCTTGCTCTGGAGCAGCGACTTCTCGTACTCGTTGGTCATGAGGTAGTCGGCGCCGTCGATGAGCCCCACCACGTCGGAGCCGTCCATGCGGGCGAGCTGCTGCGACGGGTCGGCGACGAAGGCGTACCCCCGGTCGCGGCACTCGGCGGAGTGCCGCAGCATCGCGTCGGGGTCGTTGGCGCCCACCAGGACGAGGTCGAGCCCGCCGAGCCGCTGCGCGACCGGGGCCAGCTCGATGTTGCGCGCCTCGCTCATCGCCCCCGCGTAGAAGGAGGCGATCTGGCACATGTCCGTGTCGGTGGTGCAGACGAAGCGGGCCGTGTGCGCCACCTCGCTGACGTGCACGGACTCGCAGTCGACGCCGTGGCGCTCCAGCCACGAGCGGTAGTCGGCGAAGTCCGCGCCGACCGCGCCGAGCAGGATCGGGCGCAGGCCGAGCTGGCCCATGCCGAAGGCGATGTTGGCGGCCACCCCGCCGCGACGCAGCACCAGGTCGTCCACCAGGAAGGACAGCGAGACCTTGTCGAGCTGGTCGGCGATGAGCTGGTCGGCGAACCGGCCGGGGAAGCTCATCAGGTGGTCGGTCGCGATCGAGCCGGTCACGGCGATCTTCATGTCAACCCTCGCGGTCGGGAGCACGGCGCGGGTCAGCCTACCGGTCCGCCCGGTGTCGTGGTCGGGGGTCGGACGGGCCGCGGTCACCTTCCGCTCACCTCACCGTCACCCTGCGCGGAGCCGGGACGGATCCGCGCCGGTCACGCCCGTGGCCGGGGGACACGGACGGTAGGGCCGCGCGGAAAAAACGGACGGCGGGGCCACCCCGTCCCGGGGTGGCCCCGCCGTTGCCGGACGAGCGGGACCCAGCCGGAGGCGGCCAGGCCGACCGGCTGAGGTCAGGCGGGACTCAGCTGAACGAGTCGCCGCAGGCGCAGGAGTTGCCCGCGTTGGGGTTGTCGATCGTGAAGCCCTGGGCGTCGATCCGGTCGGCGAAGTCGATCGTGGCGCCGGCCAGGTAGGGGGCGCTCATCCGGTCGACGACGACCTCGACGCCGTCGTAGTCGGTGACGACGTCACCGTCGAGCGAACGCTCGTCGAAGAAGAGCTGGTACCGCAGGCCGGAGCAGCCGCCCGGCTGCACCGCCACCCGGAGCCGCAGGTCGTCGCGGCCCTCCTGCTCGATCAGGGCCTTGACCTTCTGCGCCGCGACGTCGGTGAGGACGACGGAAGTAGGGGCCTTGGCCTCGGTCGACTCGGTCTGCGCTGGCGTGGTCACGTGGAAATCTCCCTGCGCGGTCTGGGTCTGGACGCACTGGCCAACGTCGTCCGTCGCCCAGTGATTCCCGATGTGTTCGCAGATCCGATGGTACGCCGCCCCCGCCGGGACCACCCGGTCGACGTGACGTGGGCCGCTCAGCGGCTCCACTGGCGGGCCAGCCGCGCGCCGAGTTGGCGCAGCCCCTCCGCCGGGCGGCTCAGCGCCGCGTCGAGCCCGCCCCGCTCCTCGCCGCCGAAGTGCTCCACCAGGCTGTACGCGTCGGTGACGCCCGCCGAGGCGGCCTCGCGCCGCCCGGTGCTCACCTGCCCCGCCAGCACCACGCAGGGCACGCCCCGGTCCCGGGCGGCCCCGGCCACCCCGGCCACGACCTTGCCGCGCAGCGACTGGTGGTCGAAGGAGCCCTCCCCGGTGATCACCAGGTCGGCGGCGTCGAGCGCGGCGGGCAGGCCGATGGCCTCGGTGACCAGGCCGATGCCGGAGGCGCACCGGCCGCCGAGGGCGAGGATCGCCGCGCCGAGGCCCCCGGCCGCTCCCCCGCCGGGCAGCGCGCCGAGGCCGGGCGGGCACCCCGGCAGGTCCTTTTCGAGTACGCCCGCGAAGCGCTCCAGCGCGGCGTCGAGCAGCAGCACGTCCTCGCGGGTCGCGCCCTTCTGCGGGCCGTAGACGTTGCTGGCCCCGTGCAGCCCGAGCAGGGGGTTGTCGACGTCGGTGGCGGCGACGAGGGTGGCCCCGCGCAGCCGGGGCGCGCCGTCGAGCCCGGCGACCGCCGCCAGCGCCGCCCCGCCGTACGGCAGGGCCCGGCCGGCCCCGTCGAGCGGGGTGACACCCAGCGCGGTCAGCAACCCGGCCCCGCCGTCGTTGGTGCCGGACCCGCCCAGCCCGACCACCACCGTGCGGGCCCCGTGCTCCACGGCGGCGGCGACCAGCGCACCCAGCCCGTACGAGGTGGTGGCCTTCGGGTCGCGCTCGGCGGCGGCGAGCAGGTGCAGCCCGCACGCCTGGGCGCTCTCCAGGTAGGCCGTGCCGTCGTCGGTGACCAGGATCTCACCGTCGGTGGGGCGACCGAGCGGGTCGACGGTCGGCACCGGCACCCGACGCCCGCCGAGGGCCTCCGCGAGCACGGCCACGAACCCGGGCCCGCCGTCGGCGAGGGGACGGATGAGCAGGTCGTCGCCGTCGGCCACCTCCCGCCAGCCCTCGGCCACGGCGGCGGCGACCTCCTGGGCGGGCAGCGTTCCGGCGAACTTGTCGGGGCAGAGCAGCACGCGCATGCCGAGCAGTGTGGCAGGCCACATCGGCGCTGGGCAGTGTGGCAGCACACACCGCCACGGGCTGCCTTGTCGCCCGGCTGTGGAACCATGAGTGGCGTGACTTCGACCTGGGTGGAACCCTCCAACACCGCGACGGCCCTGCTGCTGCTCGGCCGCGGCAGCGACCCCGCCACCGAGCGTGGCGTGGAGTGTCCGGGCGACCTGCCGGCGCCCAGCGACCCCGACCTGGTGGCGCGGGCCGCGGCGGCCAAGGCGAAGCTGGGTGACAAGGTCTTCGTGCTGGGCCACCACTACCAGCGCGACGAGGTGATCCAGTTCGCCGACGTGACCGGCGACTCGTTCAAGCTGGCCCGCGAGGCGGCGGCCCGGCCGGACGCGGAATACATCGTCTTCTGCGGCGTGCACTTCATGGCCGAGAGCGCCGACATCCTCACCTCCGAGCGGCAGCGGGTGGTCCTGCCCGACCTGGCCGCCGGCTGCTCGATGGCGGACATGGCCGTGCTGACCCAGGTGGAGTCCGCCTGGGACACGCTGACCGAGCTGGGCGTCGCGGCGCAGACGGTCCCGGTGACCTACATGAACTCGTCGGCGGACATCAAGGGCTTCGTCGGCCGCAACGGCGGCGTGGTGTGCACCTCGTCGAACGCGAAGCGGGCGCTGGACTGGGCGTTCGAGCAGGGGTCGAAGGTGCTGTTCCTGCCCGACCAGCACCTCGGCCGCAACACCGCAGTGCTGGAGCTGGGGCTGTCGCTGGACGACTGCGTGCTGTACGACCCGCACAAGCCGGGCGGCGGGCTGACCCCGGAGCAGCTGCGCGACGCGAAGATGATCCTGTGGCGCGGGCACTGCTCGGTGCACGGCCGGTTCACCCTCGACAGCGTCGAGGACGTGCGGGCGCGGGTGCCGGGGGTCAACGTGCTGGTGCACCCGGAGTGCCGGCACGAGGTGGTCACCGCCGCCGACCACGTGGGCTCGACGGAATACATCATCCGGGCCATCGAGGCGGCCCCGGCCGGCTCGGCGTGGGCGGTCGGCACCGAGCTGAACCTGGTGCGCCGGCTGGCGCTGGCCCACCCGGACAAGCAGATCATGTTCCTGGACAAGGCGGTCTGCTACTGCTCCACGATGAACCGGATCGACCTGCCGCACCTGGTGTGGGCCCTGGAGGAGCTGGTGGCGGGCCGGGTGGTCAACCAGATCACCGTGGACGCCGACACCGCGCACCACGCCCGGGTGGCGCTGGACCGGATGCTCGCCCTCCCCGGCGCGGACACCCCGCCCCCGGCGACCACCTGACCACCCTGCGTGACCGATCCGGCACCTTATGGTGCCGGAAGCGCCGATTCGTGCCCTCCGGCGCACGGTGACCGTCTCCATTTTCGTCACCGAGGGCTATGCTGCCGGGGCGACGACACACGCGCCCGTTTTCATCCGGCCGCATCACGGGTAACCCCCATATCGCCCGCATCACCATCAACTACGGCAGCACCGACGCGCTGGAGGTTGCGTTGACCGACGACGTCCTGGTCGTACACGGAGGCACTCCGCTCGAAGGGCGGATCCGCGTGCGCGGCGCGAAGAACCTGGTTTCCAAGGCGATGGTCGCCGCCCTGCTGGGCGACAGCCCCAGCCGGCTGTTCGACGTGCCGCGGATCCGCGACGTCGAGGTCGTGCGGGGGCTGCTCGGCCTGCACGGCGTCAAGGTCACCGACGGCGCCGAGGACGGTGAGCTGGTCTTCGACCCGGCCAACGTCGAGAGCGCCAGCACCGACCAGATCAACGTGCACGCCGGCTCCAGTCGCATCCCGATCCTGTTCTGCGGGCCGCTGCTGCACCGGCTCGGCCACGCGTTCATCCCCGACCTGGGTGGCTGCCACATCGGGCCGCGCCCGATCGACTTCCACCTCCAGGCGCTGCGCGAGTTCGGCGCCACGGTCGACAAGACCCCGGAGGGCCTGCACCTGTCGGCCCCCAACGGGCTGCACGGCACCAAGTTCGCGCTGCCGTACCCGAGCGTGGGCGCGACCGAGCAGGTGCTGCTCACCGCCGTGATGGCCGAGGGCGTCACCGAGCTGCGCAACGCCGCCGTCGAGCCGGAGATCATCGACCTGATCTGCATCCTGCAGAAGATGGGCGCGATCATCAAGGTGCACACCGACCGGGTGATCGAGATCCAGGGCGTGCCGAAGCTGCACGGCTACACCCACCGGCCGATCCCGGACCGGATCGAGGCGGCGAGCTGGGCGGCGGCGGCGCTGGCCACCCGCGGCCACGTCGAGGTCCTCGGCGCGCAGCAGGCCGACATGATGACGTTCCTCAACATCTTCCGCTCCGTCGGCGGCGAGTACGAGGTGACCGACGCCCGGCCGCCGAAGCTGGGCGACCCGGGCCAGGAGGGCGGCATCCGGTTCTGGCACCCGGGCGGCGAGCTCAACGCCGTGGCGCTGGAGACCGACGTGCACCCGGGCTTCATGACCGACTGGCAGCAGCCCCTCGTCGTGGCGCTGACCCAGGCCCGGGGCCTGTCGATCGTCCACGAGACGGTCTACGAGCAGCGGCTCGGCTACACCGAGGCGCTCAACACGATGGGCGCGAACATCCAGGTCTACCGCGACTGCCTCGGCGGCACCCCGTGCCGGTTCGGCCGGCGCAACTTCAAGCACTCCGCCGTGATCGCCGGCCCGAGCAAGCTGCACGCCGCCGACCTGGTCATCCCGGACCTGCGCGCCGGGTTCAGCCACCTGATCGCCGCGCTCGCCGCCGAGGGCACCTCCCGGGTGTACGGCGTCGACCTGATCAACCGCGGCTACGAGGACTTCGAGGCGAAGCTGGCCGACCTGGGCGCCCACACCGAGCGCCCGTAGCCTCACCCGCAGTAATCCTGCTCACGTCCGCCCGCGCCCGGTGCACCGCGATGTGCACCGGGCGCGGGCGTTTGGCTACCCTTTCCGCGTGCCGTCGCTGTTTCGCCGCAAGTCAACCGACCTCGTCGAGGATTCCGTCACCCCGGTGACGACCGACGAGGAGACCGCGCGCGCCCGCCGGGGCTACACCCCGGCCAAGGGCCGCGAGACGCCGAAGCGGCCGGTGGCCGGGCGTCGGCCCGCCGGCCCGACCAAGCCGCTGAGCAAGGAGGAGGCCCGGGAGCGGCGGCGGCAGTTGCGCGCCGAGTCCGCCTCCGAGTTCCGCCGCGAGGGCGGCCCCCGCGACCGGGGCCCGGAGCGGCTGCTGGCCCGCAACGTGGTCGACTCCCGGCGCACGGTGGGCACCTGGTTCTTCGGCGGGGCGCTGATCGTGCTGCTCGGCTCCAACCAGGCGATGCCGCCGATCGTCCGGCTGCTGTCCAACATCCTGTGGGGCGCGCTCGCCCTCGGCGTGGTGATCGACTCGGTCCTGATCAGCCGCAAGATCAAGAAGCTGGTGCGGGAGCGCTTCCCCAAGTCCGACCAGCGCCTCGGCTCCCTCTACCTGTACGCGATCATGCGGTCGATCACCTTCCGCCGGATGCGCGCCCCGGAGCCCCGCGTCAACATCGGCGATCCGGTCTGACGCGTCCCCCTCGTTAAGAAGGGGCCCCTGCTATACCGGAAGCGTTAACAAGGGGCCCCTCCTTACCCGCGTACAGGCGGGCGACGACGTCCTCGATGTCCGGCTCGACGATCGACACGTCCCGCAGGGCGGCCCGCCCGGCCAGGGCGGCCACCACGTCGGCGACGCCCGCCGACTCCAACGCGAAGACCAGCCGGTGCCCGTCGGCCTCCACCCGCAGCAGCGGGGCGCCCGGCAGCTCCGGCGGCTGCGGCAGGGCGGTGTCCAGGTCGGCGACGACCAACCGGCGGGAGCCGTAGCGGTCGTGCAGGGCGGCGATCGAGCCGTCGTGCACCACCCGGCCGTGGTCGATCACCACGAGGCGCGGGCACAGCCGCTCGATGTCGGCCAGGTCGTGGGTGGTGAGCACGAGGGTGGTGTCGCCGGAGCGGCCGAGCTCGGCCAGGAAGCCCCGCACGGCCTGCCGGCTCACCACGTCCAGCCCGATGGTCGGCTCGTCGAGGAAGAGCACCTCCGGGCCGTGCAGCAGGGCGGCGGTCAGCTCGCCGCGCATCCGCTGGCCGAGGGAGAGCTGCCGCACCGGGATGTCGGCGAAGGCGTCCAGGTCGAGCAGGTCGCGGCAGCGGCGCAGCCGGGCGGCGTGCGCGGCGGCCGGCACCCGGTAGACGTGCCGCAGCAGGTCGAACGACTCCCGCAGCGGCAGGTCCCACCAGAGCTGGGACCGCTGGCCGAAGACCACCCCGACGCGCAGCGCCAGCCGGGTGCGCTCGGGCACCGGGCGCAGCCCGCACACGCGTACGTGCCCGGAGGTGGGGGTGAGCACGCCGGTCAGCATCTTCAGGGTGGTGGACTTGCCCGCGCCGTTCGGGCCGATGTAGCCGAGCAGCTCGCCGCGCTCCACGCGCAGGTCGACCCCGGCCACCGCCGCGACGGTGCGCTTCTCGCGGCGCAGCCGGCCGGCCTTGACCCGGACCGTGAACTCCTTGCGCAGGTCGCGCACGTCGATGACGTTCATGATCCCGTACTCCGGTAGTGGCGGACCCCGACGCGCCAGGCGGCGGCGGCGAGGGCGGCGGCGACCAGCGCGACGGCCGGCGAGACCCAGCCGACCCAGGCCGGCAGGCCGAGCGGGTCGGCCCGGCCGAGCAGCGCCAGCGCCGGCTGGTAACTGACGAAGGCGAACCCCATCCCGTACGCGAAGGCCGCGCGGAACCAGCCGTCGAAGATCGTGACGGGGTACGTCGTGAACTCCTTGCCGCCGTAGGTGACCGAGTTGGCCAGCTCCCCCGAGTCGGTCCAGTAGAACGACACGGTGGCGGTGGCCACGAAGAGCGACCCGAAGAAGACCACCCCGGCCAGCGGGGCGGCCACCGCCAGCGCCACCCGGCCCGGGGACCACTCGATGCCGGCGCGGGCGAGGGCCACCAGCAGCACGGCCAGGCCGAACACCGCCCGGGACACCTTGCGCAGCGGCAGGTCCATCAGCAGCAGCTGGGGCAGCGCGCCGAGCGGGCGCAGCAGCACCGCGTCGAACAGCCCGGTGCGCACGTACGCGGGCAGCCGCTCGACGTTGCCGACGAGCAGGTCGGCGGTGGCGAACGCGCACGCCGACAGGCCCACCATGACCAGCGTCTCGCGCAGCGTGAACCCGCCCAGCTCCCGGGTCACCCCGAAGATCACCAGGACGGTCACCACGTCGAAGACGGTGGCCCCGACGTTGCCGACCAGGTCCACCGCGAACGACGCCCGGTAGGCGGCCTGCGACCGGGCCTGCGCACCGAGCAGCGCCCCGTACGCCCGCAGCCGGTGGTCAGCCACCCTGCACCACCAGGCGGCGCTCGGCGCGGCGCTGCACCAGCCGGCACAGGGCGAGGATCGCCGCCGCCCAGCCGACCTGCACCCCGACCAGCGCGACCTGCACGCCCGTCGGATCCCGCTCGACCAGCACGTCGAGCGGGGTCTGTAGGAGGCTCGGGAACGGGGTGGCCAGCTGCAACGCCAGAAACAGCCCGTCGGGCAGGAACGGCAGCGGGAAGTAGAGCCCGGCGAGCACCCCCGAGCCGAGGGTCCACAGGATCTGCGGGCCGCGGACGTCCTGGAGCCAGTACGCGGTGGCGTTGACCAGGAACCGGCAGCCGAAGCAGAGCACCACCGCGACCGTCGCGGAGACCACGAACAGCGGCACGGTCGACCAGCGGGCCGGCAGGTGCACGTCGAAGAAGAGCGGGCCGACCAGGACCGGCGGCAGCAGCCGGGACACGCACGCCCAGCCCGCCCGGCCCAGGTCGGTGGCGAGGTAGCTGGTCACCGGGTGGACCGGGCGCAGCAGGTCGCTGGCCACGTCGCCGGTGCGGATCCGCTCGGCGAGCTCGGGCCGGCCCCACAGCAGGATCACCGCCAGCATGCCCTGCCCCGCCCAGACGAAGGTGGCGAACTGCGCCCGGTCGTACCCGGCCACGGTGCCCGCCGCGCCCGCCGCGCCGAGCAGGACGTAGCAGCGCAGGAAACCGAAGACGATGTTGGTGACGGCACCGGCAAGCGCGGCCTGGCGGTACGTGGCGTACCGGCGGAATCCGGATCGCACTATCGCACCGAATGTCCGAAACCATAGGATAACGTTTGACTCGGTGGGCGGTGCCACAGTGGCGGTGACAGAGCCCACGCCGTTACCCTCCTTCCGCAGCCACCCGCGCCGGACCGGGCGACTTTACCGGCAGGTGGGGTGCCCAGCTCGACAATTTCCAACGAGGTGACATCGCCGTGAGCGAGCGACGCGAGCCGGGCACCGGGGCTCGCCACGCGGGCGGCGACGGGACCTGCGGATGAGCGGCGACTTCATCGACCGCTGGCGCGATCCGGCCGAGCCGTCCTGGGTGTTCGAGCCGACCACCGAGTGGCAGCCGCAGTTCCCGGGGCAGCGCTACCCGGGCGACATCGGCCTGCGGCACCAGCCGCCCCCGCCCCGGGGCCGCGCCGCCGCCGTCGGCCGGGCCGAGGTGCAGCCGGTCAGCCCCGCCCCGGACGGGCACGACCCGTACCGCCGGCCCGGATCCGACGAGCACGAGCGGTACCGCCGCCCGACCACGGACCACGACCCGTACCGGCGTCCCGGCACCGAGCAGGACCCGTTCCGCCGGCCGGTGGAACGAGACGCACACCCACGGCCGACCGAGCGGGACGCCTTCCGTCGTCCGGTCACCGAGCCGGACGGCTACCGCCGGCCCGGCACCGAGCACGACCCGTACCGCCGGCCGGCGGACGACGGGCGACGCGCCGCCCCGGACGAGCGCGACCGCTACCGCCGACCCGCGCCCGAGGAACACGACCCCTACCGCCCGCGCCCCGCCGCCGACGACCACGCCCCGTACCGGCGTCCCGCGCCGGGCGACGCCACACCGCACCGCCGGCACGCACCCGACGACGCCGCACCGCACCGCCGGCACGCCGCAACCGACGAGCAGGCCCCGCACCGTCGCCGCGCCGCCGACGAGCACGCCCCGTACCGCCGGCCCCCCGCGCCGGACGAGTGGGGACCGGCGCGGCGCGGCTGGGAGGAGCGTGGGCCGGCCGAGGCGTACCCGCCGCGGCATCCCGCCCACGACCAGCCCGGCCGGCACGACCGGCGCTCCCCCGGCCGGACGCCGGACCGCGACGCGGCCGTCGGCCGGTACGACCAGCCACGCTACGACCAGCCACGGCCCGCCGACCCCGGCCGCCGGCCGGGGCCCGCCGAGGCGACCCCGGTCTCCCCCGCAGCCCGCAGCGATGCCGGATGGTTGCCCGAGCCGGACGAGCACCCGAACCGGCCCTACGGCGACCGGCCGGGGCCGGCCGCCGCCGGCTGGCCCGAACGCCGCCGGTCCACGCTGGACCGCGACGGCCGTGTCGGACCGGGCCCGGACGGGTGGCCGGGCCCCCCGGCGGCCGGCAGCGGTCAGGGCGCGGACCGGCTGGACCGCCAGCAGGGCCGGCCCGCCGACGGGCCGCGTCACCCCGCCGACCTGCCCGCACGCCCCACCGCCGACGCACCGCGCCACCCTGGCGACCGGGGCGGACCGGCGCAGTACCGGGACGCCCACCCCTACCGGGACGGGCGGGACGCCGCCGCGCACGCGGAGGAGCGCCGCGAGCCCGGTGTCCGGCCGGCCCCGCCGCGCGACGGTGCCCTGCCCTGGCCGCAGCCCGGCCAGCTCCGTCCGGACCTGGGCCGGAACCCCGCCCCCGCGAACCCGCACCAGGGCGACCCGCGCCGAGGCGAGTGGCCGGCCGCCGACGGCCGCGGCGACGAACGGCCGGTCACCGACCGGTACGGGCCCCGCCCGCCGGTCGATCGCGCCGGCTCGCCACCGAGGCAGGACAGCGCCCCCGGCCCCCGGTTCGGCCCCCCGCCGCACCGGCCCGTCGAGCCGCACCGCCCGCCGGCCGAACCACACCGCGCACCGGTGGAGCCACCCCGCCCCCCGGCCGAACCGCTGCGCCCGCCGACGGAGTCGCTGCGCCCGCCGGTGGAGCCCTGGCGTCCGGCGGCCGGACCGGCGCGGTTCCCGGTCGAGCCGCACCCGCACCGCGCACCGGTCGAGCCGATCCGCCCGCCGGTCGAGCCGCGTCGCCCGGTCGAGCCGGCCGCCGACGCGCCGCCGGCCGCACGGCCTGGCACGCCTCTCACGCCCGTCAGCGGATCGCCCGCCACCGGCACACCCGTGAGCGACGCCCCCGCCAGCGGACCGCCGGGCAGGCCGATCTCGGTGCCGCCGGTGACCAGGCCGGCCCAGGAGCCGCCGGTGGCCAGGCCGGTCTCCACGCCGCCGACCGAGCTCACGCCGGCCGCGTCGGCGGCACCGGTCTCCGCGCCGCCCGTGCCGACGCGCATCGTGCCGACGCCACCCGCGCCGTCGGCACCGGTCCCCGTGCCACCCGCCGAGCCCGTCCCCCCGGCACGGCCGGTCCCCGCGCCACCCGCCGAGCCCGTCCCCGCGCCGCCCGCCGCCCGGCTGCGGCTGGAGTTCCTGCCCGCCCCCGCGCCGGCCGAGCCCCGGACCGTGCCCGGCGGTCCACCGGCCGCCGGGGGCGACACGGTACGCCCGGACGCCCCGGCCGCGACCGCCCCGGTCGCCGCTCCGCGGTCTGCCGAGCCATCGAGCCGCCCGCGACCGGAGCAGCCCGTGCCGCCGGTGCCGTCCGTCGCTCCGGAGTCGACGGATCCGACGCCCGAACCGCCGGCCGCCGCCCCCGGGCCGCAGGCCGCCCGGGGGCCGGACGAGCCGCCGGCTGCCGTGCCGGTGGACGCGCCCGTCCCGCCCGGCCCCGGGGGCTCCGCCACGCCCGGAGCCGCAGCCAGGCCCAGGGCAGCCGCCGAGCCCGCACCCGTGGTCGAACCCGACGCCACCGCCGAGCCCGCAGACGTCACCAGGCCCGAGGACTCCACGAGGCCCGGGGACTCCGCCACGCGCGGAGCCGCCTCCGCACCCGACGCCACCAGCGGGCCCGAAGGGGCCAGCAGGCCCGGGCGCGCCACCGAGCCCGAAGATGCCACCGAGCCCAAGCCCCAGCCCGGAGCCAGCGCCGGATCCGAGGCCACCGCCCCCTCCCGGGTCACCGCAGAGCCCGAGCGCACCGCAGAGCCCGAAGGCACCGCGGGGCCCGAGCGCACCGTGCAGCCCGGGCCCGCCGTCGAGGCCCGGGCCGCCGCAGAGCCCGAGGTCACCGGGCCCGAGGCCGCTGCCGGGTCCGCCGAGCCCGGCGTCACGACCGGCCCGGACGTGGCCGGCGAACCGGTCGTCGCCGCGGTCCCGGATGCCGCCCGCCCGCCGACCGTTCCCGCCGATCCGGCCGGGGACCCCGCGCCGGAGGGGACCACCGGTCGGGACGACACCACCGGCCGGGACGAGAGCGTGATCGCCTCGATCGTCGACGTGCCGGCCGGCCGGGCACGGGCGGCCGGGGCACCGGACGACGCCACCCCCGGCGGGGCCGACCGGCCTCGGGCGGTGGACGAACGGCCGTCCCCAGGGCCGGCAGGCGCGGCGACGTCGCCCCCGCCGGAGCAGTCCGACGCGTGGTTCCGCCCGAGCAGATCGGTGTCGCCGGTCCCCGAGCCGGCCGCTCCCGCCGCCGCTGCGGACCCGGTCCCCACTCCGGTCCCGGCGCAGGTCTCGCCCCCCGCCCCGGCACCGACCCCGGCTGCGGTGCCGGCCTCGTCGACCCGGGTTCCGGCTCCGGCCGACCCGGTCCCGGCGACGCCCGAGCCGCAGCCCACCGGCGGTCCGGCCGCCGCCGACGCGCGCCCGACGACGCCGCAGGCTCCGGGCCCGGCCGACCGGGGTGTCGACCCGCGCCCGGTGAGCGCCGCGCCCGCACCGCCGCCGGTGTCCACACCGCCCGTGTCCACACCGCCGGTATCCGCGCCGCCGGTATCCACCCGGCCCGTGTCCACCCCGCCGGTGTCCGCGCCGCCGATGTCCGCCCCGCCCGTGTCCGCCGCGTCGCCCGGCGCTCAGCCGGTGCCGGAGCAGCCGCGTCCCGTCTCGGCACCGCCCGCGTATCCCGGGTCCGGCGTACCTGCCCGGCCGGTGTCCGGCGTACCTGCACAGCCGGTGTCCGGTGTGCCCGCGCAGCCCGTGTCGCCGGCCGGGTCCGTCGTCGGGGCGGAGCCACGGCCCGGCCAGGAGCGGCGGGCCGCTCCGGCCGACCCGGAGCAGACGCTCGCGGCCCTGCGGTGGCGGCTGCACCCGGAGACCCTGCGCGAGGAGGCCGACGACCCGGAGCTGCTGCGCAGCGTACGGGAGGGGCTGACCGCCAAGCTCGACGTCGCCCTGGACAACCGGTCCCGGGCCCGGCTGCTGAGCCTGCGGGCGGTGGCGTCGCGCCTGCTCGGCGACCTGGGGGACGCGGCCGACGACGCCCGGCTGGCGCTGACGTACGCCGAGGCCACCGGCGAGTTGCGGCGGACCGCGCTGGCGCGGGCGCGCCTGGCCCACGTGCTGCGCTGGCGGGGCGAGTTCGCCGAGGCCGACCGGCTCTTCGCGGAGGCCAACTCGACGGAGCTGCCCGACCGGCTGCGCGCGGCCCTGCACGAGCACGCCGGCCGCTGCTGCTACGACCAGGGCCGGCTGATCGAGGCGTGCCAGCACTTCGAGCGGGCCCTCGACCTGCAACGGTCCGCCGATCCGGAGCTGCTCGCCCGCACCCGGATCGCGCTGGACGCGGTCGCCGAACGGGCCGGGCGGGACGGCTTCGGCCCCTATCCGCGCGGGCGGTCGGAGATCCTGCGGACGCCCCGGCCGCCGGTGCCGACGTACGACGAGGACCTGGACCGGTGGGGCTACGCCGACGCCGACGGCAACCTGGTGATCGGCACCGACTACGCCGAGGTGCAGCCGTTCCGGGAGGGCGTGGCCTGGGTACGCCGGCCGGAGGGCACCCGGTGGGCGCTGATCGACGACTCGGGCGGCACGCTGATCCAGGCCAACAACGGCTACCGGTCGGTCGGTTCGTTCTCCGACGGCCTCGCCTGGGTGTCGATGGACGGCACGGGCAACTGGATGGCGGTGGATCCGTCCAACATGGTGGTGATCCCGCCCGGTTTCGACGACGTGCGGCCGTTCCGGGGCGGGGTGGCGGCGGTCCGCGTCGGCGGGGGCTGGGGGGCGGTCGACCGCACCGGCACGGTGGTGGTGCCCACCCGCTACCACGGCTTCACCACGGCCCTGTTCGACGGCCGCTACGTCGACGGCTTCACCGACGAGGGGCTGGCCGTGGTGGAGTTGAACGGCCGGCGCGGGGTGGTGGACCGCACGGGCCGGGTGCTGGTGGCCCCGGCGCACCCGGCGCTGGTGGTGCACCCGGTGGCGTACCTGGTCGGCGACGGCCTCGGCCGCTGGGGCGCGCTGGACCGGCGGGGCGCGCCGCTGATCGACCCGGTGCATCCGAGCCGCGACCGGGTGGTCGAGCAGATCGACCACCTGCTCGCCGACGCCAGCCCGCTGGTCTGACCCGAGCCGCCCCGCGCCCTGCGGGCAGGTGACCATGACGCGGGCGGGCTAGGGTCGCACCATGGACTTCCGACACCTGGGCCGTTCGGGCCTGCTGGTCAGCGAGATCTCGTACGGCAACTGGATCACCCACGGGTCGCAGGTCGAGGAGGACGCGGCGACCGCCTGCGTCCGGGCCGCGCTGGAGACGGGCATCACCACGTTCGACACCGCCGACACGTACGCCGGCACGAAGGCCGAGGAGGTGCTCGGCCGGGCGCTGAAGGGCGAGCGCCGCGAGGGGCTGGAGATCTTCACGAAGGTCTTCTGGCCGACCGGTCCCGGTCGCAACGACCGGGGCCTGTCCCGCAAGCACATCATGGAGTCGATCAACGGCTCGCTGCGCCGGTTGCAGACCGACTACGTGGACCTCTACCAGGCCCACCGGTACGACCACAGCACTCCGCTGGAGGAGACGATGGAGGCGTTCGCCGACGTCGTGCACTCCGGCAAGGCCCACTACATCGGCGTCTCGGAGTGGACGGCGGACCAGATCCGGGCCGGCCACCGGCTCGCCCGGGAGCTGCGCATCCCGCTGGTGTCCAGCCAGCCGCAATATTCGATGCTGTGGCGGGTCATCGAGGCCGAGGTGGTGCCGACCAGCGAGGAGCTGGGCATCGGGCAGATCGTCTGGTCGCCGATCGCGCAGGGCGTGCTGTCGGGCAAGTACCTCCCGGGCCAGCCGCCGCCCGCCGGTTCCCGGGCCACCGACGAGAAGTCGGGGGCGAACTTCATCGCCCGGTTGCTCACCGACGAGGTGCTGACCCGGGTGCAGCAGCTCAAGCCGTTGGCCGAGCAGGCCGGGCTGAGCATGCCGCAGCTCGCCATCGCCTGGGTGTTGCAGAACCCGAACGTCTCCTCGGCGATCGTCGGGGCGTCCCGTCCCGAGCAGGTGCACGACAACGTGAAGGCGGCCGGGGTGAAGCTCGACGCCGACCTGCTCAAGGCGATCGACGCCGTCGTCGACCCGGTCGTCGAGCGGGACCCGGGCAAGACGCAGTCCCCCGCGAAGCGGCCGTGAGGTGTCCCGGTCCGGCCGGCGCGGCGCGCCGGCCGGACCGGGCCCGCCACCGCCGTGCGGTGCGGGTCAGCCCTGCCAGAAGCGGATCAGGTCGAGGCCGGCGGCGTAGAGCCACGGGGGCAGGCCGAGCAGGTTCGCCACGGCGAAGACCGCGTCGAAGAACCAGCCGCCGAGGCGCGGGTTCCACAGCAGCGCGAACAGCAGGATGAACCCGAACGGGGCGAACAGGTCGTACATCCGTCGCCACTGCGGGTTCAGCCACGGCTGGATCATGTTGCCGCCGTCGAGGCCGGGCACCGGCAGCAGGTTGAGCACGCTGGCGGTGAGCTGGAGGAACGCCAGCAGCGCCAGGCCCGCCCAGAACTCCACCGACCCGCCGCCGCCGAAGCCGACCCGCAGCACCGCCACCAGCACCAGGGTGAACAGCACGTTGGTGGCCGGGCCGGCGAGGCTGACCAGGGTGTGCCGCAGCCGCCCCGGGATGGCGTGCCGGTCCACCCACACCGCGCCACCGGGCAGGCCGATGCCGCCGAGCAGCACCACCACCACGGGCAGCACGATCGACAGCAGCGGGTGGGTGTACTTGAACGGGTTGAGCGTCAGGTAGCCCCGGTGGGCGATGTCGCGGTCCCCGGCCCGGTAGGCGACCACCGCGTGCGCGTATTCGTGCAGGCACAGCGAGACGAGCCAGCCCGAGACGACGAAGAGGAACACGTCGAACCGGACGTTGCCGAACCGGTTCCAGGCCATGACGCCGCTGGCCGCGAAGAGCGCGACCAACGCCAGGAACACCGGGCTGGGCCGGAAGGCCGCCCGGGGCACCCCGAGCACCAGGGGCTCGCCGCCGCCCGGGCGGCCCGGTGTCATCACTCGGCCGGGGGCTGGAGGCTCATCCGGTAGTCCACCCGGTCGTCCTCGACGAGCGTGACCGTCGTGACGCCGGATGCCGCGAGCTCCCGCCAGGTCTGGCCGATCCAGGACTCGGCGTCCGCCTGGCTCCCGAACGTCTCCGCCGGCCCCTCGGCCGCCGCGCCGTCCGCGCCCTCGTACCGCCAGCTCCACGCCATGCCGCGTCTCCCCTCGCCGCTGAAGTCCCCCTGGGACGAACCCCCGCAAGCGTAGTCGGCCCCGTGCCGGACGGCCCGCCGCTCCACCCGGCGCTCCACCCGGCGACCCCGCCGGCCGGGCCGCCGGCAGTGGCGGGGCCGCCCGGGGCCCCCGCCCCGTCCGCCCGAACCGTGGTCACCGGCGCGGGCCGACCGGCGGCGCGGGCCGCGGCGGCCTTAAGGTACGGGGCATGTCCGTTGACGGGTGGAACACGGTCCTGGTGCTCGGCGGGATCCGCTCCGGCAAGTCCGAGTTCGCGGAGTCCCTGGTCGCCGAGGCGCCCACGGTCCGCTACGTGGCGACCTCGGCTGCCGGTGACCCGACCGACGCCGAGTGGGCGGCCCGCCTGGAGGCGCATCGCGCCCGGCGGCCGGGGTCGTGGACCACCGAGGAGACCGCCGACGACCCGCGCCGGCTGGCCGACGTCGTCGCGTCGGCCGGGCCGAACGAGACGCTGCTCGTCGACGACCTCGGCGGCTGGGTGACCGTGCTGCTCGACCCGGCCCACCAGCCGGCGGACGACACGGCGACCATCGCCGAGCTGGCCGACGCGGTGCGGGCCTGCCCGGCGCGGTTGGTGCTGGTCAGTCCCGAGGTGGGGCTGTCGCTGGTGCCGACCACCCCGTTGGGGCGGGCGTTCGTCGACGCGCTCGGCGCGGCCAACCGGGCGGTGGCCGACGCCTGCGACGCGGTGGTGCTGGTGGTCGCCGGCCAGGCGTGCTGGCTCAAGGCCCCCGCCGCGCCGGGCGGCGAGGCCGGGGCGGTCCCCGCCCCACAGGCGGCGGTCCCGGCTCCGGCCGCGACGACGGCCGCCCAGGCGACGGCCGCGCAGGGGGCGGCCGCCCAGGCGACGGCTACGGCGGCGGCCGGCGGTGGGCACGACGACCGCGCGGCGCTGCCGCAGGTGCTGACCCCGACCGCGGCACCGGAGCCGGCCGGCGCGCCCTGGGCCGCGCCGACGATGGCGCTGCCGGTGGTCGCCACGGGCCTGGTCATCCAGCCCGGCATGGAGCTGCCGATGCCCGACGAGTACACCGGGCCGCAGGCCGTCGAGCGGCTGGCCACCCTGGACGTGCCCGGGGCCGGGCTGGGCGTGCTGGAGCGGGTGGTCGGCTTCGCCGCGGCCACCCAGGGCACGCCGACGCCGAAGCCCTGGGACAGCGTGCGGGTGCTGCTGCTGCACGGCGACCACGCCGGTGGGGCCGCCGCCGGCGCCCCGCCCGGGGAGTCGGCCCGGCGGGCGGCGCAGGCCCGCGCCGGGCAGGGCGTGCTGGCCCGGCTGGCCGCCGAGAACGGCGCGAGCCTCCAGGTCGTCGAGACGCCGGCGTCCGAGCCCATCGAGCGCCTGCCGGCCCTGGACCACGAGCAGGTCGAGCAGGCCCTGCGGTACGGCTGGCGGCTGGCCGAGGAGGCCGCCGAGGCGGGCGTACGGCTGCTGGTGCTGGCGGCGTGCGGAGCCGGCACGGACGCCGCCGCGGCGGCGGTGCTCGCGGCGACGGCCGGCGCGGAGCCACCGGCGGTGCTCGGCCGGGTGGTGACGGCGGGCGGCGAGATCGACGACGCGGCGTGGATGCGGCGCTGTGCGGCGGTCCGGGACGCGCTGCACCGCACCCGGCGCTCGCCCCGCGACGCCAAGGACGTGCTGGCCGAGCTGGGCGGCGGGGACATCGCGGTGGCGACCGGCGTGCTGCTCGGCGCGACCGCCCGCCGGCTGCCGGTGCTGCTGGACGGCCCGGTCGGCCTGGCGGCCGGCATGGTCAGCCGGGACCTGGCCGGGCAGGCCCGGCACTGGTGCCTGCTGGCCGACCACGGCGGCCACCCGGCGGTCCGGCTCGCCGCCGACGTGCTGGGCCTCGATCCCCTGCTGGACCTGCGGCTCGACCTCGGCGAGGGGGCGAACGCGTTGACCGCGCTGCCGCTGCTGCGCTCGGTGCTGTCGCTGGCCGCCGCGCTGCCCGCGCGGCCGGGCCCGGACGACGCCGCGACCGTGGCGGACGAGGCGGCTGCCGCAGGCACGGGCGACGACGGTGCGGGCGACGACGGTGCGGGCGACGACGGTGCGGGCGACGACGGCGACGGTACGGGCGGCGCCGACGACGACGACCGTGGCACGGACGGCGACGACGGCGGCGCGGAGTTCGTCGAGCCGGAGCCGGCCGGCCCGGGCCCGGCCACCACCGCGCCCACGGGCACCACCGCGTCCACGGGGACCACCGCGTCCGCCGGGGCCGCCGAGCCGGCCGGGCCGGAGCCGGATCCGGCCGGGCGGCGTGCCGACTGACCCCCACCCGGGCGGCGGGGGGCGCGTCGGCGACGGCCTGCGGCTGGCGCTGACCACGTTCACCGTCTGGCCGGTGCGCGCCGGCCGGGTCGACCGCGCCACGGCGGGCGTCGCGATGGCGTCCGCCCCGGCGGTCGGCGCCCTGCTCGGGGCGGCGCTGGCCGGGGTGCTGCTGCTCGTCGGGGCCGTCGCTGCGCCGCTGGTCGCCGCGGCGGTGACCCTCGGGGCGGGCGCGCTGCTCACCCGGGGGCTGCACCTGGACGGGCTCGCCGACACCGTCGACGCGCTGGGGTCGTACCGGCGGGGCACCGCCGCGCTGGAGATCATGAAGAAGCCGGACGTGGGGCCGTTCGGGGTGGCCGCGCTGGTGGTCGTACTCCTGACGCAGGCCGCGGTCCTCGCGGAGCTGGCGGCCCGGTCGTGGCCGGCGGCGCTCGCGGGCGTGGTGGCGGCGACGGCGGCCGGGCGGCTCGGGGTCACCCTGGCCTGCCGGCGCGGCGTGCCGGCGGCCCGGCCCGACGGGCTGGGCGCGCTGGTCGCGGGCACCGTCGGCCCGGTTGCGGCAGGGGTCGGCGTGGCCGCCGTCGCGGCCGTCGCGGTCGCCGCCGTGCCGGGCCGCCCGTGGCAGGGGCCGGTCGCCGTGCTCGCCGCGCTCGCCGTCGCGGTGCTGCTGCTGCGCCACCTGGTACGCCGCCTCGGCGGCATCACCGGCGACGTGCTCGGCGCGACCGTGGAGGTGGTGACCACGCTGGTCTACCTGGGGCTGGCGGCGACCCGCTGATCCGGACGCGCCGGGGCGGGTAGCGTTTCGGGCGACAGGCCGGCCCGGGGCAGACAGGGGACCACATGCTCATCACCGACGACTTCCTGCCCGTCCCGGTCCCCGAGTCGCTCACCGCCACCTACCTGGTGCCGATGGTGGGCCTGCCGAAGGTCGGTGTGAAGACGGCCGTGCGGGCGCTGGCCGGTCGGCTCGCCGAGCCGGTGCACGGGCTGGCGACGCAGATGCTGGACAGCCCGCTGATGAGCGTGGACACCCGGCCGGTCGCCGAGTTCCCGGCGCTGCCGCCGGACCTGCTGACCGCGTTCGGGGCGGGCCAGGCGCAGCTCGACCGGCTCGCCGCGGCCACCCACCTGGTGGTGGTGCAGGCGGAGTACCGGCCGGGCTGGCCGCCCGCGCACGAGTGGGCGGCGCGGGCGGTCGCCGCCGCCGTCGCCGAGAGCGCGGGCGGGGACGTGGTGGACGTCTTCGGCCTTCAGTTCCTCGACCCGGCCACGGCGCTGCGGTCGCTGCCGGACGAGCAGGGGCGGATCCGGCTGGTCGACTGGGTGCTGGTGCCCTACTCCTCCGACGCCGAGGGGCTGTGGTTCACCACGAAGGGGCTGCGCCGCTTCGGGCTGCTGGAGTTGCAGACCCAGGGGGTGCCCGACCACCTCACCCGGGCCTGGGGCGCGGTGCTCACCGGGGCCGCCCGCCGGCTGCTGCGGGCCTGGACCGACGGGCTGGCCGGCGACGAGGTGCCGGCGTTCGTGCAGCTCCCGGTGCTGGCCACGGTCACCGGGCACGACATCGCGGTCGCCTACGGCAACCCGGAGCAGCACGGGGCGACCGCGCCGGTGCTGCTGCGGCTGGAGCTGGACCCGGCCACCGACCCGGACGCCGACTCGTTCCTGAGCCTGCGCCCGCCGCCGGGGCACCCGGGCCCGGACGGGCGCTACTTCGCGGCGGCCTGCGCCACGCTGTTCGACGGCATCGCGCCGGACGTGCGCTACGCCCGACCCGGCGACGCCATGAGCCAGGCGATCGCCACCGCCCGGGCCGGCCTGGACGACGTGCGGGCCCGGTTCCTGGCGGGCCGGCTGCCGGCGGAGTCGCAGCTCGTGGTCAAGTACGGCCTGCCGGGCGACGAGGGCCCCGAGTACGTCTGGGCGGGCGTGACGTCGTGGGACGCCCCGGAGCGGATCGTCGGGGCGAGCGCCAGCGACGCCGGCACCGACCCGGCGGTGCGCATCGGCGCGCCCGTGGTGGTCGAGGCGGCGGACGTCGTCGACTGGGCCGTGCTGGGCGCGACGGGCGTCGTCGAGGGCGGCTGGACCCAGGCCGTCCTCGACGCGGGCGAGGCCCCGGCCTGACGGTCACCCCGCCGCCGGCCGGGCCCCGCCCGGCGCTCAGCGCACCGAGGGGGTCACGAACGGGGGGCGGGTGAGGGTCAGGGCGGCGCGGCGGCCCCGGATGTCGACGTCCACCCGGTCGCCGTCGGCGAGGCCGGCGGCCGTGTCGAGCAGGGCCAGGGCGATGCCCTGCTTGCGCGTCGGGCTGAAGGTGCCGCTGGTGACCGTGCCGACGCAGGCGTCGCCGACGTAGAGCTTCATGCCGGGGCGCGGGATCGCCCGGTCGACGGCGACCAGGCCGCGCAGCGCACGCGCGGGACCGGCGGCCCTCTCGGCGCGCAGCGCGTCGCGGCCCCAGAACGCCGGCTTGTCCCAGCCGACGGCCCAGCCGGAGCGGGCCTGCACGGGGGTGATCTCCGGCGACAGGTCCTGCCCGTGCAGCGGGTAGCCCATCTCGGTGCGCAGGGTGTCCCGCGCGGCCAGCCCGCAGGCCCGCAGCTCGTACGCCGCGCCGGCGGCGGTCAGCGCGTCCCAGACGGCGACGGCGTGCCCGGCCGGCACCACCAGCTCGTAGCCCAGCTCGCCGGTGTAGCCGGTGCGGCAGACGGTCAGCTCGGCGTCGGCGAGGGTGGCGGTGCGGAAGCTCATGTAGTCGTGGTCGGTGGGCAGGCCCAGCGCGGCGAGCAGCTCGGCCGAGCGCGGGCCCTGCACCGCCAGGACGGCGTGTCCGGCGTGCTCGTCGTCGACGACGACGTGCTCGGGCGCGGCGGCGCGCAGCCGGCGCACCACCTCGGCGGTGTTCGCGGCGTTCGGGACGAGGAAGACGTGGTCGTCGGCGTGCAGGTAGGCGATGATGTCGTCCACCACGCCGCCGGTGGCGTCGTCGCAGCACAGGGTGTACTGCGCCTGGCCGGGGCCGATCCGGCCGAGGTCGTTGCTGAGGCAGGCGTTGACGAAGCCGGCCGCGCCGGGGCCGGTGACCCGCGCCTTGCCCAGGTGCGACACGTCGAACACGCCGACCCCGGTGCGGACCGCCGCGTGCTCCCGGAGCACCCCGCCGCCGGCGTACTCCAGGGGCATCTCCCAGCCACCGAAGGGGGCGAACTTGGCGCCGAGGGCGGTGTGCCGCTCGTGCAGCGGGGAACGGCGCAGCCGGGTCGCGGCGGCGGCGGAGGTCGCGTCGGTCATGGGTGGCAACTTACCGGGGGCTGAACGGCTGGTTAGCATCGGCGGGACCCCCGTCGGCGGTGTTCGGCGGGACAGCCCACCGTCCGGCGGGTAGGTTGCCGCCGGAGACCTTCACCGCCGGTACGCGACGACGCGGCCGGCCCGGCCCGCCCGGAGTAGCTTCAGTGACATCGCCCAGCACCACCCTCAGCCTGGTCGACACAGACCCCGCCGAGCTCGCCGTCGACGCGATCGTGATCGGCCTGCACAGCCAGACCGGTGAGCAGGACGCCGCCGGCGGCCCCGCCGGGGCGCTGCTGCTCGCCAGCGGCGCCGAGAGCATCGCCGCCGCCTTCGACGGCAAGCTCACCGAGACGCTGGCGCTGCTCGGCGCGACCGGGGCGCCGGGCGAGGTGATCAAGCTGGCCACGCTGGGCACCGTCACCGCCCCGGTGGTCGCGGCGGTCGGCCTCGGCCCCGAGCCGACGGGGGCCGCCCCCGCGCCGGAGACGCTGCGCCGGGCCGCCGGCTCGGCCGTCCGGGCCCTGGCGGGGGCGCGCCGGGTGGCGCTGAGCCTGCCGCTGCCCGACGACGCCGACGCCGCCGACGCGCTGCGCGCGGTGGCCGAGGGGGCGCTGCTCGGCGGCTACCGGTTCGCCGGGTACAAGACCCGCCCGCAGCCGGCCCGGCGGGAGCCGGTCGCCGAGGTGCTGGTCGCGGTGCCGGAGGCCGGCGACGCGGGCGCCCGCGCCGAGATCGAGCGGGCGCACGCGGTGGCGGGCGCGGTCCGGCTGACCCGCGACTGGGTCAACATGGCCCCGAACCTGCTGCGCCCGCCGGGGTTCGCCGACGCGGTGGCCGAGGCGGCCCGCGCGGCCGGGCTCGCCGTCGAGGTGCTCGACGAGGCGGCCCTGGCGGCCGGCGGCTACGGCGGCATCCTGGCCGTCGGGCAGGGCTCGGAGGCCCCGCCGCGCCTGGTCAAGCTCACCTACACGCCCGAGGGCGGGAGCAGCGGCAAGCGGGTGGCGCTGGTCGGCAAGGGCATCACCTTCGACACCGGCGGCATCTCGATCAAGCCGGCGCAGGGCATGTGGGAGATGAAGTCCGACATGGGCGGCGCGGCGGCGGTCGGCGCGGCCATGCTGGCGATCGCCGCGCTGAAGCCGGCGGTGACGGTGACGGGCTACCTGCCGATGGCCGAGAACATGCCGTCGGGCACGAGCTACCGGCCGGGCGACGTGATCACCATGTACAACGGCAAGAAGGTGGAGGTGCTCAACACCGACGCCGAGGGCCGGATGGTCCTGGGCGACGCCATGGCGCGGGCCTGCGAGGACGGCGCCGACTACCTGTTCGAGGTCTCCACCCTCACCGGCGGGCAGGTGGTCTCGCTGGGCAAGCGGATCTCGGGCGTGATGGGCACCCCGGAGCTGTGCGAGCGGGTCCGGGCGGCCGGCGACGCGGTCGGCGAGCCGGCCTGGCCGATGCCGCTGCCCGACGAGGTGCGCAAGGGCATGGAGTCCGACGTCGCCGACATCTCCCAGGTCAACGCCGGGATGGACCGGGCGGGGCACATGTTGCAGGGCGGGGTGTTCCTGCGCGAGTTCGTCACCGACGACGTGGCCTGGGCGCACCTCGACATCGCCGGCCCCAGCTACCACTCGGGTGAGGCGACCGGCTACTGGACCAAGGGCGGCACGGGGGTTCCGGTGCGTACCCTCGTGCACCTGGTGGAGGACGTCGCCGCCAACGGCTGACGCGGTCGCGCGGAAGGGTCCCCCCGCCCGGTGGGGGCCCTCCGCCGCGCGGCACAGGGCCGGAGCGGCGGCTCAGCGCAGCTCGGGGCGGCGGCTCAGTACAGCTCGGGGCGGCGCTTGCGGCGCTCGTTGTAGTCCCGCATCCGCTGCGGGTAGCCCATGAGCCGCACGTCGTAGATCGGGATGGCCAGCTTGTGGGCGAACCGGCGGGCCCCCTCGGGGCCGTCGACGCGCCGGCGGGTCCACTCCCCGTCGTCGGCGATGAGGATCACCGTGGTCTCGGTGACGGTGGTGCGGGGCTCGATGAACGCCTCGACCCCCCGCCGGGTGCGGACGAAGTTCGCAAGGTGGTCGAGATCGGCGCGGTCGGGCGCGCGGTCGGACCCCGCCGGGCGCGCCTTCTTGCGTCGTCGGAACAGCGCCACCGCCCGTCTCCCCCACATCCGCGATCGAAACCGGTGCCAAGCGTACGTGTCGGGGACGTGTCGTTGGGCACCTCACTACGCGCCCGGTACGCGGTGGTGACAAGATGACCGAGGTGGGGTCTGTCCGTGCCACCCCTGCCGTGACCCCCGATGCAGTGACGCGAACTGGGAGTTGGACGTGAGCGAGCCGAACGAAGCGACCTTCGACATCGTCATCCTCGGAGGTGGCAGCGGCGGCTACGCGACCGCCCTGCGCGCCGTCCAGCTGGGCCTGACCGTGGCGCTGGTCGAGAAGGGCAAGCTCGGCGGGACCTGCCTGCACAACGGGTGCATCCCGACGAAGGCCCTGCTGCACGCCGCCGAGATCGCCGACTCCACCCGGGAGTCGGAGCAGTTCGGCGTGAAGGCCGAGCTGGTCGGCATCGACATGGCCGGCGTCAACGCCTACAAGGACGGCGTGATCTCCCGCCTCTACAAGGGCCTCCAGGGGATGCTCAAGGGCAACAAGGCGATCACCATCGTCGAGGGCCACGGCCGGCTGGTCGCCCCGAACGCCGTCGAGGTCGACGGCAAGCGGTACACCGGCCGCAACGTCGTGCTGGCCTCCGGCTCGTACGCGAAGAGCCTGCCCGGCCTGGAGGTCGACGGCGAGCGGATCATCACCAGCGACCACGCGCTCGTCCTGGACCGGGTCCCGTCCTCGGCGATCGTGCTGGGCGGCGGCGTGATCGGCGTCGAGTTCGCCAGCGTGTGGAAGTCCTTCGGCGTGGACGTGACGATCGTCGAGGCGCTGCCCCGGCTGGTCGCCGCCGAGGACGAGGAGTCGTCGAAGGCGCTGGAGCGGGCGTTCCGCAAGCGGAAGATCAACTTCAAGGTGGGCAAGCCGTTCGAGAAGGTCGAGAAGACCGACAACGGCGTCAAGGTCACCATCGCCGGCGGCGAGACCGTCGAGGCCGAGCTGCTGCTGGTCGCCGTGGGCCGCGGCCCGAACACCGCCGACCTCGGCTACGAGGAGCAGGGCGTCCGGATGGACCGCGGGTACGTGCTGACCGACGAGCGGCTGCGCACCGGCGTGCCGAACGTCTACGCGGTCGGCGACATCGTGCCCGGCCTCCAGCTCGCCCACCGGGGCTTCCAGCAGGGCATCTTCGTCGCCGAGGAGATCGCCGGCCAGAACCCGGCCGTGATCGACGAGGCCGGCATCCCCCGGGTCACCTACTGCGACCCCGAGCTGGCGTCGGTCGGCCTCACCGAGGCGAAGGCCAAGGAGCAGTACGGCGCCGACAAGATCAAGACGTACAACTACAACCTGGGCGGCAACGGCAAGAGCCAGATCCTCAAGACCGCCGGCTTCATCAAGCTGGTCCGGGTCGAGGACGGCCCCGTCGTCGGCGTGCACATGGTCGGCGCGCGGGTCGGCGAGCTGGTCGGCGAGGCGCAGCTCATCTACAACTGGGAGGCGTACCCGGCCGAGGTGGCGCAGCTCGTGCACGCCCACCCGACCCAGAACGAGGCCCTGGGCGAGGCGCACCTCGCCCTCGCCGGCAAGCCGCTGCACGCGCACGCCTGATCGAGAACTCATTCCGCGGCGTCCGGCGGCAGACGGGCGAGATCGCACCAGGGGAAGAAGGAGTCTTAGAAGATGCCGGTATCGGTCACCATGCCTCGGCTCGGCGAGAGCGTCACCGAGGGCACCGTCACCCGCTGGCTCAAGCAGGAGGGTGACACCGTCGAGGTCGACGAGCCGCTGCTCGAGGTCTCGACGGACAAGGTCGACACGGAGATCCCGTCCCCGGCGGCGGGCGTGCTGAGCCGGATCGTGGTGGGCGAGGACGAGACCGCCGAGGTGGGCAGCGAGCTGGCCGTCATCGCCGGCGAGGGCGAGTCCGCCGGTGGTGGCGGAGCCGCGCCGCAGGAGGAGCCGGCCGAGGAGGCTGCCGAGGCCGCCGCCGAGCCGCAGGCCGAGGCGGAGCAGCCGGCCGCCGAGGAGCCGCCGGCCGCCGAGGCCGCCCCGGCCCCGGCGGGCGAGGGCACCCCGGTGAAGATGCCCGCCCTGGGCGAGAGCGTCACCGAGGGCACCGTCACCCGCTGGCTCAAGCAGGTCGGCGACACCGTCGAGGTCGACGAGCCCCTGCTGGAGGTCTCCACCGACAAGGTCGACACGGAGATCCCGTCCCCGGTCGCCGGCACGCTGCTGGAGATCAAGGTCGCCGAGGACGAGACCGCCGCCGTCGGGGCCGACCTGGCGGTCGTCGGCGCGGCCGGCGCCGCCCCGGCCCAGCCGAAGGCCGAGCCGAAGCCGGAGCCCAAGGCCGAGCCCGCGCCGGAGCCGAAGGCCGAGGCCGCCCCGGCCGCCAAGGCCGAGGAGCCGACCCCGGGTTCGTCCTACAACGAGCCGGCGGCCGAGGCCGAGACCGCCGCCAAGCCGGCCCAGGCCGAGCAGCAGGCGCAGCCGCCCGCGCCGACCGCCACCCCGGCCCGCCCGAGCGCGCCCGCCCAGGGCGGCGGCGAGGAGGCCGCCGGTTACGTGACCCCGCTGGTCCGCAAGCTCGCCGCCGAGCACGGCGTCGAGCTCGCCTCGGTCAAGGGCACCGGCGTGGGTGGCCGCATCCGCAAGCAGGACGTCCTGGAGGCCGCCGAGAAGGCCAAGGCGGCGAAGGCGGCGCCGGCACCGGCGGCGCAGCCCGCCGCCGCGGCGGCACCGGCGAAGCCGGCCGCGAAGCCGCAGCCGAGCGCGAAGCGCGGCACCACCGAGAAGCTGCCCCGGATCCGGGCGACGATCGCCAAGCGGATGCAGCAGTCGCTGCACGAGATGGCGCAGCTCACCACGGTCGTCGAGGTGGACGTCACCAAGGTCGCCAAGCTGCGGGCCCGCGCCAAGGACTCGT